>JAZDMJ010000056.1:0-6446 GCA_043801115.1 Candidatus Iainarchaeum sp. | reverse complement strand
CGGCGCGTGAAGCGGTATTCGCCTAAGCGTGCTTTTCGCACTTGCTCGACCGCCACTGTCGGTCGACGCCAGCGGACGTCGCGGTTTCTTGCGAAACCGCATCGGGCCAGCGCTTCGACAATGTGTTTAACCTCCAGCCGTTTCATCCCATTGAAGGGTTTCGTTTCTGTTCCGGAGGGCGCCCTCGCGGGCGCTGTTTTCAAGTGTCGAGGACGGACTTTCCTCACCCTTCTCTTCCTTTGAGTCTTGAGCAAAGGCGTCCATTTAAGGACTGGAAGGGCGACAACCGCTCGACCACTGCTCTATACCTATTTCGATGGGTAAGATTTAAAAGGCAAAAACCCTGTTTTCAAGCCATGCGCAAGCCTTTGGTTATGATAAAAATTCGGTCGGCCAAAGGCGTTGTCGTTCTTCTTTCCATTATTGTTTTTCTCGTTTTTCTTTTTATATACGGCGCGTATTCGGATTTGGCTTCGAACCGTTGTCCCGTGTGCGACCGAATCTCTGCAGGAGAGTGCATCTCATCCCACTTTGAACCGTGCACCACCGTTCCCATAGACCATACCATGCTTCAAGGCGTGTTCATTTTTTCCATCTTCGCCGAACTCTTCTTTGTTTCGATGCTCTTCAAGGCAGTCCAGCGCGCGCTCCAGGGACTATAACTTGCTTTTTTTCTAAAAAAACCAAAAACCCTTATTCGGCTCGAAAAGGTTTAAAAGCCCTCAAATCGTGGATAGAATATGAAAGGCAAAAAGAAGGCTCCAAAGCCCGTTCGAAAGGCGGCCAAAAAGGGCAAGGATTCCAAGCGTTCCAAGAGCGGGCATTTTGAAATCATCAACCAGACCGTTCGCCCTTCTCCCAAACTCAAAGCCCTGCAAATGAGCGCTTTTTCTTCCATTCCCACTGCGGAATTGGAAAAGCTCCAAGCGCACGGCCTGCTTCCGTTTGAAATGCGAAAAGAATTGCAGAAAAGAAAGGGCTGAACCACGATTTTTTTCGATAGCGAATTTACGCTTTTCCCTTCACAATGGAAAGCATGCAGTACAAGGGACTGAGTATCGAGTGGAAGGGCCACAGTTGTTTCAAAATTTCGGACGGAAAAACCGTGCTCTACTTCGACCCGTTCAAGCTCTCCGAAAAAGACAAAGCGGATTTGATTATCGTAACGCACGACCACTACGACCACTGCAGTTTGGAAGACGTCGAAAAAATTCAAACACCCGAAACAATCATCATATGCGACGGGGCAAGCGCGCAAAAACTGCAGGGAAACGTGAAAGTGTTAAAGTTGGGCGAAGAAGTGGAAGTGAAAGGCATTCAAGTGAAAGCCGTTCCCGCGTACAATGTGAACAAAAAATTCCACCCCAAAGGGTTTGGAATGGGAGTGGTAGTGGAATTTGCAGGCATCAAACTCTACCACGCGGGGGACACGGACCGCATTCCCGAAATGAAATCGTTTGGAAAGATTGACATCGCCTTTCTGCCCGTTGGAGGAACGTACACAATGAACGCGGAAGAGGCCGCGCAGGCCGCCGAAGACATCCGCCCCGAAATCGCGGTTCCCATGCACTACGGAAAAATCATCGGCAGCCGAAAAGACGCGGAATTGTTCCAAAAATTGTACGGGGGAAAGACGGAAATTCTCTAGGTTCAAATTTTGAGCGTTATTTTGGGGTCGAGGGAAGAAAGAACGGTTTTGAGTTCATTTTGTCGGGATTGAATTGTGATTTCGAGTTCTTCAATCCGTCTTTGAGCCGAGTTTAATTCTGCTCGAACGGTTTCGATTTCGCGCTTTTTTTCGGCCAGTTCTGATTCGGAGCGTTGAACGGTTTTGAGCGCGTCCTGGCTTGAAAGTTTTTCGTCGATTTTTCTGATTTCGGCGTCAATGAGTCCGAGTTTGGAGAAAATATTTGAAGAAAAGTCGAAATGGACGGCTTCTTTGATGGCTTCGAGCTTTTTTTGTTTTTCTTTTTCGTCCTTGAACTCGATTTTTCCCTGTTCCACAAGAGAAAGCATTTGAGAGGTCATTTTTTGGAGCCGTTCGAAGTTCGAATCGTGTTCGAGTGCCAGAAAAGGGTCGGAGTTGAAAGAGGTCAGCAGTTGAAAGTCGGGCTTTGCGAGCGGAACTTGTTCTTCTTCAGCCATTTTTTGAAACTTTCTCAAGGGTTTTTCGAGCGGGGTGAAAACATTGACTGCGCGCGCTTTCAACTCCCTCTTTTCGGTCAGTAGTTTGGACTTTTGTTCTTTTAAAGTGGAAATGGATTGGATTTCTTCCGAGTTTTGAAGCGCTTTCAGTTTTTCTTCGAGCGATTCCACCTTTTTGGTTTGCTCGGAAAGCTTTCCTTCGAGCGAATCCAGCTCTTTTTTTCCCTCTTCCAGCTCGAGCCTGTTTTCGAGCAATGCGGTCGCTTTTTGGCGCGCGTTTTCAATACTAGAAAGGGATTGGTTTTGGAAAAAGTTTTGGTGGAACTCTTTGAGTTCTTTGGAGAGTTCTTGCAGCGGTCCTCCCACCTGTTTGAGCTCGTTTTCGACGAGAATGCCCGTATACGCGATGTTTTTCCACGTCGCGTTCACTTCCCGTTCGAGCACAAAGCCGGACTCGCGCGCGTATTTTTGAAGTGCGGAATATTCTTTCGATTGGGGCGGTTCGAGTTTTTCAATTACGGCGCGCATTCGGTTGACAAAAACGTCCTTGCTCGTTCCGACAATCTTTCTCAAGCGAACGTCATGCTTTTCGCTTGTAGCGGAAACGTCCGACTTTTCCACTTCTCCCATCGCCGAACCGATTCGGCGGAGCAATTCTCGGACTTGAGAAAGTTTGGAAAGCATTTTTTCGACCACTTTTTTCCGTTCTTCTTTTTCCCGCGCCGAAAGCCATTCTGAAATTTCTTCCAACGATTTTTCGGCGGGAACCTCGACTATGGACTCTTTTGAAGGGCCAAAAACAGACTTGAAAAATCCCGAAATTCCTGACTTTTTCTCCATGGCAATAAAATCATATAAACTCGCAAAACGATAAAAACAGACGCTACAAACCCCCTTGCGTCCCTCGCAAAAATTTCGGGCTAGTCTTCAACCATTTTTTGCATTTGGAGAAGGTCGTCAACGGATTCTTTTTCCGAAATCAAGCGCGCGTTGCCGTTCAAAATCAGCACTTCGCGCGGCCGGCTCTGGCTGTTGTAAGTAGAGGCCATTGCGTAGCCGTACGCGCCCGCGCACAGGACGGCGAGAATGTCTCCCTCTTTGGGAGAGGGAATTTTTCTGAGAACGTTTTTTCCTTCCGTGAAAACATCTCCCGACTCGCACAAGTTTCCCGCAATCATCATTGGTTTGGTTTTCCCTTCCACTTGGTTGGCCAAGACGATTTCGTGGTGCGCGCCGTAAAAGGCCGGACGGACCAAAGTGTTGAATCCCGCGTTGACGCCGACGACGGGAATGTTTTTTTGTTCCACAGTATTTACTTCGACGAGCAAGATTCCCGCATCTCCGACCAGAAATCTTCCGGGTTCGAGCTTGATTTCGGCCTTCAATCCCGACTTTTTCAACTTTGAACAGATTCCATTTGCATACTCGCGCATGGGAAACTTTTCCTGTTTTGGAGTGTACGGAATTCCGGGGCCTCCCCCAAAATCAATGAATTCGAGCGGATAACCTAAAATCTTTTCCCCTTTTTTGGCCATTGCGAGAGTTTTGTCCACGGTTTGCAAGAACGTTTTCACGTCCTTTCCCAGCCAGCCAGAGCCGATGTGCTGGTGCAGTCCCGAAACCGTAAAACCGAGCTCTTTGGCGGTTTGAAATGCTTCCAACACTTTCGATTCAGGAATGCCGAATTTGACATACTTTCCCGCCGTAATCACGTGGTCGTGAATGTGCAACTCTTCCCCCTTTCCCGGATTCCACCGAATGGAAATCTTTGAATGGCGGGAGCCCAGTTTTTTCAACCGCTTCAACTGCGAAAAGCTGTCCACGTTGACCAAAACCCCCAAACTTTTCAACTCTGTCAAATCAGAATTACTTACTGAAGTTCCCGTAAACAGTATTTCGTCTTCCGAAAATCCCGCTTTCAATGCGATTTTGACCTCGTTGACCGAAGTCGCGTCTATTTTCGCTCTCTGCGATTTCAGCAGTTTCAACACTTCCACGTGCGGATTCGCTTTCATTGCATAGTGGATGGAAAACGGCCTGTCCGCGAACGCTTGAAACGCGTTTTGCATTTCCTGAAAGTTTTCCACAATCCGCTTCCCGTTGTACACGTACAATGGAGTTCCAAACTCTTTGGCCAACTCCACCGCACTCAATCCTGCAATGTGCAACTGGTTTTTTTCAACTTCCAAGTGCCCTTTGCTTTCAAACCACTGCATGGCCCAAAACCTTAGCTGACACTTGACAATCGATTTTTTAAAGCGATTTTTTTCATTGAAAAACTGTTTACGCGTTTCGAAGCCAGCTTTGCAATAGTGTTCTTTTTTCGGGCGGAAAGTGGTTTTCCAAGAAGGCGAGCGCTTTTTTCTTGTCTGCGAGGGACACTTCCACAAACAAGGGCCTTCCGTTTACGTTCATCACGTTTTGCGGCGCCAAGTCCACGCGAAAGCCGGCCTCTTTTTCAAAAAGGTCCAATAATTCGTCCGGAATCGAATCCACCCATTTGCGGTGCAAGCGCGCTTTGCGGGGCATGTTTTCCAAGCGCGGGCTTTTCTGCAAATATCTCCACTGCAGAAAGCGGAAATATTTGGAAGTCCTCTTTCGCACGACTTCCGAAACCATTCCATAACGCGCGTTTCCGTTTTCCACAATGTAGGAAATTCCCTTTGGATACAGCGAGTATTGGGGAAAAAACGCGTGAAACAATGCTTGCTGGCACCAGTTGCGGTGCGCGGCCATCTTCGACTCGTTTCCGTACAATCTGCGGACAATGCGCAGCACGTGCGGTTTTCCCTTGTATTTGAACAATTTGATATCCGCCTCGTCTGTGCGGATTTTGCGGAAAAAATTCTTCACCTTTCGCGAAACGTGCGGGTGCAAGGGAGCAGGCATGCAAAGTCAACGCGGTCGGACTATAAAAAATGGCGCGCAAACCCGCACTTTAAAATGGAAGAAGCGAGTGAGTAGAGTATGACTGCGAATTTGAAACAACTTGTAATAGAAGAGTTTTCGGGCGAAAACGCGCAACAGCAATACATTGCCAAAGCCGAAGAAGGACTTTGGGAGTCGGAACAATACTTCATTTCCAAATACTTTCCCAAAAAGGGCAAAGTATTGGACTTGGGCTGCGGAACGGGCCGAACCACCATTCCCTTGTACAAGCAGGGATTTCGCGTCATTGGCGTGGACTTTGTTCCCAAAATGATTGAAAGCGCGAAACAAATCGCCAAGCGAAAGAAGTTGAAAATTGATTATTGTTTTGGAGACGCCGTTTCCTTGCCCTTCAAAGACGAAACCTTCGACGCCATGCTGTTTTCCAACCAGGGATGGTCGCAGATTCCCGGAAAACAAAACAGACTTCAGGCGTTGAAAGAAGCGCGCCGCGTGCTCAAACAGGGCTGAGTATTCGTCTTCACCATTCACCCGCGAACCTATTCGGCCGAATTTTTCCTCTTTTGGACCAAGCAATGGATTCGACTGTTCCTGCTCAAACCCTTAGGTTTTCCCGTAGACGAAATCGACTTTGGAGACCGATTCTTTGAAAGAGAAACCAGCGACAACCAAAAAACCTTCAAAACCAGGCAATACATTCACATTCCAACCATCGAAGAAGTCGAACAACAAGTGCGCGAAGCGGGATTCGAGCTCGTTGAAGCGAACGGCGAAAAAGAAATCGACCCCCGAACCCCGCACGAATTTCCGCCTGAATTCTTCGTGGCCCGAAAAAGAACGTGAAATGACCGAATTTTTCGCTTCAGCTCTTGGCCTTGATTTCGTCCAGCGTTTGGGCGATGAGTTTGGACATTTCTTTCTGTCCTTCCACGAGTTCTTTCTGGTAGACGATTCCTTTCGACAATTGTTCGAAAATGAGCTTGTTGCCCTGTTTTAGAATGACAACATCATTCAATTCTCCCGCCACTTCGGTCATTTTTGAAACCTCGTTCACGCCCGCCCCTTTCGCAACGTGCAAGTACTTTCCCTCGCGGTCCGTTTCGCTCAAAAAATGGTAAAACGCTTCCACGCTTTTTGGAAGTCCTTGCACTTCCACTTCAACCAAGTTGGGAGACAACGAATTGCGGACCACCACGTCCACGTCGAACTCGAGCGAAACCGATTGCAGGAACGGGCGATAGCCCACTTGCTGGACGTTCGACCCTTGAATCGTGAAAATCGAATGCATACACCATTCAACTCCTTTTAGCCCTAAAAACCTTTGCCCGGATTCGACGATTGACTTTGAAGATACGGGCACAAGTAAAAGATTATAAGCAAAGAAATCAATTTTATTGATGTGATTTTTTGAC
>JAZDMJ010000045.1:0-5629 GCA_043801115.1 Candidatus Iainarchaeum sp. | reverse complement strand
AAAGATTACAAAAAGTACTTTGACTGGGGAGAAATCGGCGACCGAATCGTCCAACGAGCGCTCGAACTGCAAAAGAAAATGTGAGTGTTGGTTATTGGTGGACGGCAGGGTTTAGCCGTTCCAACTCGTTCCCTTTTTAACGGTTTTGGACTTTCTTCCTGCAATTGTTGGGAGGCTTGGAATGCAAATCGATTCGAAAAACCCATTCTTGTGGAGCACGATTGTTTTACTCGTTGCGGTAGTCGCGTTGGCCGCGTACATTGTCGTCAAAATGCCTGCGGGAGATGGAACAATTGTTCCGGATTCGAACGCTTCGACGGACGCGCTCGTTTCTCTCACTGTAATAAACGATTCTTCGGTTTCGTTCACGCAAGCGGTTGCCGAACAGTTGCCCGACGCGTTCAAGCAAGTGTTTCCCAATATGCAAATCAGGCAAGTGAGTTCGAGTTCGGCGGAAGGACAGGCGGCGATTGCCAAATTCCAGCCCAAAGCGCTTCCACTCATGGTGTTTGGAGCCAGCGTGGAGCAGGCCCAAAATTTCAGCCAAATGGGCGCGTATTTGGAAAAGAACGGGGCAGAGTATTTTCTTTCGACCGAAGCAGAGGCGGGAATTGCGGGACAAGTCAACATTCAAGGCGGACTGAAATGGTTTGACCCTCCAACGGTTTCGAGTTCGGACGCGGTATCGGGCCCCGCAACGGCCAAAGTAACCATTATAGAATTTTCAGACTACCAGTGCCCCGTATTGTGAAAAGTTTTACACGCAAGCGGAAAAAGCGTTGAGGACAAAGTATGGAAATGGAATTCGCTGGGTGTACAAGGACTTGCCGTTGTCGTTCCATCCCAACGCATTGCCCGCGGCGCTGGGCGCGGAGTGCGCGCGAGAGCATGGAAAGTTTTGGGAATTCCACGACAAATTGTTCGAAACGCAGAGCGAGTGGAGTTCGGACTCGAATGCAACGCAAAAGTTCAAACAGTACGCAAAAGACTTGGGATTGAATTCAATAACCTTCAACGCGTGCGTGGACTCGCAAAAGTACAATTCTGAAATTCAAAAGGACAGCGCGCAGGCGGCCGCGTTCGGCGTTTCGGGAACTCCGAACTTTTTCGTCAACGGAATCAATATTCCGGGAGCGTTCCCGCTGGCCACGTTCGAAAGCATTATTGACGAAGAATTGGCCCGCTAGTTCAACTGCGAGTAGACAAGTGCGTTGCCGTTCGCGTCCTGCAACGCGTTCAAATCCCGCAATACAAAGACTCCGTCCTTTTCAATCGTTCCCAACTGCAAAAAGTCGGAAACAAAGCGCGAAAAGGGAAGCTGGTAGGCGTTCGCGTCCGCGCTCAGCAGAATTGTTGGGATAGCGCGAATGTTGTAGTCTTGAATGAGTTTTTTGCCTTGCACGGAATTGGCGTCCACATATTTTTCGTCCGCGTCCAACACCATTCCGTACGCTTGCAGCATGGGCCTGTGATAGTCGTGCACGTTGTAACAGTTGGGGCACTTGTCGTCTTTCAAGTACGTCACTTTGACGACGCCGACTATTTTTTGCTGCGCGGAATCATAATAGGGAACAATCGCGTCGTATAGAAATATTCCATTGGAAGCGGTTTTGCCCCCGACTTGTTCCCACCAGCTCGGATCTATAAAATAGTCGTTCAAGTCCCGGGAGAATAGGATGACGGGAAAGCGCTTCAAGTCGTACAATGCAACGGCCTGCACTCCAAAATCTGAATTGCGCGAATAGGTTTGCTGCCGGTCGGAAGAAATGTAAACGCCCGCTTGTTGCAGTTGGCTGATGACGAGTTGCGCGTCCCCGCACTGGGAACAGTTTTCGTCTTCCAGCGTAATAGCGGTGACGAGTCCTTTGGCCGTGTTCGAATCAACGTCCAAATACGGAGGCCACACTTGGCGGAATACCAGATTTCCGTCCAATTCAACAGTTCCCACTTGCGCCCAAGAGTCCAAAAAATCCTGCGGAAAGTTGCCGTCCAAAATCGCGGTCGGCAGGCGCTTGATGTTGTACTGCTGAATCAGGGTTTTGGCGTCGGGCATGAAGTCGCGCAAGTATCCCGTTTCGAGTCTTCCAGAAAGCGCCGTATTAATGTCTGTTTCCAATACTTTCAGCGAAACGCATTCGGAACAATTCGCGGGATAGATGACGAGCATGGAAATTTTGGACGAAGAAGGCGGAGCGGGAGTGGAAGGGGAAATGCCGGGAATGTAAATAACGTCAAAGCGGGCGGCGGCAATCAAAATCGCTGCGGCGAGCACGAGAATGCAGATGACTCCAACCATCCAGGGCTGGACTCCTTTCTTTTCGGGCCAAATCTGTCCGCGCGCATTCATTTTGAAAATGGGAAGGAAAACGGTTTTAAAGCCATGTTTTTGGCCAGGGAAAAACGAGTGGTTAAAAAATCTCGCGCTTTCAAGCATTGCACATGGTATTTTGCATTATTGCGTGGGTTGTATTCGGCGTTTTGGGAATTTTTTCGGCCAAGTACAGAAAGTATGCGCGGGAAAGCTTTGAATGCTTTTTTCGAACTTTGACGCTTAGAAAGTGCACTACTGGATTCGATGAAAAAGTGAAAATGAAAGTGGCCGTCCGCCTTTCAAACTATTCCCCTTCGCTGGGAAATTTTGTACGCAATTACTTTCAGGCCGTTTCGTGGGTTTTCGTAATAGCGATGCTGGCCAGCGCAGTGTATGGCGCGTACGGAGTATACAATTTTGTCACTACGGGGAATTGCGAGGGGACGGCGTACGGTTTTTGCGCGCTGAGTCCCGAAACGTATGGAAACTTTTGGAATTCTCCTTCCACCGTCAAACCCATTGTACTGGGAGACGCTCCTTCCATGGGCCCTGAAAGCGCGCCCGTGCACGTGATTGAAGTGGGGTGTTTTACGTGCCCGTACACGCGCCAAACAGAGCCATTGGTGCAACAATTGTTGCAAGACTATAACGGCCAAATCCGCTTTTCGTTCAAATACTTTCCCCTTCCCACTCACCCATACAGTTTGGAAGCGGCGGAGAGCGCGGAGTGCGCGAGAGAGCAGGGAAAGTTTTGGGAGTACAAAACCGACTTGTTCCTCGCAGAAACCCAGTGCAGCGAGCAGCACACCCAAACCGTCGACTTGAGGCCGTTGTTTTCCCAAACCGCCCAATCATTGGACTTGAATTTGGAGCAATTCCAGCAGTGCTTGGATTCGAACAAATTCTTGAACATGGTCGAACAGTCCAAGCAGGACGCCATTAGCGCAGGCATTTACGGAACGCCCACTTTTTACATTAACGAAAAAGTGCTCGTGGCGCCCAAATCCTACGACGAATTGAAAAACGCCGTGCAGGAAGCGCTCCAGAAACAATAAAAACCGAACGCCATTCAATTTTTTCATGAAATTGGACTGGAAGATTGCGCTCGGGGCCATTATCGTGATTGTGGTTGCCGGAGGGCTCGCCATGCTCTTCCTCCAGCCTTCTTATTCCTATCCGGAAATCAATTCTCCGCGCCCGTTTTGGGGAAACCCGAGCGCGAGTGTAATCGTGCAGGAATTTTCAGACTTTCAATGCCCCGCGTGCGCGAACGTGTTTTCACTGGTCAAACAACTCGAACAGGAATTCGACCAAAACGTCCGCTTCGAATTCAAACAGTACCCGCTGACGCAAATTCACAAGTATGCCATGGACGCCGCGCTGGTTTCGGAATGCGCCAACGACCAGGAAAAATTCTGGCCCTACCATGACTTGCTGTTCAACGAGAGTCGGAGCGCGGCCTTGCAGGGAGCGACTCCGAATTTTTCGCGCGAAAATCTGATTGCTTTTGCGCGGAAATTGGACTTGAACGCGGAAAGCTTTACCGCGTGCCTGTACTCGGAAGCGAAAAAGAATGTAATTGAAGCGGACATTGCACAAGGGGACGCGCTGCGCGTTCCGGGAACGCCCACTTTTTTCGTCAATGGAGTGCAGGTTTCGGACAATTCGCAGCTGAAAAACATGATTCTGGCCGCGCTGGCCCAAACTTCTTCGTAAAGTAGGTTGAAATGGACACGGTCAGCCACGCATTTTGGGCTTTTTTTGCGACGCGCGAGAAAAAATGGAAATGGCAAAGCGTCTGCTTCAGCATTCTTCCCGACGTTCCGCGCCTGTTCGGAATCGCGTACTGGGTGTTGTTGGGGCTGGGCTATCATGCCGCGTTGGAAATGTCCGTTCGCTCGTTCGAAACGATTTTTTCAATCGCATTCCACAGCTTGGTTGTCGTTGCAATTTTTGCCCTGCTCTGGTTTTGCTTTCGGCGCGCGTGGCCCATTGGCGCGCTCGTTGGATGGTTGTTGCACATTGTGTTGGACATTTTGACGCACGGGGGGGACGCTCAGCCGATTTTTTGGCCATTGAGCGATTTTTCCATTTCTTCGCCCGTTTCCTATTACCGGCTCGACTATTTCGCGGGTTTTTTTGTGGTTGCAAACGTCGCGCTCATTGTGTTGGTCATTGCGTGGATGGTTTGGAAGCGGAAAAGAAAAGCGTAGATTTTTATTGAAGCTCGGCATTCTATCCAAACATGATCGAGTTCGACGATTTCGGGCCCGAAAACGTTTTCGAAGTGTACAATCCGAAAATCGGCATGCACGGGTTTGTCGTCATCGACAATACCGCGCTGGGCCCGGGAAAGGGCGGCATTCGAATGACCCCAAGCGTGAGCGCGGACGAAGTGTGCAAGCTGGCGCGGAACATGACGTGGAAGAACGCCATGGCCGACCTTCCATTTGGAGGCGCGAAGTCCGGAATTGTTTGCGATCCGAAAAAAATTTCCCCCAAACAGAAGGACGAAATTATTGCCGAATTCGCGCGCGCTTTGAAACCCGTTTGCCCTTCCAAATATGTGGCGGCACCCGACATGAACATGGCCGAGCACGAAATGGAAGTGTTTGCCAAAGCGAACGGGAGCATGCAATCGTGCACGGGAAAGCCGAAAGAACTGGGAGGAATTCCGCACGAGCTGGGAAGCACAGGGTATGGGGTGTTCGAAAGCGCGCAAATCGCTGCCAAGCATGCCGGAATTTCATTGAAAGGGGCAACGGTTGCAGTGGAAGGGTTTGGAAACGTGGGCGCGTTCGCGGCCAAGTATGCGGAAGAAGCGGGCGCGAAGTTGATTGCGGTTTCGGACTCGAAAGGCGTTGTTTGGAACGAAAAAGGGCTTTCGTTCGAAAGATTGGAAAAAATAAAGCAAAAAAAGGGAAGCGTTACGCAGTACGGGGAAGGAAAAATCCTTTCCACTGAAAAAATCGTGGAAATCGAAGTGGACATTCTGATTACGGCGGCCGTGCCCGACCTCATTAACGAAAAAAACGTCCAAAAAGTGAAAGCAAAACTCATTGTTGAAGGAAGCAATATTCCCATGAAACTCGAACTCGAAGAAGTATTGTACAAAAAGGGAATCTTGGTCGTTCCCGACTTTGTCGCCAATGCAGGGGGAGTAATCTCTTCCTATATTGAATACGTTCAGGGGACGCCCGAACAGATGTGGAAAATGGTTGAAGAAAAAGTGCGCTACAATACCAAACTGGTGCTGAAAGAGTCCAAAACACGGAATATTTCTCCGAGAAAAGTGGCGGAAGAAATTGCGAAATTCAG
>JAZDMJ010000002.1:0-27499 GCA_043801115.1 Candidatus Iainarchaeum sp. | reverse complement strand
AATTCCTTGTTTTCTTTTTCGATCGTTCGGGCGGAATTTTGCGCATACTGTCGGATGAGGGCGCGGTCAGGTGGCGTAATCATGTATTCCCGTTCTCCGCGCAGCTGGTTGATGATGGAGACGATTTCAGTCGGAACGGGTTGGTAGGACGTTAAGGTCCACGTTTTCTTAGGAAACAATCCCGTCACGTCGAACACCGTTAGCTTGGGGTACGCTTTCCAATAATTCCTTTTGGAGACCTCTTTTGGGCCTATCAAATAGCCAGTGTTGGAAATCCGTTGCGTTTCCCGCTCCCTGTTTCCCAGTTTTTCAAAAACGGACAAGAAAACGTACGCGTTTCCGTGTTGTTGAAGCGATCTTCCGATTTCCCTGAACTCGCTCTTGACAAAATTTCTTTCCAGCGGGAATGGAGTTTCAAACGGCGTTTCGCCGAACACTATGAGCAGCGGCCCTTTCTCTTGTTGAGCGGCCAAACTCACGTTTTTTCGCAGTTCACTCCATTGGATTTGGCCGACCACCGAGCAAATGCGGACGCCTTCGATGTTCGACCAGTGAACGCTCGCCATGCCAACAACTGGGCAGTTCTGAAATTTAATACTTGGTCAAAAAACGCACCGAACCGCTAGCCGACGATTTTGTCCGCGATTTTCGCGCTGTCGAATGTTTCCAAATCTTCGTACGCTTGTCCTACCCCGACGAACAGGATGGGCTTTTTCAAATTGTAGAGCAAAGAGATGGCGGTTCCGCCTTTCGCATCCGTGTCCATTTTAGTGAGAATGAAACCATCCACTCCAATCGCCTGGTCGAACTCTTTCGCCTGCTGCAACAAGGCTTGCCCCATATAACTTTCCCCGATGTAAATTTTCAAATCCGGCTTGACGACTCTGTTGATTTTTTGCAACTCGCTCATCAAATTCTTGTTCGTCTCCTGTCTTCCCGCCGTGTCAATCAATACTGCATCTGCATGCTCCGCTTCCGCCGCCTTGACGGCATCGAATGCAACTGCTGCCGGGTCCGCGCCGTACTGGTGTTTCACAACGCGTGCCTTCAATCTTCCTGCGTGTATTTCAATTTGTTCAATGCTTCCCGCGCGGAACGTGTCCGCGCTTGCGAGGATTACTTTTTTTCCTTTTTTCTGCAACAAGGAACACACTTTGGCAATTGTTGTCGTTTTTCCCGCCCCGTTCGGGCCAAGGAACAAAATAATGAATGGTTTTTTTCCTTCCATTTTTTTCCAAAAATCAATTTCGGGAACGTTCATCACTTCCAAGAGCGCGTTTTTGACGTTTGTTTTGAGCATTTTTTCCAGATTTTCCCCACGCTTGATTTTCCGTTCTACTAATTGTTTTCGCAGCGAGTTGACAATGGCGTTCGCCGTTCCCTGCTCCACGTCGCTTTCAAGCAATGCGAGTTCGAACTCGTCCAAAAATCCTCGCACGTCTCCTTCTTGGAGCTGCGTTTCTCCCAGCACGAGTCCTTTCAACTGCGTTCCAATGCTTTTTTTCGCTTTCAATTCCCTTGAAGGTTCGGTTTTTTCAATTTCGTCCGCTTCGGGTTCAAGCGCTTCCATTTCGGGCGGAGCGCTCTCTTCGAACACTTCCGCTTCAAATGCTTTGGGCTCGGAAATAGAGTGTGCAATTTCGATTTTTTCTTCGGCTTGGGGCGGAGAAACAATTTCTGCAATTTTCTTTTTCTCTTCGGGCTTTTGCTTGGGAGAAGTCGCCTTGGCTTCTTTCTTTTTTTCTTCTGCTTTTGAAGCCGCAGCTTTTTGTTCGATGGATTGCTTGACTTTTTCCGTAAAAATAGAGATTTTTTTCTTGAGAAAGTCAAACATTATTCTTTCCCTTTCTGCTGCATTTGCTTTCGGGCGGCGGCGAAAATGTTTTCAATTCCCGCAATATTGTTCAAGACGATATTTTGCTCTTTTTGGAGCTCTTCCAGTTCTTTCTTCGTCTGTTCGGAGTTTTTTTCCAGCTTTTCAATCGCTTTTGGAATCTCCATTTCGACCATCACGTTGTTGGCGACGCTGCTTTTCACTTTCTCCACATTTCCCACTTTTGCTTCGATGAACGTTCCCGCTCCCAATGGAACGAGAATGTTTCCCTCTTTTTCGGATTTTAGTTCTTTGAGCGCGTCAATGGCCGCCAGCTGGTCCATTAGAATGCGCTGGATGGAGTTCGCCCGTTCTCCCAGCGCTTGCAGTTTTCCCTGCTCCGCCTGGTGCATGCGCGAGAGGTCTTCTCCGGACAATTGGACGGTTTTCGCTTGCTGTTCTTCAGGCATTTTTGTTCACTTCCTCCACTTTTTCGACGATAATCTTTCTGCGCAGGAAGTGCTGTTCGCTTCCCACGTCGGAGTACATTTTTTCGAGCGCCCTTTTCTGGCTTTCCGCTTCCACGGTTTTGGAAAACGTTTTTCCATTGCTCGACGCAGTGATGTGGAATTTCACTTTTTTCCCTCCAATCCTTCTTCGATTCTCAGAATTTCAAATGAAGTGGTGTGTTCTCCGACGATAACCCCTTGAGAGTTGGCGATGACGGCGTTTCCCACAAAGGGATCGCCATAGTTGGCCGTGCTCGGAATGCCCTTTAAGTTTAACGCCTGCTCCAACTGCTTCAATTCTGCCTCGGTAGTCCTTCCGTGGCACACAAATCCCGTATTCGATACCACCAATGCGCTTCCGCACAATTCGCTTCCAGCGATTTTGAGAACGCTCACTTCTACTTTCAACACTTTTTCTGCCAGTTTTTTGTCCTTCGCGCTCAGCAGGGGGGAAACAATCGCTTTCGAGTCGTTGCACGCGACCAAATTTCCCACTGCGAGTTCGTTGTCCAATTGTCCCGCGTTCAATCCTATTTCTTTCAGTTTGTCGATTTCTTCCTTTTCAACGATTCCGGAAACAATGATTCCGTGCGAGTTGGCCTTTCCCAAAACTCCCAATAATTCCGTTCCCGCCAATTGGGCGGAAACGATTTCCACTTGCAGTGCGTTTTCCAGAATTTTGGACTCTTTTTTCGAAATCGAGTGCGGAACGAGCGCAATTTTTTCCGAAACAATCGCGTACACTCCGACGTAGGGAGAGCTGTGAATCGTGCTTGAATCCAGGTTCATAAAAGTTCTCGTTTTACGCTTCGTCTCTTTCGAGTGGTTTAAATTCCCGTGCGCTTTCTTTCGATTGCAGTCTTTTTTCCAGTTTTTTCTCTTTCTTGGCCGCTTTTTCTTCTTCCTTTTCTTCGGCGCTCTCTGCGGCTTTTTCAGGCTCGGCCTTTTTTTCTTCCTTTTTCTGCTTGGCCTTTTCTTTTTCGGCTTCTTGTTTCATTTTCTGCAATTCTTCCCATTCTTTTCCGTTTTTCAAAAAAGCCCTGTTCTCCGTATACCGGTAAACGAGTTCCAATTTGCGGGGAAAGTCTTTCAGTCTTCCCTTCCAAACAGTCTCGTTGATTTCGCGGGCCATGTTGGCGTTTTCAATTGGAATTTTGGCGTGGCGCGCGATTTGTTCGCGAATCCTTCGAATGGCCTTGTTCGAGCGCTTGTTCATGGGCGCCCAGTTTAATCCTTTCAACGAAATAATAATTTCCTTGTCCGGTCGCGTTTCCTTTTTTTCTTTCACAACCTTGAGTTCCGGCTTTTTGGTTTCGGCCTTGTGCGCTTCCGCTTTGTGGACGTCCATTTTTGACGCTTCGCTTTTTTTGGCTTCGACTTTGGGTGTTTCTGCCTTTTTCGGTGCTTCAACAGCTTTGGCTTCCGCTGCTTTTTTCGCGTGAGCGTCCGCCTTTTTTTCAACCGCATTCTTTTCCACTTTTTTCTCTTCCGCCATCAACATTCACCGGTCTCTGACTTTTTTTCCTCTTTTAAAGTGCCTTCGCCCCTTCACGCGCTTGACTTGTTTGGCTTTGTGCTTTTTGTACAGCGTGCCCAAGTCCGTCTCGCGCCAGTTCCGCTTTTGTTTTTTGTTCCAAATTCTTTTGTTCGCTTTTCTCGCGACCCAAAAAGGGGCGGCCGAGATGCTGTTTCCGACTTTCTTTCGCGCCGCGTTCAGGAATTGCTTGAATTCCGCTTCCTTGTTCGATCCCATTTCATTTCCTCGTGATTTTTGTTTCCCTTTTCGGGTTCAATTTTTCCAGCAAGTTTTTGAGTTGTTCTTCGGAAACTTTTTCCTTCAAGCCCTGCTGTTGCGCATAGGCGAGCGTGGAAATCGCTTTCGTGTACAGTTCCGGGTTTACTAGTCGAACATTGGACAGCCTGCTCTTGGCTTCGGGCGTCAAAACATTTCGGAGAAGGGATTCGATTTGCGATTCCATTTCCGCTTCTGTTGCGCGCGCCTGCTGTTGTTCGGCCAGTTTTTTCTTCATTTCCTCCAATTTTTGCTGTTTAAAATCCTCTTCTTCCATGCGTTCACTTTTGCTTTTTCTTCAATTTAATTGCAGTCAAGTCTTCGCCTTCGCCCTGCTTCTTTTTCTCGCCGCCCTTTTTGTCGCGCTTGGCTTCTCTCGCTCCGGGCTCTTTTCCCTTGTGCACGATGGAGGCCAGTTTGGCCCTTTTGCGCTCCGTGCGCTGTTTTCGCAGTTCGTCCGCTTTGGGTGCCAAAATTTTTGCCTGTCCGTTCAAATAGGATTCTCCCTGGGGCGAAACGATTCTTCCCTTTTTTTTGGGGTCTTTTATAATCAGTCCCGCTTTTTCCAGGTTTTGCAAGCAAGAGCGGATGATTTTTCCTGAGCTTTTTCGGAATTCGTGCGGCTTGGTTCCGCGCGCTTTTTTGCCCCCATAATACGTTCGCAAACTTTCCGTTCCCTGCACGCCATCAACGAACAATCTCCGCAATATGCTCGCGCATCGGATGTAATACCAGTCCGGGTTTTGCGGCGCCCGTTCCCTGTGCGCTCCGCTCTTGACAAAGGGGGCGAATGCGGGCGGTTGGACTTTTCCCTTCAAATCTGTAGCCACTTGCTCAATGAGCAAGTCCGCGGGCACGTCGTATACTGTAATAGCCAAATTTTTCACCTGTTTGCCGGAACCATTCGATCGCCCTTTGCAGGGCATTTGTTCTACGGCAATACTACTCTCTTCCAGCCAAGAGTTTTTAAGCCTTGGCCAGCACGGGCCGCGCTTTAATGGTTCGGCCCCTTTTCACCAGGTTGACTTCCATTTCTCGGATTCCAAACGCTTTGCGAAAATACTCTACTGCTTTTTCCGTGTCGAACTCTTTGCACGAGTACACGTCCGCCGTAATGTAATTCGTTTGCGGAAACGTGTGAATGGAAACGTGCGATTCGGCAATCATGACAAATCCTGAAATTCCGTCCACGGTGCTTCCCTTGTCCTTCCACTTGACCACGTAGGGGAGCATGATTTTGGTCATGCCGATTTTGTCTGGCAAATCATTCAATATTTTGTACACGAAGTCGAAATCTTTCAATTTTTTCACGTCACAGTGATAGCCGTCGATGGTTAAGTGCGGTCCAAAATGTTCCATTTTCGATTTCACTCCTTTCGTCCAAAAAGCAGATTAACTGCGTTATACTCTATTTAATCAGGATATTTAAAAGAATCCCTTTTGGCGACTCTAGGCCCGCGTTTTCCGCTTCGCGTCGCACTCTCCGCAAGTAAACACTTTGAACGTTCCTTCCAATTCCACTTGCACGTTTTTTCCCTTTTTCCAGTACGCGCCGCACTTTTTGCAAACGCTTTCTTTCAGTTTTCGGGGCATTTTGGCGCGCGAGCGCTGTTGGAGTTTGCGGCAAATTTGCGCATAGCGCTTGCTCCGTTCGGGATGCCTTTCAAACTCTTGTTCGGCCAATCCGAGCAGGTAGTCTATGCGCTCGGTCGCGAGCTTTTGCATTTCCGACATAAACAGTTATCGGCTTTTGTCTCGAATAATCGAACCGCCGCGCTCCGCTTCGCGAACAATGTTTCGCGCTTCTTCGAGTTCCGCGTGGAAAAACTTTTTGCCCATCCTGTTTTGGATGAGCATTTCTTTTGCTTCCGACACTTCCATTATAATTCACCCCAATTCTGAAAACTGCAATTGCAACGCGGTTAGAGAATAAATAGTTTCCTGCTGGAAGGGGAGTGCGTCCACCGGGATTCGAACCCGGGTCCTGACCTTGGAAGGGTCACATCCTAACCGCTAGACTATGGACGCGTTCTATTCCAATTCTCCGCCCGAAACGATTTAATACGGTTTGATGGTGTATAGCTCGAAGGTTGGTGGAATTGTAAGGCAGGTTTATTGTTTTTGACGGCATGGACGGGAGCGGAAAAACCTCTCAAATGCTCCTGGCCGCAAACTATTTGTTCAACCGCTCGAAAAAGCTCGACTCGATTGTTCTCACGCGCGAGCCCACTTTTAACAGGGTGGGCGCGCAAATCCGCGAATTGTTGAAGACGGAAAAGGATCCGCTGAAGAGCGCCGAATTGTGCCTGAAATTGTACACGGACGATCGAAGATTGCACTTGAAGCAGATCAAGCAGTGGCTGGACGCGGGAAGCATTGTATTGTGCGACCGCTTCAAGTACGTTACTTTCGTCTACCAAAGAGTGCAGGGAAACTCGCTCGAGTCCATTCACGCCGCGCATGCGGGAATGCGCGCCCCCGATTTGACGCTCTTGTTCGACTTGCCCGCGGAAACGGCCATCGAAAGAATGAATGCAGGCCGCTTCATTCACGCTTCGGAAAAGAACGAAAAATTCGAAAAGCTGGACTTTTTGCAAAAAGCGCGCGCGGGCTTTCAAGAAATGCCCTCGCTGTTCCCATTCGAAAAAATTGTTGTACTGGACGCTTCTCCTTCCAAAGAAGCCGTTTTCGAACAAGTGAAATTGGAACTGGACAAAGTAGTCAAAATCGACTAGCTATTTTTCGAAAAAGCCGCTCATCAATTTTGCAAAGAACCCTTTCTTTTCCTGTCGCGCTTTTTTGAGAAGTTGTTCCGTTAGCCTGGCTTCTTCTTTTGTCATTACAGTACTGCGCTCAGTGGGAAGTACATTGCTTTGAAATTCGTGCAATGACTCTTTTTGGTGTGCAGTAGGTTTTTGGGGCACAACGGGTTTTGGTTTTCGAAACACAGCCATATCTGTCTTGACACTTTTCTCGCTTTTAATGCTTTGCCGTTTAAGAATGGGCGGCAACCATTTGCCTGGCCAAGTCCCGCTGTAGCGGTACAACTCCCGTTTCTTGGTACGCCCGCCAGCGGTTCAAGTTTCTCGGATTGTTCGAACCGATTTCTTGAAAAAAGCGTTCAATGCACGCGCGGTCGCAGATGAAAATATTGTTCCCGTTCAGGCTTGGGCGGAAGCCCATTTCTTTCAACGCGTCAAACACTTGCTGGCGGAAGCGGTCGCTTTTGCTGCAGTATTGAAGCATGGCGCTCCGCTCGTGGTGGCGGAAAAAACCGCCGTCCGTATCAAGCAGGCCGCGCAGGAACGCTTTCAAAAACACGGGGTTTTGTCGAATCTGAACAGGGATTTGCAGCGCGCCGTATTTTTCGCCGGCCGGAATATTGTACTCAGTTTGGAGAAAAGTCCAAAGTTGCTTCGAGTAGACTCGGCAACGAATGACGTTGTGTTGGGTGTAAATGTTGGGGCGAATCCCAAACAGGCGTTCAGCCAAGGGAGAAACAAAGGTTTGAATGTATTCGTTGTCGAAGATTCGGCTGCAAGTGATGATTGTGGCGAAACCTTCGCTCGTTAAACAACCATCTCCCGCTAGAATTCCGAGAAATTCGCTTAGCGACTCGTCCAGTTCTGGACGTCTCACCGTTTTCTCTACATTCAATGTTTCTTCTACAAAATAGTTTTCTGGAAAGTCGGCGGGTTGTCCCGCTAACTCGCATAATATTTCCAATTTTTCTAAAGGAATTTTGCATTTTCCGTGCAAATGGAAAGAAACCATTCCTTTGGTAACTTTCAATTCTTTTGCAATTTGAACCCAATTAAGTCTGGTTTGGTCTTTGAGTTCTCGGATTATTTTTGCGTATTCTTTTTTCAGAAAAAGCATGACAAAAAAAATGCTTTTGAAACTTATACTCGTTTCGAGAGCAGATTTCCGGTGAATGCGACTGCCGGGGGTCGAACCCGGATCCCGACCTTGGCAAGGTCGAATCTTCAGCCGTTGGACCACAGTCGCAGGTTTAGAAAACAGTTCGTGCAAGCTTTTTTATCGCCATTGCTTGGGTGCTCGTTTTTCGATTACTTTGAATTGAATGATTTTGAGCGCGGTTTTTGGGCCGATTTTGACGCCGTAAATGCGGGAAAACGCGCGGAACATTTCATTCTTGGAAGCGTATTTTTCGTGCCCTTTCCAGTCTTCCCTATTCAAGTTTTGAAAAGTCGTTTTTCGGGCCTTCAAAACTCGCGCGACGGCAAAAACAGTTAAAGCGGGCGAAACCGCCAACTCGATTCGCATTCCTTTTCGGACGCTTTGATAGTAGGGTCTGAAAATCCGCCACGTCGTGAATTTTTTCCCGTCCAAGACGGATTTGACTTCCGAACGGTTGAATCCCAGCACTTTCATGTTATCGCCATTGCTTGCTCTCGCTGAAGAACGGTTTGCCGAAGCGTTGTTCGATTTCGAAGAATTTGACGGGCTTTCCCCGCTGGCGCGCTTGGAGCATTTGCTGTTTGACGCTGACGTCCACTTCTCCGAACACCCACAACTCGTCGCACTTTTCGACCAGCTCGTTTACTACATCCGAACTCGCGTGTTCGGACGTGATGGGATTCCAGTCGTTTTCGAGCACGAATTGCTGGATGGTCGAATTGTACTTTTTCAGGCGCGCGGAAGTGGCGCAAAAAATGCTTCCCTTCATTTTCCCGCCTTCAACAGCGCGGAAATGTCGGAAGGGTCCACGTGCACGGTTTCAAACTTCCACTCTCCGTCCTTGTGCACGAAAACATCCACTTGCACTTTCATGTTTTCACCTTTGAATGTAGTGGGCCTGGGCGGAATCGAACCACCTTTTGCGCAGTGTAAATGCGCCGTCCTGACCGTTAGACTACGGGCCCGTTCCAAAATCCTTCGAGCGAACGCTTTTTAGCCTGCACATTTAAAAACTGCAAAACCTTATTCCAATCATGAGTTTGCGCCGAATGATGTTTTTCCGCTTGGGAAACAGGCACGTGCACTTGCCCAAACTCTTGGGCTCTTTCTTAATCGTTGTGGGATTATTGCTGTTCTTGTCTTCGGTGGCTTCGATTTTCAACAGCGCGGACAATGCCGCATACTTGAACCGCTGCCTGGCCAACGCGTCCGGCCCTGCCGAGTTTTCCGCGTGCCAGAGCGTGGCCACTGCGGCCGGAATCGTGGCCCGCCCCGACCAGAGCAAACTTTCAGGCGAACAATGGGCCGAATTGTTGTTGAAGCCGATTGCCATGCTCTTCTTTTGGGCCGTCGTGTTCGTGCTGGGGTTGATTTTGTACTTGAGCGGAAAATTGGTTATTCCAGTAGAAGAAAGCGTGCGCGAGTTTACGGTCAAAGACAAGCCGTGGCGACGGAAGAAAAAATGACTGGCGGCGGTTCTGGCAGTTAATAGAAAATATGCCTAGATTGAGAAAAGTTCCGGAACGGGTTCAGAGAAAACTCAAGCAAGGACAGCAAATCATATTTTCGAAAAGTAAAAACACTTTTTGGAAACCAGATGGAACTAATTTGTATCGGTATGTTTCTTCTGGAAAAAATAGTGCTGGCGAAAAGGCGTATGTTGAAACGCACTTGTTTGATTTGAACTCGAAAAAGCTTATTGCAACGTCTCGGCCCGTGAGCGGAGAGGTGGCAGTTGCGGTTGTAACGCCGTACGGGTGGTTGAAGAGTCGCCTCCAGAGGAAGTTAAAAAAATAAAAAAATCGGACGCTGTTACGCGTCCGCTGTTACGACTTTGATTCCCGACGTGTTTTCGATTTTGCCTTTTTTGACGCCGGCAATGGTGTGAATGCCGTACTTTTTCGCCTCGTCCAGCAATCGCTTGGTTACAATGCCGTCCAGTGCGACGATTTTCGCGTTCGAGTCCGGAAGCGCTTTCAACAATTCGCGCACGGGAACGGTTTTGATTTCCTTGAACGAATCGTCGAACAATTTCGCCTTCAAACTGCCTTTCAATTCGGCAATCAATGGCTTGAACTTGTCCTTTTCTTCCGTTGAAACCGAAGGTTCGGAAAATTTGGGAATTTCCTCCCAACCCTTCGAAGCCATTTCCGCGTCCAGTGCTTTCAATTGCGGGTCCTCTTCAAACTGTCGAAATCCTCCATAGCGCGGGGGTCCTCGTCCGAAGCCTCCTCCGAATCCTCTGGAAGGAGGACGGTCGAATCCCCTTCCGCCTCTGGGGGGGCCGCGTCCCATGGGTCTTCCTCGGGAAGGGCCGCTTCCGTACGGGGCGCGTTCTCTCGAAAAGCTTCGTTCTCCGAATTCGGGCGTTCGGCGCGGGCCGTAGGGCGCGCGGGGCGCTCCCCGTCCGAATCCTCGTCCTCGCCCTTCCATGGGAGCGCGGTAGGAAGTTCCATTGTCTTCGGCGGCTTTGTGCAGCGCGTCTTCGAGTTTTTCGCTTCTGCGTAGGGCCATGTTGATTTCTTTGCGCTCCAATTCTTCGACTTCTTTTCCATCTGGAGCCCGTGCAACATTTGCAATGGGTACCAAATCCGCGAGCTTGCGCAAGTTGAGCAGTCCGCCCCTATCCCCGTCAATGAAGACGGTGACTTTCTTTCCTTGCAAGAAGCGGATTAGACTTTCGGGGGGTTTGGCTCCGCCCATGGAGATGACGTTTTTGACGCTGTTTTTCAACAGCGTAACGACGTCCGCTCTTCCTTCTACTACAATGATTTCGTCGCTGGTTTCGATTTCAGGGCCGCACGCGAGCTTGTCCGGGCCCCATTCTTCCAAATTCGCTGCTCTCGCGTTTTCTCTCACCGAGTCGGCGAGCGCTTGCGTGTCGGTCGAACTTGTAGCCATGAATTTTTGCAGCAGCAATTTTGCCCTGTCTGCAATTTCTTTGCGCTTGTCCTGTCTCGTGTCTTCGATTTTTTGCGTCTGGAATTTGGCTTCGAACGGGCCCACTTTGTCAACGGCTTCAATGGCGGCCGCGAGCAGGCTCGTTTCGACCATGTCCATCGCAGACGGAACGGTCATAACCCCTTTTGTTTTGCCCAAGTCTGCGCTGGATTGGATTTCAATTCGTCCAATTCGCCCGCTTTTTTGCAGTTCTCTTAGGTCCATTTCTTCGCCCAGCAGTCCCTCGCTTTGTCCGAATACTGCTCCGATAATGTCGGGCTTGTCTACGATTCCTTGAATTTCAAATTCCGTGACAATCGTGTATTTCACGTTGTCCACGTATGTTTTTGCCATAAATTCACTCCTTTTTGGCTTGTGCGGAGCTGCTAGAAAGAGTCCAGGATTTTGTTGGCTTTTGCAACGTTTCCCGAAATTCTGATTTTCTTGTTCCTGCTTGTAAAGCCGGCAATGATTTCGCACTTGGCTTTCAACAATTTTGAAAGTTCTCGTTCGATTTCAGTGTTGGCTTTGTTTTGTTCGGCCTTGTTTTTCGTGCACAGTTCGAGCGCGTGGTTCCACGCGTTCCAGCCCAAAACCTTGAACTGGTTTTTTCCGGGCTTCACGTGCACGTTGAAGGTCTTGTTTTTCACAGCAAACGTAATGTTCTTTCTAGCTTTTTATTCTGTTGCAAAAAACGCTCCGCGCTCTTTGCTTTTATGTCTAAACTATTCCTTCCAGAAGAGGCTATATTAATATAACGGTTTTCGGCCTCTGCCTCTAACATGACTCGTTATGAAAAAGGCGCGAACGCGGAGCGCGAGCTGATTAAGGAATTGTACGCGAAGGGCTATAGTGTAATTCGCGCCGCGGGCTCTGGAGTAACTCCCTTGCCTTCTCCCGATTTGCTTGCTTTGAACGGCCGCAAAACCCTCGCTTTCGAGTGCAAGGCGTGGGGCAGCACTTCTTTGACGATTCCGCACGAGCAGTTCGACTCTACAATGGAATGGTGCGCGAAGGCGGACGCGGAGTTTTTTATTGCGTGGAAGGCGACGGGAAAAGGCTGGCACTTTTTGAAGCCCGAGCACTTTCACAAGAACGCGAAAAGTTATTCGGTTTCGTTCAAAGACGCGCTCGCGAAGGGCATTCCCTTTTCAACGCTCGTGAAGTAGGGTTTTGTATGATTGAACTCGCTTTTGTGTTACAGGAATTGCAGCGCTTGAAAGAGAAGGAAAAAAGCATTCGCTTGCGCAACCACTTGCAGAACGCGATTGACAATATCAAAGACTATGAAAAAATGAAAAAAGACGCCTGATTATACCGTGCTTCCGGCGAAAATCATCGTGATTCCGATGAGTGCGACTACGATGATGACGGCGAGCGTGTCGGGGGAGAGTATCGCGTTTTCGGGCAGGAATTTGAGCGCAATCAATGCAAGGTCGGCGAGCACGAATAATACTCCGATCAAGATGAGCCCGATTCCGAGCCACTTGTTTCTTCCGATTCCGCGCAGTTTGACTTCGTCCATTTCCTGGCGGAGCTGCGTTACCGCAACCCCTTGCTCGTTCAGTTTGTCCTTCACGCGGTCTCCCAATTCTGCGACTTTTTGCACGGTGTCGTTCATTTGCTGTTGGAAGGTTTTGCTCTGGCCCGTAATGGCTTTTTCATACTCGTCGATTTCGGCCTTCACTTCGGAAGTGATTTTTGTCTTCACTCTTTGCGAAACCGTTTCCGCTTCTTCTTCGATGTATTGCGCGAGTTTGGGAAGTTCCTTTCCGACTTCTCCTTCGACAATGCGCGCGATTTCCCCGCGGAGCAGGGCAAATGTGTCCGCTTGTCCGAGTAACAGCAATCGCTTCGCTTTGTCCGATTCGACTCCGAGCTCTTGCAATGTTTGGATGATTTTTTCCTCGCTCTCTCCTTCCGAGACCATTTTTTGGATGACTTCGATGACGGACGATTCTGTTCCCGTGGCTTCTTTTTTTCCGACCATTTCGCTTTCTTTCTTTTTTGCCATTATGGTTTCACTTCGATTGTTTTGGAGACTGTTTTATGGATGGACGCGGCCGAGATATTAAAATCTATGGATGTTTGGCCCGCTTTGAGCGCTTCCAGCGCGAAAGAGAATGTGGCGCATTTTCCTGCCGCAATTGCGTTGGACTGTTGTACGGGAGTTGCGGAAATGGTTTCGTTCGGGAGATACTGGGCCATGGCAGTGACGCTGGCTCCGCCCTGATTGCACAGTTCGAGCAAGGCGGTTTCCGTTGCATTCAAGTTCATGTCGTCGGGCGCGGAGAGGGAAACATTGACGAGCACTTGCATGGAGAGTTCGACTTCGGTTTGCACTTCCAAGTGAAAGGGCGCTTTGGCGGAAAAGACGACGTTTCCCGTCAAATTGGGGGCGTCTAGCAATTTTTCTTCTCCGGGAGACAGTTTTTTGATTTCGGCGATTGCAGTGTTTTGGCCTTGGAGGAACACTTGCACGTTGCGGATTTCGTGGAAGGAAGAATTTTTGACGAACACTTGCACGGGCGACTGCTCCTTGTCGACGCGGAATTCGAGCCCCGTATTCGCGAACAAAGTGTACGCGAGGAATAGTCCGAACACGGCGTAAATGGCGAGCAAGTATTGCAGGGTTTGCTTTTTCTTGTTCTGCATGCGCAGGAAAAGGATTTTCGCATTAAAAAGCTTAGAGCTTGAAACGCCCCTTCTGCCACTGCTGCAAGAGCCACGAGCTCGTCGCTTTCAAATCTGCAATTCCGCCCTTTTGCAGTTTTCCGTGCTTGAACGCGATTTCTTCCAACGCTTGCTCCGCGTCTGTGCTATTTCCGCCCAGTTCTTTCAACAAGGAAGGGCTTTCCTGTTGCAGCCAATTAACAAATTGGATTCCCGCTCCTTCAACATCCTGCAACGATTGCACGCGCTTTGCCCCCATCAAACACAATGCAAACTCGTCTTTTTCTTCGAACGGAATAATTCCAGGCGAATCCAATAGTACAACATCTTCGCTGATTTTCACCCATTGCTCCCCTTTCGTGTGCCCTGCTTCCGCTCCCACGCCCGCGGCCCTTCTTCCGGCGAGCGCGTTGATGACAGAGCTTTTTCCCGTATTCGGATATCCGACCACGGCCACTTTGGCCTTTTTTCCTTTTACAAGCCCACCCAATAGTGTGCGCAATTGTCCCATTCCCTGCTTTTTGGGCGCGGAAACGAATACGGCAGGAAAGGCTTTTTCGAGTTCGTTTTTTTCCTTTTCCGCTTTCCGCTTCGAAACCAAATCGCTCTTGTTGAGTACGATTACAAGTTTTTTTCCGTAGCGGAGCGCGAGTCCTTCCAGCTCCGCGTTGCGCATGAGTTTGGGAAACCGCGCGTCGACTACTTCCAACACGATGTCGCTCTCGCGCACGATTTTGAAAACCCTTCGGGCAAAGCTCATGAAAGAGGTAAATGCGACAAGGCTTATTTAGGGTTTGGCTCTGTTTCAAGTCATGAAAGCGCTGGCTCCGATGGGAATTGTGCGCGGAGAGGGAAGCGGTCCCGAGATTATGCGCGCGGCCGAGCAAGTGTTGGGCTTTTTCGAACAGCGCGATTCCTTTCAGGTTCCGCGCGTCGAATTCAAGAGTCAGGCGCCCGCGTTGAAGTATTCCGTTTCCTCGTTTAACCAGTTAAAGCGTTTTTATGCGCAAATGCGCGCCCGAAACGGGTGCGTGCTGCGCGGAGCCATATACGCGCGTCAAGTGTACAAATTGCGCCACGATTTTCGACTGACGTTCAAGCCCATACTGTTGAACCCGTTTCCAGAGCTGTTCGACGACTCTCCGCTCAAGCGCGAAGTGGTTGAAAAAATGGACTTGCTGCTCGTGCGCGAGAACGCGCAGGGCCTGCTGATGGCGAAGGAAAAAATCCGCAATACTTTGAAGGGGAAAAAGTTCGAAGGCGTTTTCAACTACGACGAAAAACTGAACGAGGCGTTCGTCCGCTTCTGCTTTCTCGCTGCCCAACATCGGAAGAAGAAAATCATGTTCTTGATTAAAGGAGACGTTTGGGGAAAGCTGAATGGAATGTGGTTCAACACATGGAAGAAAGTGAACAAGGAGTTTCCCGAAGTCGAGTGGGAATGGGAGCACGACGACACGTGGTTTGGCTATTTTTTGAAAAACCCGGAAAAGTATGACGTGGTGGCCGCGTTGGGCATTTCGGGCGACCTGATTGCCGACCCGCTCGCGACTTTGTTGTACGGCACGCGCGCGCTGACGCCCAGCGCCAACATTGCTCCCGACGGATTCATGAGCTTTCAAACCGTGCACGGGGCGGGAACGCAGATTCCGAAAGGAAAAGCTTCTCCGCTAGCCATGATGCGCGCGCTGGGAATGGCGTTCGAATACTTTTACCAAAAACCCGAATACGCGAAAGAAATCGACTCTGCCATCCGCCGCGTGCTCGCGCAGGGCTATCGCGGGGCGGACTTGTTCGACGATTCCAAAGAGGGCCAGAAAATAGTCGACTGTGCGGAAATGACTGCCCTTATTTTGAAAGAATTGGAAACATTATAATAGTTTCAGTTTTCCCGTCAGCGAATTCAATTCGTTTTCGTTCCAAGGCCCGATTCCCAATGCGGTAATGCTTCCCGGTTCGACTTGGGTTTTTCCCGCGTCGCGGATGAGCGCGCTGGGAAACTGTCTCTTGGCCGCGTTGTACAATTCGAGGAGTTCTTTTTCGCTGGAAACTTTCAACACGATTTTGGGCATTCCCTGTCTCAGCCAGTTGTCGGCCGCGAATTTGTCCTTTTTCTGCGCTTGCAAAAAGGATTCGATTGCGGCATGACTGCATTGGCTTGCGATTTTGCCGCGGCCCATCTTCAAGTCGGCTCTGATTACAAGGACTTGTTTCAACGCCATAAGAGTTAGAGTTATTCGATGCGTTTTAAAGTCACTCGCTTGGTGAAGCCGTTCGAATTCCACAGCGAAGAAAATTCAATGGTTTGCCTGGGTTCGATCCAGATGGTGCGCGAAATGGGCTGTTCGTATCCTTTCAGTGTGTATGCGCGGTTGTATTCCATGGGCACTTTTCCCCCGCCGGTTTGGACAAAGCGGAATAGCGGTTCTCCCTTTTCGGTTTGTTCGAAAGTATCATACTGTTCGACTTGGACTTCTTTGACTTCGACTTTTTTGGGCTCTAACGGCTTGCTCCAGCTTTGGGAAACATCTTTGATTTCAAACACGGCTCGGGTCATAACTTTTTCAAACTCCTTTCATTCAATCGAAAAATTCAACTGTGCAACTCTTTACGCTGTTCCCCTTTAATTTACTTTTCGGCCTTTGGCCCGATGCGGGTTCGCAGAACCGCGATGTCTAGCATGGCTAGACAGACAATCGACCGAAGTCGATTGGACGTCCGCGGACCTGCCCTAGAGCCTTTTCGAAAAAGGCTCGCGAAAACGTTCCGCTTTGAAAAAGCGGAACAAGCAATGGGCACGACCGGAAATCCCGAGTCTCGCCTCCTTTTTAAACCCTCAAAGCGTTGCAAGAGCGGAAGGTGATTTCATGGAATTGAAGTCAAAACAGGAATTGGACTGCATGTTTGTTGCCGAATTGCAGGAATACATTGACGAAGTGGCGCGCGAAGCCAAAGGAAAGCACTCCCGCGTTCTCGTGAACGCGTTGTTCGATGCGGTTTCGCGTTTGGACACGCGAAAGCGCTTCGGGGATTACTATCCCGTGGCCATTGCCGAAACCGCGTAATGCGGCTCTTCCGTGAGCCGGCGACGGCGTACGGTCTTCGCTTCGCTCGACCCTACAAGCCCGTCAGCAGGGCGGCTTTTTCTTCTTTTTCTTATTCCAATCTTGCATGCCCCTATTGTTCGGCACGGCCGGCACTCCGCTCTCTTCTCCCGCTCGGGATTCCATTTCGGGCATTGAAACCGTTCGCAAAAAAGGATTGGACTGCATGGAGCTGGAATTCGTCCGCGGCGTGAACATGAAGGGAGAACTGGCGGACGAAGTGCGCAAAACCGCGGAAAAAGAGAAAGTTTCGCTTACGGTTCACGCGCCCTATTATGTGAATTTGAACGCTTCTTCCCTCTCCGTGCTCGAAGCCTCGCAGCAGCGCGTGCTGGACACGCTGAAAGTGGGCTCGTGGTGCGGGGCTCAGTCTTCCGCCGTTCACGCGGGCTATTATTTGAAGGATTCTCCCACTATTGCGTTTTCGCATTTCAAGAATTGTTTGAAAATGCTCGCCGAAAAAGCGCGCGACCAAAAGTATTCGTGCAAATTGGGAATTGAAACCATGGGCCGCACTGCTTCCTTCGGCTCGCTCGAAGAAGTGCTTTCCCTGTGCGAGAAAGTGGAAGGTGTATTTCCCTGCATTGACTTTTCGCACTTGCACGCGCGCTCGCTCGGGGGATTTTCGGAAAAGAAAGAATTTGAAAAAGCGCTGGAAAAAATCGAAAAAGCGTTTCCTTCCTGGCTCAAAGAAGCGCACATTCACGCTTCCGGAATGCGCTTTTCGGACAAGGGCGAGCGTAATCATTTGATGCTGCAGGACAAGGGAAACTCGTTCAACTGGAAGGCCATGCTCGAAGTATTGCACGAGTGGAAAGTGGAAGGCGCGCTCATTTGCGAAAGTCCCGACATGGAAAAGGACGCGCTCTTGATGCAAAAATACTTTAAGGGGCTATAACTTGAGAAACAACATGAAAATACTGTTCGTCCAGACGGGCGGAACCATTGACAAGGATTACGCGCGGAAGGCGAAAACCTACGATTTCGAAATTTCAACGCCCGCCGTGAAACGCGTGCTGGAGCGCATTCGCCCCAATTTCGAGTATCGCGTCATTTCGGTGCTGAAAAAGGATTCGATGGACATGTCCGCGCAGGACCGCGACGCAATTTGCGAAGCCGTTCGAAAAGTGCCGGAAGACAAAATTATTGTAACGCATGGAACGGACACGATGACGAAGACGGCGGAATGTTTGTCCAAAATTGGGGGGGGCAAAACCATTGTATTGACGGGTTCGTCGCTTCCTGAAAAATTTTACGATTCGGATGCTTCGTTCAACATCGGCGTCGCGCTGGGGGCAATTTCCGCGCTGAAGCCTGGCGTGTATGTTGCCATGAACGGCCGCGCGTGGGACTGGAATAAAGTGCAAAAGCGCGAAGACGGAATGTTCGTCGAGCGCTGAACTGCTTTAAAACCGCCTTTCGATTTTCGCTCGGTTTAAATGCTTTTTTCTCGGGAGTTCGGTATGGCCGAAGCGACCAAGTCTGTTGGGGACAATTTTTTCGACAAACTGGGAGACTGGTTTACGACCACTATCGCCATTTTTGCGGCAGCCGTTTTCGTTCTCTTTGGATTGGGCGCATTGTATGGCGCGTACGTGTATACTTTTGACCCGTTCCTCTTGCTCGCGCCGTTCATTCTCGCGATTGTCGCGTATTATTCGCGCAATTTTGCGCTCGTGTTTTTGCTGCTGATTTTGTTCAGCGTCCTGTTTTGGACGGGAATCTGATGGCCGAACTGATTCTGTCTTCGAAAGACTTCAAGGCGCTCTCGAGCGAGTCGCGCGTTGAAATCATCAAACTCTTGGGAAAGCGCAATTACAATCCGAGCGAGCTTGCCAGCAAATTGGGCATCAGCGCTCCCACTGTGAAAGAGCACTTGGACGTTTTGCAATCCTGTGATTTGGTTGAATTGCTGGACAACGCGCACAAGTGGAAATATTTCACGCTCTCGCGCAAGGGGAAAAAATTAGTAGCGCAAGAGAACAACAACGTAATGATTGTTTTGGCGTCTTCGATTGTCGCGCTCTTTTCGTTTTTGTACTGGGGCGCGAGCTTTTTCGTTTCCAATGCGGCTCCGGCCGCAATGCGTTCGGCTGACAATGTACTGACTTCAGCAGGAGCTCCCGAAACTGTTGGAGCGGGCGCCCAAAAAGCCGCCGAATCCATTGCCTCTCTTCCGCCCGCTTATGATGCTTGGCTCGCCCTGCTCTTGTTTGTCGTTACCGCTTTCATTGCAGTCTATTTTTACTGGCAAATCCGCAAAGCGAGCTTCGACGTTTGACTGAAACCGCGCGAAGTTTTTATGGAGTAGAGTTCCCCGCTCTCGAATGAAAGGATTTTGGAGTGTATGGTTGCTCGTATTTTTTCTCCCACTCCTCTTCGCGCTTTCCGCCGTGCAGTATTCCCTCCAAGTGCACGGGAGCGCGGAAGTGGAGAACGCGCTGAAAGTGGAAAGCGCTTCCTTCCAGCGCTCTCAAATCGAATTGTTGAACGACGAATGGATTTCCCAGTCCCTTCAAACGGAATCGCGTTCTTCTGGAATGAATGCCGAAATTTTGCATGAAAAGCTCGCGCTCGAATGGTCGCAGTTTTTGAAAGAATTGGAGGAAAAAAATCCGTGCCAGTGCGTTCACTTTTTCGCTTCGACTGTTTCGGAAACCGAGCACGCGCGTTTGCTCTTTTCGCCCAAAGAAGAGCTGCCTGAGAACGTGCATTCCAAGTTTCAAGTGTGGGTTCTTCCCCTCGCAGAGCATGTGTGGAGCGTTCATTGGAAGCAGACGGGAAATGTTTTTCGCAACGAGCAAGTGTGGGCGTTCATCGATTATAACTCCGTGCTCGCGTACGCGTGGATTCCGGTCGGATTTGAAAAGCGGGAGATAGTGATTCAATGAACTGGCAGTTGGAAGCCTTGCTCGCATTTTTGGCGTTTACAATGTGCATTGCAGTGCTTTCAATGGCGTTAAGCGATAGTACGCCCAACGCGCTGCACAAAGTGGACGAACTCTTTGCAGTCGGACAGGCGCACGAGTGTTCTTCGGTCGCGAATTTCGCCTTTGCCTACTCGGCGGGCTTTGCCTCTTTTCCTTCCTTCTGTTCCGCGGATGGAAACATTGTCCGTTCTTCGCATGCGGGCGCTGAGCGGAGCACGCTGTTGCTGAATGGGTTGGTTTCTCGGTTTCAAAACAACGAGTGGGTGCTGGTGCTGGATGCGAACGCGCATTACAAATAAGGGGATTACGTTTTCGCTCGACGCGCTCTTCGCATTCGTGCTCTCTCTGCTCTCGGTTTTCTTGCTCCTTTCCTTTGCGGGCTCAACTGTTTCCGTGTTTTCCAAAACTTCACAACACTCTTTGCTCGTTTCCGAATCCCTCGCATGGGCTTCTCAACTCATTGAAAACAGGGACGAGGCGAATCCCGCGAACGGCGCGTGCATGTACTTGGAAGCGGAGCACAGAATTCAATCGCATTGGCTGGATAAAGCATTGTTGGAAAAAATACGCCCCGTGCAAAAGTCGAATTTGCGCCTTTCCGCATTGTACATTCGCAATTCCTCGCTCCGCTATTTTTTCCGCGAAGATGGGGAGAAAAGTTGTTGGAGCGTGGAGCGGTTTGTAGTGGTGGGCGTGTTGAAAGAGAAAGCAATTTTGGGGGGGATTTTTTGTGAAGCGTAATGGATTCTACTTGTCCATTTCCGCAGGACTTTTTCTGCTGCTGCTCGCGCTGGCTTTGAATTCCTTCCCGCATTCTTCCGCTCCCGAGTGGAAGCGCGTGCTCGAACTCCAGCAGTCGCACGATTTTCTGACTGTTTGGCTGCTGGGCGATTCTTCGTTTGAGCAGAAGATTCAGGACTTGCAGTCTTTCGGCGGAGCGTGGAAACTGGAACAGGGCGCGCAAAAGTGGCAGAATGGAAATTCTTCCAATGCGCTTTCCGTTGAAGGCTTGTTTGTGGAAAATCGTTCCTTGGAAGAAGTCAGATTAACGCGCTTCGAAGACGATTGAATTGTTTTGCTTTTTCAACAAGAGTTCGAAGGGCGCGGAAAACGTTTCTTCAAAATTTTCTCCTTCCAATGCAAGGGTTCGCGTAATGCTTTTCCCGCTTCCCTTGCATTCCGCTTTCACTTCCAATTCGTTTCCTTGGACTGAAACTGTCCACTCGCTTTGCGGGTTTCCTTTCACACCGAGCTGGCTTCCTTCTCCGAACAATTCGAGTTCTTTCGCGCCGTCCTGCACCGCTTGGGCGAACTGTTGCGCGTTCCGCGCTTCGTTCCACCATTGAATGCCGTCGGCGAGGGAGAATATTGCGGGAAGAATGAGGGCGAGCGCGGCGAGAAAGGCCGCGAGCACGAGAACGAACTCGAGGCTCGCTTGTCCCCTAATCAATCGCGTCGATTTTGCTGAAAATGTCCTGCGTCTTGTCGGCAATTTTTTTCGACCCCGTTTCGCTGGTTTTTTGCAATTGCGAAACCAAAACGAGTACGATGGCGACGACGGCGGCGAGGATGACAATGAGTTCAATCGAGATTTGGGCTTTGCTGTCCATGCGAGAGAGCGGAACGGGCGGGCATAAAAACGTGTCGATAGCTTCGACGTTCGACGTTCCCATTTTTCAAGGCTTCGCCCTTCTTTTTGATATGAATGCGGTCGAATTGCGCGATATTACGATTTCGTGGCTGACGATTTCCCTCGCGTTTGCCATTATTTTTTCGAACGGAGTGCAGAATATTCAATTGGATTTGATTGCGGTTTCGCTGATTACGGTCGGAGCGGGTTTTATTTTGCACGAGCTCGCGCACAAGTATTCCGCCATTCACTATGGGGCGCACGCGGAATTCCGCATGTGGCCGTTGGGCCTTGTCATTGCATTGGTTACGAGCTTTTTCAATTTCGTGTTCGCCGCTCCGGGCGCGGTGTACATTTTTGGAAATCTTTCGAGAAAGCGGAATGGAATCATTTCTCTGGCGGGGCCGTTGACGAACATTGCACTGGCGGGCGTTTTCTTTGCCGTTCTCGCGTTGAATCCTTCTGGGTTTTTGGGAATGGTGGGCGCGATTGGAATGCAAGTGAACTTGTTTTTGGCCGTATTCAACTTGCTCCCCTTGTTTCCCTTGGACGGCAGCAAAGTGTTCTATTGGAGTCCGATTGCGTGGGCGGTCGCTTTTTTCGTTCCATTGATTGCGCTAATCAGTATCGGATTTTTTTGAGTCATCCCACGTAGGACAGTTTGACGTTGGCGAGTTTTTTTCGAAAGTCTTCATAGCTTTCGTTGGTTTCTTTTGGAATGGAAGGCAGGACTTTGTTGAATGCTTCTTCGAAGTGCTTCCATTGCACGTCTCCTTCTTTCATCTTGTTTTCGGACAATACCGCGAGTGCTGCTTCTCGGACTAGTCCTTGAATGTCGGCTCCGCTGAATCCTTCCGTCCGCTCGGCGAGTTCTTTGATGGAAACGTTTTTGGCAATGGGAACTCCTTTGGTGTGGATTTTGAAAATTTGCTCGCGCGCGTCCCGGTCTGGCGCTCCGACCATAATGACTTTGTCGATTCTTCCGGGGCGCATCATTCCCGGGTCAATCAAGTCGGGCCGGTTGGTTGCGGCAACAAATACGACATTGCGGTTGCTTTCTACTCCGTCCAATTCCGTCAATAGTTGGTTTACGACTCGTTCTCCGACTCCCGAATCTCCCGTACTACCGCGCAGGGACGCGATGGAGTCGATTTCGTCGAAAAAGATGATGACGGGAGAAACTTGGCGCGCTTTTTTGAAGATTTTTCGAATTCCTCTTTCGCTTTCTCCGACCCATTTGGAAATGAGTTCGGGGCCTTTGATGGAAATAAAATTAGCTTCGCTTTCGGTCGCAATCGCGCGCGCGAGCAAGGTTTTTCCGCACCCTGGAGGCCCATACAACAATACTCCTTTCGGGGGCGAGATGCCCATTTTTTTGAACGAGTCGGGAAATTTCAACGGCCATTCGATGGCCTGGCGCAGTTCGGCCTTGACTTCTTCAAGCGATCCAATGTCCGTCCATTTCGTATTGGGAACTTCAACCATGACTTCTCTCAATGCAGAGGGTTGCACTTCTTTGAGCGCGTCCAAAAAGTCTTCCTTGTTCACTTCCAGTTTTTCCAGTACTTCGGGCGGAATCGTTTCTTCTTCCAAGTTGATTTCGGGCAAATAGCGCGAGAGCGCTTTCATGGCGGCTTCTTTCACCAATGCGGCCAAGTCGGCTCCCACAAACCCGTGCGTAATCTGCGCGAGCTGGTCAACGCTAAAATCTTTTGCCAGGGGCATTCCCCGAGAGTGAATTTGCAAGATTACTTTCCGCCCTTTCACATCCGGAACTCCGATTTCGATTTCTCGATCAAATCTTCCCGGCCTTCGAAGCGCTTCATCAATGCTGTTCACTCGGTTCGTTGCCGCAATGACAATGACGTTTCCGCGCCCTTCCATTCCATCCATCAATGCGAGCAGTTGCGCGACGACTCTTCTTTCAACTTCTCCGACGACTTCTTCGCGTTTGGGAGCAATCGAGTCGATTTCGTCGATGAAGATAATGCTGGGCGCGTTTTCTTCGGCTTCTTTGAAAATCTGCCGAACTCTTTCTTCGGCTTCTCCCACGTACTTGCTGTTGTGCATGACGGCGAGAGAATGCCCTGCGAGAAAGTTGTGGTAGGGTTCTACTGTAAAATCATACAATTCCTGTTCGTTTCCTTCCGTGTTGGATTCGACTCTCGTCCAGCACACGTCGGCGTCCAAGAGCATTTGCAGTCTGGACTTTTCGCTCCCTTTGGGAATCCATTGCAGGATTTCTTTGAGCTTTCGGAACGTCAATAAATTCCTTCCCGAAATGTACCGCTCGCTCGGTTTTTCGGGCAGTTCTTTTCCGTAGCGAAGTTTGGCGTTCTTTTTCGCCAATTGCAGGAGTTTGGAAATGTCGGGCAAGGGCATGTCGTCTCCGGTTCGGATTCGCTTGGAAGCGGCCCATTTTTGCACGCTCTTGAATTTTCGGGCGCTCGATTGCACGTTTTGGGCGAACGATTCGCGGCTCTTCGTTCCCGTGAGCACCAATGCCCACATGTTTGAAAGTTTTGTTTTCCAAGGGACGATTTGCGTCGTCCACCCGACTTTGCGGCACAATACGCTCAAATTTTTCAACACGTTCTTGGCGGAAGCGTAATAGCGGAGGGTGGGATATCCTCCCGTTCCCTTGCTGACGGTTCCGTCCCCCTCCCAGAAGCCGGTCAAAAATTCGACGGTTTCTTTTTTGGAAACGCCAAAAATCCATTCGGGCAGCGAGTATTCTTTTTTGGCGCCTTTTGGAAATCCGAGCACTTCGTGCAGGTAGTGCGCGACGGTGGTGGAATAGAATTCGACGCGGTCGGAAGTTTCGCCGAAGTGAGAAATGCCGAATTGGCTTTGGGACAACTTTTTGAACTCCTCCCGCAGCGCTTTTTCTCTGTTGGCAAACCAGACTGTTTCTCCATCAACAGTTCCCTCTGCATACAAGAGTCCTAAAAAGCGCGTTAGTTCTGGGGTGGATTGCAGAGGCAGTTTCACCCAATTGGCGCGTTCGATGTTGGACTTGGTTTTGGAGGTTTTGACAAGCGCGTTTTGTGCTTTTTCTTTCGGCGCATTTCCGAGTTTCACGGTTTTTCCACTGATTTGCACGAAAGTTGTTTTGGGGTCGAATTTTTTCGTCCAGTCGAATTTTGCAGGACTTCCTTCAGGCAGGTTGCGCGCGCTCGCGACCCACTCTTCCTTTCTGACGTCGGATGCTTTCTTCCACTGGATTTGCCCGAGCGAGTCGAGCGTCAAAAAAGGGTGGTTGGATGATACGGAAAACGACTCTCTCGTGTCGAGCATGATTTCGCGCGTGGCTGCTTTCAATTTTGCCGCGTGCGTAATCTTTCCCTTGACTACTTTCAGATGGTCGTCGAGCGAGTACACTGTTTTGGGGGTTTGGAGTTCGACGACTTCGGCAAAACCGCGTTCCACCACTTTTCCGTCCCGCTTTCCCTCATCGAACAATTCTTTCGCTTTTACGCCCCCTTTCGGGTTGGTTAGAATGGGCGTGTCTCCGCTCACGCACATAATTTCCGGGCCGCTGATGGAAATGAAGTGGGCCTGGGTTTCGTTCGCGACTGCTTTCGCTAACAGGGTTTTTCCCGTATTGTGGCTGAGGATTCCGTTCGTGAAAAATGAGTGCGTTGTCGGAACTTCAAAGTCGTACACGCGCTGCCATTCAAGGATTCGCTTTGCGCTTTTGACGGGTTCGAACTCTCGCCATTTTCGCTCGTTGGTGGTTGGTCGCTTGTAGCTTTTCAACAAACGATCCAACTTTTCCTGTTTTCGAGAAGAAATGAACCTAATGTTTTGGTTGAATTTTTCAAGATTGCTTCTTCCGCTGATTTTCAACACCCTTTCGTCTTTCCCACCCTTGGTTTTGTATTCGTAGAGGTTGGATAAAATCGACCAGCGGAGCAGCAAGGTTTGGACTTCTTCCAGCAACTGTCGAGAGGCCGATTTTAGCGTGATGCAGCGATCGTACTTGGGGCTTTGGGCGACCACGCTTCCATCCCCTTCAAAGAGGCCTTGCAGGAAAGCAGACGCGACCGCGTTCGGACTTAACAATATCGGGCTTGGTATTTTCTTTTGCAACGACCACAATATTTTGAAAAAGTCTTCCAAAAAACGGTGCGAGTAGCGCATTTTTCGGCACTTTTTTTCCTTTTCAACGAATTCGACGAGGCGGACGCCAAACTTTTCTTGCATCAGTTCGTCGATGACATCTCGAAACTCTTTTTCGTGCGAGTGAATGGCAAATTTGATGCGCCATTTTTCGACGTTTCCTTCGGCTACGAATATTCCCGCGAGTTTGGCCAGCTTTTCATCCCAAACAGTTGGAATCTTGCACGACCCTCGAACCCTTTTTTCGCTCGGAGCAAAGAGCGTCGGTTGCAAAGCAGTCGGCGATGGAACCCAGTTGAATGTTTTTACAGAATCTCCCACATTCAATTTTCCCGCCTCCATCCAACCTTGTCTGGTCATGAGCGGATGGTTTGGGGTCAGTCGAAGCCTTTTTCCGCTCTGCAAGACGATTTCGATGGTTTCTGGAACGTCGTACACGTGCACGGCTTTGGCGTGGGCGGGCGGATAGACGGGCAAGTCGGCCACGTAAATTCCCGGCAAGAGATTTTTGGCCACTTCTTCCATTCGAACGAGTCGTCCGTCTTCCAATGCGACCAATGCTTCTCCCGTCAGGCAACCAGGAGGTCCGTGCAATAATACTCCTTTCGGGGGTGAAATTCCGAGCTTTCGAAACAGCTCCGGGTGGCGCATGGGCAGTTCGACCATTTCTCGAACTTTCTTCACCTGTTCTTCCATTCCGCCAATATCCTCGTACGCGACTTTGGGCGCTCCTTCGAGCGCTTCTTTCACGGGCTCTTCTTTCAAAACGAATTGCGTAAAGTCCGAAACTTTGACGATTCCGCGCGGGGACGTGTCCACGACAACGTAAATGAATCCCGAGCCGAAGACGGAAATCCAAACCTTGTCCCCTTTCGTGAGCGGCCTTCCAATAAATGTTTTTTTCAAAATTCGGTCATACCCGGAGGCAATGATTCTGATTTCCTGCGTGGGCGCGAGTACGACTTTTTTGGCCTCTTTGAATTCGGCTTTTCGCACGACGACTTTTTCGCCCAATCCCGCTCCCGCGTTGTGGCGAATTAAATTGTCCATTCGGATGATTCCCTTGCCTTCATCCTCTGAGCGCGCGGGCCATACGACGGCCGCGGTTTTTTTCGTTCCTTGGATTTCAATCAGGTCGCCGGAAGTAATTCCCAACTCTTCTTTCGTCTTTCTGTCCAGCGTTACGATGTTTCGTCCCACATGGGTAGGGTCGGGGTCTTGCACTTTGAGCGATATGCCTTTTTTGTCCCGCGGAATAACGGTTGATTCCATGCTGTTTTCCTCTCTCTGAAAAACGTTAGATGCAATGCGATTAAATAGCTTTCAACTCTGTTTTTCCAGTCGAACCTGGCTCTCTCCGTTGGGCAATACACTCAAAATTTCGTCCAATTCGAGGTCTTTTTGGAAGTATTTAACGAAAACGTGCCGGATTTTCTTGGTCGCGTCGCTCTTGCTCTCCCTTCCGGGCACGATTTCGAGGATTTTCCCGCAATTCGCCTTTGTCGCGTCCAGCGAGCCGCACTGCACTCTCCCGTTCGCGTCGACTCCGATTCCCGCCTGTAAGGGAATGCGCTTGTACCATTCCCGTTCCCCGTAAATCATGAACGCGCCCGTTCCCATGCTTTCTCCGCTCTGCGCCTGCTTGGAAACTTGAGAGGGCGCGGCGCTGTAAACATCGACTCCCGCGCTTCCCGAACCCCACGCTTTGGAAAAAATGCCCGCAAACTCGGCCGCTTCGCGCAAATCCTTCACGTTCGGAATTTTTCCTTCCGTTTTCAACACACAGTGCGGCGCTCCCTGAATCTCCGCGTGAAAGTAGACGTCTTTTTCGTCCATGTATTTTTTCACTACTTGCTCGTTTGAGTGCGCATCCCTTCCACCAATCACTAAAAATCCCCCAGAGGTGTACTGCCAGTGGAATTTTTCAAACCATTCTTTCACTCTTCGGACTTTTAATTTTTTTTCAACGGAAGGCACTGCACTCTTCGCGATTTTTCCCTTCATTTGCGCCATCGCGAACTCTAAGCCTTTCAGTTTCGATTTGGCTTTTTTGGCTTTTTCGAAA
>JAZDMJ010000012.1:0-10219 GCA_043801115.1 Candidatus Iainarchaeum sp. | reverse complement strand
GTGCACGAGGATGTAATGGCAAACGCGCCCGTTCCGACCTGAATCTGGTTTCCCGCAGTCAAAAGTCCCAGCGCGTTTCCCACGGTTTGCGCCAAAAAGTTTTCCAACGCGCTGAAGTCAATATAGGAAAAGAATAGCGTCAGTACAAAGTAAATAATGAAGAACTGGAGCGCGTATTCGAAGGCGCGTTTTTGTTCCATGCTACCACGGCACTTTTTTGAGTTTGAGCCAGAACGCGAAATAGTTGGAAAAAATGTGCGTGACGAGCGTGAATGCCAAAACGACGAGCAATTCTTCCGCGCTCGGAACGTGCCAGGCCAGGGTAACCGCGTACGCTCCGATGACAAAGTCCAACTGGTCCAATACGGGAGTCGGCGCTCCGGAAGGAATGAACAGTCTGCGCTTCAAAAAACTTCCCGCCGCGTCTCCCAACAAGGCGCCAAATGCAATTAGCGGAACAAGCCAGAAATACAAGGGAGAAAACTCTGCCGCAAAGGACGGAAACAGGAAATACGCAATCCATCCTCCCGCGGTTCCGACAATGATTCCGCCCAAAAACCCTTTCCACGTTTTTCCGCTGCCCAAAATGCGCTGCTTGTCGGGCAGAAACTTTCCAAAATCCATTGAAGTTTTTCCCGCCAGCAATACTGCCGAAGAATTGGCCAAGTACAATGGAATCAAAAAGAACGCGACTTCGATCCAAAAACTCCAATCTACAATTGCCATAAACGAGTTGGAATAGCAACAATTTTAAAGGCCTTCAAATGTGCAAGGCCATTGCAATCAATACTGCCAATACGGCCGCAGCGGCCGTCGACAGGAAATTGACGTGCGTGTTGTTCAATTTGCGCTTTTCTTCCCATTTTGCTCCCAGCCAACTATCAACCAATTGTCCGAAAAACCCGAAAAACAATACCATTACTGCGCCCGTCATGCTGGAAAAGAAAACCCAATATGCCAGCGCCATAATGCCCGCTCCGAGCAAGGCAGCTCCTTCTCCAAGCAAAGAAATGGCCCCATTCACTCCGCGTTTGACTTTTTTCCAGCTCAAAATATCCCACGGCTGTTTTTTGGACAACATTCCGATTTCGGAGCTGAAAGTGTCGCTCAGCGCGCAGCTCATGGCAGCGAAAAATCCAATCGGCTGTTGGAAGAGCAGTGCAATCAATGCCACGCCCGCGTTTCCGACAATGTTTTCCACTCCGCGCACTTCGTGCTTGGGGCCTTTCAACGTGCGCGCCCAGCGCGTAACGATTTCCCCTGGAACAAAAAACAGTACAATGACTCCGAGCGCGGGCCAGGCTCCGACTTCGCTTCGCATTCCCAGAATAAAACTCAAAACTCCCAATGCCAGCGCGGCCGCGATTCCTTTCGTGTCGAGCACTTTCTTATAATTCGCCAATAGCGCAAATCCTGCCAGAAAAACGGCCAGCAAAAGCCATTCAATCATTGCATTTTCACGCTTTTCCTTTCTGCCTTCGGGCGCTCAATACTTCAATCCGCTTGATGGGCGCGATTTTTTTCACCTTGTTGTGAATATCCCCCAACAGATTTCCGCAAACGATTTCGTACACCATTTTGTCGAAATTCATTTCCTTGGCCGCCTTGTCCACTTCTTCCCGCACTTGATGGTACAAAATCCTTCCCTGGGGCTGGGAGAGTTTGGTTCCCGACACGACAACTGTATGCAGTCGTGCAGTGACTCCGTCTTTGGAGGTAATGGTTTGAACAACGTCCACTTTGCTGTTTCTCCTTCGAAGCGCCCTTTTAATTTCTCCCGAATTCATTTCAATTCCTGCAAGACTCGTATGCGCGTTACTTCCTTGAACATCCTCTACTTGGAAAATCAATTGAGTGGGAGAGCGCTTGGCATGGGGGGAAACTTCTCTTCCGAACACTCGAATGGTTCTTCCAATAACCATTTCGGGCTTTTCCGCGGGCGTTTCCGTCAGAGGTTTTTCGTCGAACACTTTGGGCGCGAGAATCGTAAACCATCGCTTTCGCTTCCACTTGTCCACTTGCGATTTCACGTTTGCCATTTCACTTCACCAACAATTTGGCCTGTTCGGGAGTGTATCTCCAGTCTTCGGGCAGCCTTCCATTGCGAATGTAATACGCGGCCAGTCTCCGGATTTTCGACACCGTCAACTGGTAGCCATGCAGGGCGGTTGTATCCTTCTTGTTTACTTCCAAGTGCTTTTGCAGTTCGACGCTCTTTCGAATCAAATTCGTCAAGTCTTCGGGCATTTCGGGCAGGAGTTTTTTTTCGGCCAGCACTTGCGAAATGCGCTTTCCCATGGCTTTTTTGACGTCGGGAATGCCGTACTGGTCGCGCAAAATTTCCCCTATTTCCGCGCTCTGCTTTCCCTGATTGGCCAACTGGACGATGGCTTCCACTATTTCTTTCTCGCTCAATCCCGTCCACTCAATGCCTTTCGCGGCTTTTTGCTTCTTTTTGGCTGCCATTTTCAAAACCGTTCAAACTTCGATAGACCGGTTCCATCTATCGATTGGAACCCGTACAATGTTCTACTATTGAAAGAAAACGGTTTTAAAGCCTTCTTTTGAGGTTTTTTTGCATGGAAAAACTGTACGATTCCAGCGAAACCGGCTGCTGTCCGCGCTTCAATCCCGCGCCATGGGACGAAAAACAAGTCGTTTTCAAGGACAAGCTTTTTTTGAAAGCCCATTATTCGAGTTTTTTGCACATTCCGATCGGCTTCGGAAAACTTATGGTCAAAAACATGGAATTGATTCAAAAAGCAGGCGCGCTTTCTCCCGAGCCCTTGATGTTGTGCGATGAAAAATCAGTGTGGGGCGCCGACGTTTTCATTGCCGTAACCAAGAACGTGCCGGGCGCGAACATGGAAAAAATCTCCGGCACTTTCTTGAGCAAAGTGTTTGAAGGAAATTACGACAGCATGGGAAAGTGGGTGCAGGAAATGCAGTCTTTCGTACAGTCGAAGGGAAAAATAGCGCAAAAACTGTACTTCTTCTACACCGCTTGTCCGAAGTGCGCGAAGCATTACGGAAAAAACTACGTCGTCATCCTGGCCCGAGTTTAGAAAAGTTGAAGAACTTTTTTGGCCAGGCGGATGGTTTTTCCCTGCCGGTCTTTCAACGGGTTCGCTTCAACCAAGTCGGCCATTTTCACTTTTCCCGAATCTAACACTGATTTCAAAAGTCCCAGTCCTTCTCTTTCCGAAAACCCGTTCTGCTCGGGATAGCCCGTTCCGGGAACCAATTTTGCATCAAAAACGTCGATGTCGAACGAAACATAAATGCGCTCGGCGCGGTGCAAGAATTCGCCCAACTTTTTTCCTTGCAATGCTTGTTTGGGGGACAAAAACGCGATTTTTTTGCGCTTCAAAAACTTTCTTTCAATGGGGTGGATTTTGCGCACTCCCAGCAAGAGAATGTTTTCCGGGCGGACTGTTTTTTCTTCCACGAGACTGCGCAGCCAGTCCTCGTGCGAAGGGGGAACGAAAAAGTCCATACAGTCGGGATGCGCGTCGAATACAACGAGGGAAAAATTTTTGCGCTTTTTTGCAAACGCGCGGACGAGCGCGTAACTTACTTGGTGGTCTCCTCCCACGAATACGGATTTGCCTTTTATTTTCAAAGCTTCTTTTTCGATATCTGCTAATCCTTGTCCCACATTCTGCGCGTTGAATTCCAGTTTTTTTGCGCGCGGGGCGATTTTTTTCGGAGCCGTTTCGACGCCCGCATTCTTTCCTAAGTTTCCCATTCCGAATGGGACCAGAAAGGTTTTCACGAATACCGCGCTCTCGCTTCGATTTCCTTCATGTGCCCAAAAACAGTTTTCCCTTTTGCAAATCCTTTTTCGTACGCGCGCAGCAATTGCTTCCACTCTTTTTCTTTTCCTGGATGCGTTGCTTGGAAGGTTTTCTGCAATCCCAACAAGTCCGTGGCAAAGTCTTCCACATCTTTCGCGTAATATCCCAAACTAAAATCAATCAATGCGAGTTTTTTTCCCCGCACAATGACGTTGCTCGTCGTCAAGTCCCCGTGAATAATTCCGTTCGAATGCAGCAGTGCAATATTTTTTCCCAATTCTCCCGCCATCCACGCTTGAAAGCTTTCCTTCATTCTTTTCCCTTTCAAATACTCCAAAAAAAGGCCCGAATTTTCCAATTCTACTTTCAACACGCGCGGCGTTCTCACTCCAATCGAGCGCGCCCGCTGCAAAATTCCCGCTTCCGCTTTTGTGCGAGCGCTCCGAATGCGCAAGTCCAATTTCGGATTTCGATAGGGCTTCGCCTCGCGCCTTTTTTCAACCACTTCAACTTGCTGATAGTTTTCCAGCAACAGCCGCGCTTCCGCTCCCCTTCCAATCTCTTTCATTTTTTTCCCTTTACGCGCAATATTGTTTCAACTGCTGCAACACTATATTCCATTGTCCCAACAGCGCTTGCATGGCTTCCAGTGCGCCCGTTTCCGCATAGGGTAATTGTTCTTCGTGCGCGTGGACGGTTTTTTCCTGCAACGCGCTCGCACCTTCGAGCAGGACAATGGCCCGTTCTACTTCCGCCTTGGCTTTTCCCAAATTCGAAGTCGGAGAACAGTTCGGGGAAACGCCCGCTTCGTTCGAGCCCTTTTCCTGCGCGTCTTCCATTAGTCGGACCGCGTCCAAAAACTGCAATCTCGCCTTGGCCAAGTCCGCCACTTCCGAGTCGTTCCACGGCATTCTCAAATCCACTTCCATTTTCGTCGCTTCCCCTTCATACAACGCCCGCTGGGCCGAGCCGTTGGGAAGAAATTGTGTTTCGTTCAATCCGAATTTTTCATTCAACGAATTCCATTTTCCGTAATTAATATTGAATTTTCCAAAAACCCAAAATGCGGCAATAATGAAGACGAAGACGATGAGTACGACCTTGAACGCGAGTCTCATGTCGAAATTGAAGGAAATTCGTTTTTAAGGACTTTTCCCAAAATAGTCGTTATGTCGCAGTTTAGAATGGTTTTTGCGCCCGGAATTATTGCTCACGAGTTCTCCCACTGGCTGTCGTGCAGTCTGCTGGGCGTGCGCGTGCACAAAGTGGAATGGTATGGCATGCGCGCGTTCGTCCAGCACGATCATCCTTCTCCGTTCAACGCGTGGCTGATTACGCTCGCCCCGCTCTTGTTCGGCCAGACTCTCGGCTTCGGCCTTCTCTTGTACGCTTCTTCTTTCTATTCTGTAAATTTTCTGCTCTCGCTCTTTCTCGCGTGGATGGGAATTTCCGTATTGCTATTTTCCTTTCCCAGCTCTCACGACGTTTCCAACGCGTTCAAGGCATTGCAGGAAGCGTATTCGCGCAATTTTAAAAAATCCGTTTTCCACCAACTGCTCGCGCTTTTCTCTCTTCCCTTTGTCGCTCTCCCGTTGAGCGTGTTGCTCGCGTTTTTCTGGATTTTGGACTCTGTTTGGATTTTGCGCGGGGCGTGGGCCTTGTACGCAGTCTATTTCGCCTTCCAGTTTCCCGCAATCTTTTTATAGAATGCAATCCTTTTGCTCTCATGTCGCGCAAAAAAAAGGGAAAAGCGAAAGCCAAGCGCGCATTGCGCAAATCTTTGCCCAAACCGCGCAAAAAGTCGCGTGTCAAAAAATTCAAGGATTTGGACCGCGAACTCTTGTACCGCTATCGTCCCATTTGGCTGTTGCTTGGAATCATTCTGCTCGCCGCGGCATTGTACGTGTGGAGCGGGGAATTGTCCAATGCGTTGAACGCCCAGCGCGATTTTTCCCAGCCCTTTTCGTGGACGAAAACCTTCAGCGATCCGTGGGCGAACTTTTTTGGGGTATTGGGAGTTTTATTCTTGATCAGTTACGCGTACCCGTGGTATAAGAAAAACATCCGAAATTTCGTATGGGACATTGGAATCCTCATCCGTCTCGGCTCCGAATCCCGCTACCACAAAGTCCGGCAAAAGCCGAAAGAAGTCATCAAATATTTGATCGAATCCCTAGGAATCCTCATCCTCGCCGCGGGACTTTATTTTTACTTGGACCCCGAAATCAACTTGATTCCCTCGCCGTACAGTTATATTCTAACACTTGCATTAATAATCGTCCTGCTGTACGTACACTTCCAGAAAAAGGTGAAATGAAATGCCAATCCATTTCGGTAAATCAGGAGGGTATACCCCCAAAGGAAAACTGACTACTAAGAAAGGGCAGAAATCTGATTATGGAACAACGGAAAAGGAAAAGTCACAAGCTTCATCTACGCCCAAAAAGCCGCCCCGAATTAAAGAATTTTGGGTCCGCTACTATGCACATTTTATCAAGCAAGGACTTCCTGCAAGAGAGGCGACCAAATTAGCCAATTCGGCGGCGCGAAACTGGTCGAGAAGGCTTCGAAAGAGAAAATTGCGGGCCGAGCGGGTCGAACAAAAAAAGGAGAACAAAAAATAGGCTTGCAGAGGAGAGCAGAAAGAGAAGCGCGCGAATCAGAAGAAAAGAAAAGAGGCGCGGTAGCCGAACAAAAGCACCTACATTTTTTGGACGACGTTCAAAAGTATGGTCAATATAAATGGGTAACTGTAGATTACAAGAAAGAAAAAGTTCACTTCGACCGCTCGCACGTGCTTACTGCGTTTACAACACTTGACCCTATACGTAAGTCGTTCGGATTGTCTCCAGAAAATGAAATGCACTTTCGAGCACTTCAAGAAGTAATTAGAGAAAAAAAATGGGAAGAATAAACCAAAAACCTACTGCAACAATCGTTTCCGCTTTTTCTCCCACACTTGTTGCCAGCGCACTTCGACCTGGTCGACTCGGAATCGCTGGTTTATTTTCGTCTCTTCCATTTTCTGGCGGACGCCCGCTTCGCGCATGAGCAGTCCAAGCCATGCAATCATGGCCCCATTGTCCATAACCGCTTCTTTGGGCGGAATCGCAATTTTTACGCCTCTCTCTTTTCCCATCTCGTTCAGCATTTGCGCGAACGCTTTCGAAGCGGCTACTCCCCCTACCACCAACACTGCTTCTTTTCCCGTATGCGCGAGCGCGCGCTCCACCACTTCCGTCAGCTCGCACAGCGAAGTGTGCAGTACGGAATAGGCCAAATCCTCGGCGCGCTCTTTTCCCACCAACTTTTTCGCGGAGGTCAAGAGTCCCGAAAACGCCAAATCCATTCCCTTCACCGTATACGGCAACTCGATTAATTTTTTTCCCTCGAAATACATTTCATCCAGTTTCGGGCCCGCGGGAAATCCCAGTCCCAATTCCCTTCCAAACGAGTCGAACAAGTTTCCGATTCCAATGTCCAAAGTTTCTCCAAACACGCGGTAGACTTTTTCCTGCAATCCGATTACTTGCGTGTTCCCGCCGGAAGCGTACACTACAATGGGATCTTTGACGAGCGTAAGCGCTTTTCCGATTTCAATGTGCGCGACCGCGTGATTGACTCCTAGCAGGGGTTTTTTGTATTTTTGGGCAAGCACGCGCGCGAAGAGCGCGCCCACTTTGAGTGCTCCGCCGATTCCGGGGCCTTGAGCGAAGCAAATTACATCAATGTCCTTCCACGAAGCGCCCGCTTTTTGCATTGCGCTCCGCACGACTTGGTTCGCCACTCGAAAGTGGTGTTTGGCCAGTTCGGCCGGAATCATTCCCCCGCTGGAAGTCGTTACGGAATCGCGCTCGTTGGCGAGAATTTTGCATCCCGGGCGGTCGCTGGCAATTCCGACGCCGAAAGTATTTCTGCCTAAGTTTTGGGCATTTTTTAGAGTGCAGTACTTTCGATGCCGAGTGCCGTAATTGGCGCGTTCATATGCTGGAAATGGTCGCGAAAGCATTATAGAGAATATGTGCGCCGCTCGTTTCGGCCAAGTTTTTGCGCTTTTGGAACCAGAATGCGAGAATCAGTCCCAGCACGAACGCGCCAACGATTTCGGCCGTCGAACCGTAGCCATAGTGGGCGAGGGCGAACAAGAGCGCGGAAATGGGAGCGCCAACAATGGGCACCAAAAACGCGCGAAAGAATACTTCTTCGGCAATGGGCCGTACAATCACCAAATAGCCGAGCAGGAACGGAACCGTGCTCCACGTTTGAATAATTTCCGTCACTTTCTGCAAATCATTGGCTTGAAAGAAGGAGGAAAAATAGGTTATTCCCGTTCCGACTGCGATGAGGAGTAGCGCGAGAGCCAGCGCGGGAAGAATGGATTTGAAGGAAAATTGGTAGGAGAGTTTTTCGCGGATTTTTTGCTTTTTGAGTTTCCAGTACAATATAGGCAGTCCGATGAGAAACAAGTCCAGGAGTACAAAGTTGAGCAGAAATCCTAGCGCTTCCATTCCGTATACCCGCACTTTCCGCACGACTGTCTATCCGAATGTTCGGCCAGAAATACGCCCGGACCGCACTTGGGGCAGAATTTTTTCTGCCGTGCGGCCTTTTCGCCTTCCATTTTGTAATAGTTTCCCTTTTTCGTCTTGTTCGACTTTTTCTTTTCAACGGGCTTTTTGTCGGCCATTTACTTTCCCTCTTTTTTCTTTTCCGCTTTTGCTTTTTCTTCTTTTGGCGCGTGCGGCGCCGGAGCAGGAGGAGTTGGAGCAACGTCCGCTTTCGGTTTTTCTTTCAAGTTTTTGAAAATTTTGTGCTTGACTTCGATTTTTTTCAACGTCGCTTCGTCCGTGTAAATGTGGGCGAATCCGGAAACGCTTTTTGTTCCAAATCTTTGGAGTACGGTTTTCACTACTACAAGGTTTTGCGGAACATTCAACTGTGCGGCGATTTTTTCCTGCACTTCCAGGCGGGAAGGGGTTTTGGCGCTGTCGTCGATGGAAAACCGGATTTCGCTCCTGTTCAACAGCGGCTGCTTTTCCTGTTGTTCGATTTTCAATTCCATTCTTTCACCTGCTCAATCTCAACGCGTACTTTCCAGGCTTTTCGATTCCCATTTTTTTCGAAATGTCGGACTGTTCGGGGTTGACGATAACAACGTATCCCCGCCAGAAAGTCGTAAAAGAGTCGTTGCCGCAGTTGGGGCACTTGTTTCCTTCATCAATTACTCTGCGGCAGTTTCTGCACGCTTTTCCAAAACTCATTCTTTCACGTTCTTTTCCCTTTTGTCGACTTTCTTTTCGCGCTTTTTGACTTCTTTGACTTCAAACGTTTTCCAGTCTTCTTTTCCCAGTCCGGGCTGTCGCATTGTAAGGCCGATTTTGCTTTCGGCAATGCTTCCCTTCATGCTAATTGTAACAATCCGCGCGAGCACTTCGTCTTTGGACAACAGTTTTCGTCCGCTCTCTTTTCCGACAAAGCCGGGCAGTGCGGGATCGTAGTTGACAAATTCATCCATGATTTGGCTCATGTGAATGAGTCCTTCCAGCGGTCCCGTTTTCGCAAACGCGCCGAATTCCGTAATTTCGGAAACCGTTCCTTCGACGATTTCCTGCAACACGGGCTTGAAGGCCAAAAATTCAATATCAGCGTCAAAATACGCCGCGCCGTCTCCGGGAATGACTTTTCCCTCGCTGGTTTTTTTCGCGCTTATTACCGCAACAACCACTCCCAAGTCCTCGTCGACGAGTCCTTCGTATTGTTCTTGGACGATGGCTTTGAGGGCTTTTTCCAGATTTTCCGAAAATTTGTTGGGAGGAACGCGTACAGTATCATTGATGGTGTAAATGTAGTACATTTTTTCAGCTCTCTTTCAATTCATTCAGCACAATCTTATTAACCTTTTATGGCGCAGCACGAGGCATTTGCTTTTTATCTTTTTCCGCAGCGCGCGGTCATTGGTCGCAATCGTGTATCCTTTTTTGGCGAGCTTTTGGAGCGCCGAATCCGCGCTTTTTCCTTCTGCTTTAACGAGTTTAGCCTTCTCTGCGGCCTGTTGGAGCGCGATTTGGGCCGCCAGGGCAGTCTTTTTCGACTTTTGCAGTCTTTCGAGCTCTTCCCGCACTTGCTCGGGCATTCCAAACTCGACTTTTCCCATTTGTCCTTCGATTTCTTCCCAAATATTGACGTGAAACTGGGCAATCGCCATCAACATGTTCGAATCGAGCGCGACTTTACAAGGAGGTTCCATACGCGACGAGTCTCCAGCTTGCGCCCATTTTTTTGCTCAAGGCTGCCTTTTGCCCCTTGTCCACAATGGCGCGGTTTTTCAACACGATTTCCAGTACATTGTTTCTCGTTGAAACCACGTTTCCCACGGCCGTCATGGTTCCAACACTAATCAATGCGATTTCGTTCATCTTGAA
>JAZDMJ010000041.1:0-9650 GCA_043801115.1 Candidatus Iainarchaeum sp. | reverse complement strand
CTGGTCAAACAAGTTTCCTTCCAAGTTAAAGGACAATTATTTGCCCAAGCACTTGCCCCTGAGTTTGCGGTTTCAAGCGCTTGAAAGTCGGCAGGCAGCTTGTTTCCCGCATCACACAAAGTTCGAACCGTAAATGTTTTTGCAGTATTGCCCGTAAAATTTAATCCGTTAGCGCTACCTGAACCAACCAAATCGGCCGAATTTACATTAGCCAAACAGATTTGTTCCTTCGCTATATTTCCAACCCGCATTGCAAGCGAAGAAGGAAAAACAGAATCGCCCGATTGCAACTCCAAAATATGCGATTGCAACAGTCCACGCATATCATATGAATCTGTGAGATAAGATGCAATAGCCTCATCCGGCAGCTCTCGAAGCGTTGCAGGAGAAGAAGTGCAGCCGAACAAAAACAAAATAGCCACTGCCAAAAGAACAATCCATCGAACTTGCATACTACCTAAACCATTCATCAAAATATAAACCTTGCGAGAAACCAAATTTGCTTCTTTATTGGCTAAAAAGAGTCTTTTTTGCTTTCCGGTTTGCCTTTCCAAACCCCAACCTATAAATACCCCTTTCGGCTTCCATTCTGGCGAATATGTGCATGTCGTTTCGAAAGAGCCAAAAAGGCCAGACGTTTGACGTTTTCAAACTCTTGATTTCAGCCATTATTGCCGGCGTACTGCTCTCCGTATTGTTGGGAATCATTCCCGGCATTTCGCTCGGACAAGCTCCGGTCGAAATCGTGGCGTCGAACTTGCAAAACGCGCGCGAGTCAAGAGGAACCATTATTCAAGTGGACAATGTAGAGTTCAAGCACAATAATCAATTGGTGCCGGAAACGTTGGCCGAAAAGGCCAAACAATTGACGGCCGACCAAGTGTGTGTTTCTTTGGGAGACTTTAAAAGCGGTTCGAGCAGTTCCAAATTTTCGTACAATGAAACCGTCGGTTCGATTACGTACACGGCTTCGGGAAGCTTGAAAGTCAATGTTTCCGTATTGTGCGACCAGGGAACCGACATTCAAGCCACGCTGACCGCGAACGAGACAGACAATCCGGGCGCTACGAATTGGGCGGACAACTGCAGCCAGGGTTGGAAGGACAATTGTGAGGGCGCGGGAACGTGCTGTATTGCCGCGCTCCGCCAGACGTAAAAAAATAGCCACGCTTTTATACTACTTTAACCTCTTCTTCTGACATATGCGCGAGTGGAAGAAGTTGTGGGCGGAAGAAAGCGCGAGCTCGGAGTTCAGCTCGCTGTACATGCTCATTGTTTTCATGATTGCCGCGCTCTTGCTCATCGCACTCATCAAGCCCCAGTTCCGCAAGAGCCAGCAGCTCGTTTCGCAGACGACCGGAACGACGGGAAAGTGAGGCGCTCCCCATGCGAAGCAAGCCCCATCGAGCAACGCGCAAACGGAAGGCGTCCCGTTTTCGGTCGAATTCCGGCAGAAAAAAGTCCGCGAAAAATAGCGCCGTGAAAAGGACCAAAGGCCAGGAGAGCGCCCCGTTCGAGTTGATGGTGGCGGTTGTATTGATGAGCTTTGTACTGCTCGTAGCCTATCAGGCGATTGAAAAAGTGCGCGTGACGACGTGCCAGCAGGACAACGAGAAGAGTTTGGAAAACATGCAAACCGCTTTGGAGTTTGTCGCCAAAAACAAGGGAACGACGAACGTCGACTTTGACATCGAAGCCTGCACTTCGGGCGACAATCCTTCCGTAACCCTGCGCACGGAGTCGCAGAATTATTTGTGCGCGAGCTATTGCGGGGACGCGCGCAATATTTGCGTGCTATTGCAATTGCATTCCAAGTTCAAGCCCGTCACCAAGTGCATCGGCGTCAACTATCGCACGAATTTTCCGACGGGAGAAGGGGGCATTTGCGCGCACCGCGACGGCGCGTCGCTCGTCAACTTGTACGACGAAATGGGAATTCCCGAAGGCGATTACTCTTTTTTGAACGCGCAAACAATTTCTTCCGATCCCGTCGTGTGCGCGTACCGTTTGGGCAAAGGGTGACTTTCATTGTTCGCCTTCACGCTTTCCAAGCTCAACTTGCTCGTTCTCGTAGTGGCCGTATTCACTATTATCGCGTTTTTCAATTCGAGCATGTCTGAAAGTTTGAAAGTCAAAGAATTGAACGACTTGGTCAACAACCAGTCCATTATTATTTCTTCCATGCTTTCCTCTCCCTCGTATTGCGATTCCCTGCAGCGCTTTATTCCCGAATCGATTTCGCTTTCGGGTTCCGAACTTTCCTACATTATGCGCGTCAAAGTGTCCGAAGTGACGGTTGACGGGGAAAGAAAAAGCGTGGTGATTTTTTCCGCCGCCGAGCGGAAGAGCGAAAAGAAGAGCGCGCAGCAGATTCTCGCCTCCGCTTCTTTCGGCATTGCTTCCGACACGGAAGTGTTCTTGTACTCGAACGATGAGGACGTGTGCGGAAGCGGAAGCTATTGCGAAGTGGATTCGAAAGAGCTCGTCTTCGACCCGCAAGCGGCCAAGCCGACCAACAGTTTTTGGGTCGTCAAAGAACAGGAATTGGGAAAGAAAAATTTGTACATCATCCAGTGCACGTTCACTTCGGGCATTACGAGCGCGTGCAATGCGGCCAAAACCGAAGTCGGAGAACAGCTCGTGCACCCGCAAGTCGGAACTAATGTGGGGGGCTTTCATTGCTGAACGGCCTTTTAAAAAAAGCCCGGGGAAAATTGGCCTTCGGCTTTGGCCTTTTTGGAAAAGCTCGGGGAAAAACCGGATTCATCGGCCCGATCGGGGACGACCTTCCTTCTTTGATTCCCCTCGTATTCGCGCTCGTCGTGTTTTTTGCCGCCTTTCAAAGCGCGCTTTCAACATTTGACTCGAAAAACGCTTCTTTTGCGGACGATTTGGACGCGCTCAAAGTGGCGAGGATTTTGCGCGGTTCTGGATATTGGGTGTCCCAGCCCGAATTCGCCAAAGCGTGCGACATTGTCAACGTGCGCGCCATCCGCTTCGAAGCGGGCATTACGGAATTGAACGTGCGCTTGTTCGACAGTTACGGAAACATTTCCAACCGGAGAGAATTGTACTTGCCCCACGACTTGGAAACGGACGCGCAATATTTTTGTTCGAACGTGAAAGATTTGAAAGACATTTCACTTTCCGAACTGCAAAAAGAGGGAAAAGTGCTGATTCGCATCTATCCCATCGTCATCGAAGTCAACCGTCCCCATAATTTGGGCATCATCGTCAAACCCGTCCAGTTGGTGGTCATTTCATGGCGTTAGGCCTTTTTGGGAAAACCCGATTCTCGGAAAAGCCGAGAATGGGCGCATTTGCGCGTGGCGCAAATCGCGAGCCCTGGGAAAAAAAGCGCTTCGCGCTGAATTCTCGAGGCCAAGCCGCGATGACGGACGCGCTCGTTCTATTGTTCGTTACGGGCGCTCTCGTTGCGAGCATTTTTTCCTTTTCCGCAGAGTATGGAACTACTGTCAACGACTATTTGGAAGCGCAGTACGGAATCGACTATACGACTTCCGCGCTCAAAACATTGCTGTACGCGAGCGTTCCCAAAAACATCGAAGTCGAGTGCAAGGATGATAAAACAATTTCCGACTGTTTGGACCACGCAGTCGAAGTGGACTATTTGCTGGCCATGATCAAGCAGGACTATTCCAACAACGCTTCGGGAAAATCGCAGCTGGACGACGAAACCACGAGAGAAGTATTGCGCCAGCACGTCAAAGACGTCATGCAAAACGTTTCCCCCTCGTACGACTACTTGTTTTCCATTCAAGAAACCCAGGACAGCAAAAACTACGTGTACATGTACTTGTTCGTTACAAACTTTCCCAAAGACTTGAAAGTGCAGTTGCGCGGCGGGGGAACGGAATCCTTCAATTGCGGAGCATCGGAGAGGGGAACAATCGAGCCTCCCTTGACAACACTGACAAACCCTTCGCATTTGGAGTTTTATTGCACGGCCAAAAATTCCCTGAACGTGCAGTCCCTGGTTTCAAAAGTGGGAGACGTTTCGCAGGCGTTTTCCGGAATCACGCTCGCGAAGGCGGATCGCAGTTCAGTAATTCCCGTCAACGCGCGCGCGGAATTGAAAATGTGGGTTTCCACGTGCATTCCCGACAGCATCATGTACGACGACACAAAAAACGATGTTTCAAAACAGTTGACCAAAATAGACTGGAGCAAAGAACCGTTTTCGGGCCCGAACAAGGACGGAATCATCGTCTGCCAGCAAGTCAGCCAAAGCGCTTCTTAACAAATTCTTTTCCACAGCCCGGACACGTGAGTTTGACGATGGGCCCTTCCACTTTGGCCTTCAGCGCGCAGTGCTCGCACAACTCGTTTTTGCAGTTCGGGCAAAGAGTTTTTTGTTCCACTTTGGTTCCGCAATTCGCGCAGGTTTGGGCGTCCGCTTTTTTGTCTTCTTCTGAAATGTCTCCGGGCGCTTCTTCTCCCAATTCTTCCAAGCTCGGCTCTATTTCTCCTTCTTTTGGAGTTTCGGCTTCTTCTCCGAGCAAACTCTTCAAGTCCAGTTCTTTTCCGCTCTCCTGCTCTTCTCCCATTTCTTCTACAATGCTTTCTTCTCCCACTTCTCCTTCTTCTCCGCCTTCTCCTTTCCTTTTTTTCTTTTCCTCGCGCAGCCGCTTCATTCTCTCTCGCGGCGTTTCTTTCTTTGATTCTGCTTGAGCGGCGGGAGCGGGAGTCGCGGCCGGAATTTGAGAATGCTCCATTCTGAATTTTTCCCTCCGGCTTAAAGGATTGGCTGGAGTGGGCGCGCCCACTTTCGGAATTCCCTTTTCTTCTATTTTGGGGCGCTTGAACGTTCCTCCGGGCTCTGGAGAGCGCTGCAACTGGTCGAACAAGTTCGAGGCGATTTCTTCCCATTCTTCGGGAGTGGGGTAGCGCTTGTTTTGCTGTTTGAAACTTTCGAGCGCCTGCTGGGCGGGAGCGGAATCGCTGTTCCTGTAAAACCGTTTCAATCGGCGGGGAGTTTCATCGCTCATTTCAATTCACTTGTACGGAATCGGCTCTTCCGCTTCTTCCGATTTCGGCGTTTCGGTTGATTCCAAAGACGCTTCTTTTTCTTCTTCCGCTTCGGTTTCTTTTTTTTCTTCTTTCGCGGTTTCCGCTTTCGCTTGTTCGGGAATTTCTTCTTCCGGCATTTTGCCCCAGTAGAGTTTTCTCTTAATCTCTAACATTCCGAGCGCGAGAAAGAATCCCAGCGTCCAGGTTAGAAAAAACTGTTCAGAACTCACTCCGTACGAAAATCCGAGCGCGCGCGAAGCCCATGTTGCGGTAATAACGAAGAGTGAAAACACGACTCCCACTGCAATGCTCCAGCCCGCGCGGTATTCTTCTCCCAACGTGCGGATTTTGGGCCATCCCACTCTCAAAAACAAGTAGCCGACGGAATAGCTTCCGATGAGCGCGAACAGCATGGCGAAGATTGTGAGAACGTTATAGTCTCCAATTGCCCACATGACACTACAGGTATTTATACTACTATATAAGATTTGTTTCCCTATATGGCCGATTTTGTTATTAGCGTGTTGCAAATTCTTTCCGTGCTATTGTACTCGCTGCTCTTGGCCGTTCCCGTTTGCGCGATTGCGTGGATTGGAAGTTTGTTGCGCAAGCGCATTTCCAAAAAGTGGAAAATTTCGTGGATTTTTTCCACGGCCATTTCAACGTACGTTCTTGTATTGATCGGCGTTGTTGCGCTGTTCGCCTTTCCCGCCCTTTCCGTTGGAAGCGTGCAGGATACGCTTCCGGCGGACGTGAACGAGCAAATCATTTTCGAAGGCGGCCAGGCCGTCGACGCCCCGCTTTCTCCCGAAGCGAGTGTTGGAAACTCGTTCGTTTCTTTTTTGTACAACGCGCTCCGCCTGCTCGTTGTCGCCCTCGTCCTCACATTGCTTTTGCTTCCGTTGGAAGTATTGGCCTCGTTTGCTTCGGACGCGCTCGAAAAGCGCAAAGCGCCTTTTTTGTTGCAAGTGTACGTTGCGAGCTTTGTGGGCGTATTGATTGCTTTTCTCGTTTTGATTGTTTTTCCCTGGCTGCAAACCGGCCTATTGTACTACATTTTCTTCGGCTAGAACCGCACCCATTTATATAAGCCCAACCTATTTATTCTCGAAATTCGCTTGAATGCAAGGTGTAAAAAGTGAACAAGGGCTTGTCCATTTCCCTGGTATTGTGGCTGTTGTTTTTTTCCACGCTCGGCTTTGCGCTCCCGCAAGGAGAAGCCTGGTTCGCGGACCAAATCGTGGACTCGGGAACGGACAATTCAACCCCTCCAGCGAATACTCCTCCTTCCGTCGCTCCTATTCCCACTACCTTGCAGTCGGACGAAATTCCCACTACGGAACAAGCGCCCTACACGTGCCGTTTGACGACTCTTTCCGCGCAAGAGGCAACAAACTTGCTGCAATTGCGAAAGGACGGGCAAACGTTTAAAGAAGTCAATTCGGACGACGGCGCCGCGAAAGAGCGCGAAGAAATTACAAACGATACCGTCGTCATTCCGAGCGAGGACGGAAAAACCGCGGTGAATGAAAAGCTTCCCAACACGAAACTGTTCGGCGCGGAAGATATTGCCTTTTTGGGCGACCTTGCGGGAACTGGAGGATTTTCCTTTGGCGTCATTTTGGACACGACGTTGCGCGTCGGCCGCTGTCTGGGAAACGTTCCCTGTTATACTTCTTCTCCCAACACCGCAATCCGAAACGACGGCGAGGGAATTATCAGTACAGTGCGCAATGTGTGGAATGATTTTTGGGGAAACACGAAAGCGGAAGGACTCACGCAGGACACGATGGACTATTTGAGCACGCAGGCCGCGTTTGACAAAGAATCTTCCACTCCCGCTTCCGCAACCGCAAGCGCTTCCACTCCTTCGACGCCTTCTTCCCCTTCAACGCCTGCCTCTTCCCAGCCCGCTTCCATGCAAGAATACATTAACAGCGTCAAGCCCGACATCAACGCGAACGTTGCAACGCATTTGAAGGGGGAAGAATTGTCCAACGTCATTAATGCAGTCAATTTCGAAGCGCGCATGCAGTCTCCCGCCTCCGACCCTTCGTTTTTGATTTCCTCCTACTCGCTCTTCGACAAGTACTACAATTCCTGGTACTCGGGCGAGCTCACGCTTTCCTCGTTCGGCCCCACGTTGTTCGGAAAAGCGTCCAAGTGGTTCAAGAGCAAGGCGCGCTCGAGCATTTGGCCGTGGAAGGGAAACTTCAAAGACGTGCTGGCCAAAGCCAGGGGCGCGTTCTCTTCTCCCATGCAATTGGGAGGCGCCAAGTACATGCAGCGCTATGAAAGCAGAACGCGCGAACTCGGGTTTGACAAGTATTTGAACAACTTTTTTACGGGAGAGGCAAAAGTATTGCAAACCGGAGGCTCTCAAACATGGGTAACGAGCGCGTTTGACGAAGGAGGTGCTCTGGCCAAGTTTCCCAAAGACTTCGAACTGCGCCGGAAATTCGTCAACCAAATCGACGACGCGTACAACTTTTCCAAACTCAGTTCGACTTCGATTACGCTGGCCGAGCAAGAGCGCGCTTTAGCGCTTGCTTCCGGAATGCCAGCCGCTCAGGCCGACCTCCAGTACGGCAAGCAAGTGGCCACAATCATGAAAGACTGGGACGCTTCCGCGGGAACGCACTTGGACTTGCCGGGGTATTGGGCCAACAACGAACGCTATGGGTATTCCAATTACTGGGTGAAGAGCAGTGACGGAACGTTTTTGCAAGTCGGAAACATGAACACGCCTTCCAATATCGTGAAGGAGTTTGCCAACAATGGAAGTTTTGGAAGCGCGGAATTTCCCTTTATCACTTCGGGCGGAAGGCTCGAACTGTTCCAGCCCGACATTACGCAATCGCTTGGCCAAATCGCCAAAACTGATTTGACGGCCCAAGTCAAGCTCGGAAACTATCCCGACCATTTCGTCAAACTGCAAAATGGCTCGCAAATCGTCAAAATAACCCCTCAAAACATCGACACGATTGTTTCGAATGTTTCGGGCCCCAGCGTGGAAGTGTGGGAGGGAAAAGCCTTGGACCCGTTGACTTCCGTTCCGAAAAAGTATTTGGGCGGGGACGAAATGGCCGCCAGCCTTACAAAAGAAGGATACATTGACGGCCGATTGAAAAACATTATTCCGGACGGCATTCAAAAAGTGCGCATTCGACTGGAATCGGAAGGATGGGCGGGAAGGCCCTACTTCAGCTGGCTCGACCAGCAGGCCGTCAAAGAACAGGACTTGGTCAAAAAATATCTCACTTCGTTTTCGGGAGCGGGAGAGTGGACGATTCGGCCTCTCGTATTCTGGTATGTGAAGCGCGCGGAAATCGCCGGGGCAGGACTCCAAAACGTTTCCGCCTACCAGCTTCCCGACACGTGGAAGAGCGTCAAATTCTCTACAGGAGAAGGAGATGTGTACCGGGACGCCTTTATTGACTTTTTCTCGAACGCGGGAAGCGACGAGGGGGACTTGTTCAAGCAAGTACTGCAAAAAATGCCCTACACGTTCCTCGCATCCATTCCCTTGCAGGACTGGCCGATTGGAAAAAAGTTTTTCGACAGCATTTTCAACAACCAGGGAAGAAGTTTGGTCGGAAGCATCGGACTATTGCTCATCGGCCCGGACAAGTGCGAGTCGTGCACGTTTTCGAACCGTTCGAGCGCAAACACGCAATTCGGCCCGACATTCTCTTCCGATGCCAGAGTGGACGGCCACATTTTCGAATACAATCCTTCGAAAAAGGACCAGACTTTGATTTCGTACGCGCACCATACAAATATTTCCGGAGAAAGCAAGGACACGAGTTCTGAAAATACGGATTTGGTGCAGGCGCAAAGAGACGGAACCACGTGCTCGGCCAAGGCCAAGGAAATTCCCCTCTTCGGCTACATTATTCCCGAAAAAAAGCCCGAATATGCGGGAATGGTTTTGGGAGCGGCCGAAGCGGGAGGCTATGCCGTGTTCGGACTGTATGGAATTGTGGGCAGCGTCGCCCAGCAAGCCTACTTCGCGCGCGACTTGCACGACTGCACGGACGACTTGGAAGGATATTACACGCACTATTACGCGCCCGCGCCCGACACGAGCAAGACGACTTCGAGCGCGCAGCAATTGGGCAGTTTGAAAGTTTCGAACATCGTCGACCAGGCCGAAAAAGCCACTTCGCAAGTATTGGGCGGCCTCGCTTCCGCTCCAACCACTCCCGCTCCAACAGAAGCGGGCGGAAAAGGCGTATTGCAAAACTCGTTGGACGCGTTGAAAGAACAAGCTTCAACGCTTTCCAAAAAAATCCAGGAAACGGACATTGTTCAAGCTTCGCTCTTTACTTCGGGCCTCGCGCACGGCGGAATGGTGGGAACCAAACTCTTCCACTTGTGGTTGCAGCGCCCCGGCGGACCGTTAAAGTACCGTACAACAGGGGAAACCAACTTGGTTTCGACGGACGGAAACAAAGTAAAAATCGATTTCAAGAACGGAACGATTTCCAAAAACGGGCAAACTCTTGTAAAGAATCCCGACCTGGTCCGCATGTCCTCCATGGACTTGAGCATTCCCGCGTACGAAATCCCCCAGCGCGTGAACGGATTGACGCTTCCCGGAACGGATACAATAATGA
>JAZDMJ010000020.1:0-10062 GCA_043801115.1 Candidatus Iainarchaeum sp. | reverse complement strand
CTCTTTCCAAAACCATTCCGCCCAAACTTTCGGCCCATTCCAAAACCGTTCCCTCCAAAACTTTTGTTCCGAAAAAACCCGTTCCCTCCAAGGTTTTGCAAACCCTCCAAGCTCCCGCGCCCGAAGCGGAGCGGGCGAAGCCCGCTGGTGTTCTCGGAAAAGCGGAAGCCGAATCTTCCACCGACGAGCAAATCGCGGAAACGAAAGAACTGATGAATTCGCTCGAAACCATGTATTTGAAAAGGCAGATTTCCGAGGACGCGTACAAGGAAAAAATGCTCGACTACGAGCAGCGCTTGAAAGAACTGCAGTTTAGAAAAAAGAACGCGCCCCAAGCTTCGGAGAACATGGTGGAACGCTTGATTGAAAAGAGGGCGCAAGAAGCGAACGTCGACCAGCAAAAGCTGAAAAAAGTCGAAAGCCAGGTGACGGATTTGATGGACAAGTACAAGATTCCCGAAAACGAAGTATTGGAAGAAATCAAAAAAATAGACAAGGGACACTTGCTCGAAGGAATGGACAAAGTAGTGGGACTCATTGAAATGGAGCAGAAAACCCACCAGATGATGCAAGAACTGCTTTCGCAAAAACGAAAAGCGTCCGAGGGCGGAATGACGAAAGGGGTTTCAGAGGCAGGCATTCCCAAAAAGCCCGCCAAAGAAATCAAGGCCTTGGCGCTGGAAGTGCACAAGCAGAGAATTATCACGGACTTCGATCGCATTCTCGAATTCGTGAACAAGACAAAAAGCATCAAACTGTCCGCACTGGCGAGCGAATTGAACATGGACAAAAAGCAGGTGCTCGAGTATTCGACGATTTTGAGCGAAAAAAAACTGCTCGAAATGAAATATCCTCCCTTCGGAGAAGCGACATTAAAGTCGAAAAGAGAAGAAACGGGAGAAGAGTGAAATGAAGCGGTGCGAAAGAAAATTGCGGGGAGAAGAGTGAAATGGCCAAACTCGTCGAAAGCTATGATTTGACTGTTGAAGACATGAAAGTCAAAGTCAGCATTTTGGAAGAAAAAGACGCGTTCGTGCGCACGTATTTTTTGGAACTGCCCGAATACGGCGAAGGAACGAGAGCGCTCATGTCGAGCTTGAAAAGCTCGCTGATTGCGGACGTGGCCATCAGCACGGAACGCATGATGGACCCAAAATTCATCCAAAACACGAAGGACAAGTTCCGCAAGCGTGCGGAAACCATTCTGCAAAAGGAACTCTCTTCCATGGACGCGCCCACGCGCCAAATGCTCATCAACATGCTCTTGGAAGAAATGCTCGGACTGGGAAAAACCGAATTCCTGCTCATGGACGGGAATTTGGAAGAAATCGTCATCAACAGCGCGAAAGAGCCCATTTGGGTGTACCACAAAAAGCACGGCTGGTTGAAGACGAACATTGTTCCCGAATCCGAATCCGAAACGCAAAACTACGCTTCCATTATCGCGCGCAGAGTGGGAAAACAAATCACCACATTGAATCCCCTGCTCGACGCGCACTTGATTACGGGCGACCGCGCGAACGCAACATTGTTTCCCATTTCGGGAAGGGGAAACACAATTACAATCCGGCGCTTCCGCCGCGATCCTTGGACGGTTACGGACGTCATTGAAAACAACACTGCGAACTCGGAAGTCATGGCCCTGATATGGCTGTGCATCCAGTACGAGTTGAATATTTTGTTCTCGGGAGGAACGGCTTCGGGAAAAACAACCGCATTGAATGTATGCCTTCCCTTCATCCAGCCGAACCAAAGAGTTCTAACCATTGAAGACAGTGTCCTGCCCGAAACCGAAATCATATTTGAAAAAGAAGGGCACGTTGCGCGTTCCACGGTCGGACAACTGGTGGACGAAGCAATCGGCAGTCCCGAGTTCGAGGACGTCGCCCTCGAAAACAACTTTGGCTTGAAACTCTTTTCCATGACACGGGACGGGAAAATCGAATTCGTTTTCCCTTCCAAACTCTACCGCCACAAAGTCCAAAAGAAAGTGTTGGACATTACGACCGAAAGCGGAAAGCAGGTTTCCGTGACGGCCGACCACTCTCTCTTTACTTTGGGTGAAAACGGAAAAATCGAATCCCTTGCCGGAAAGGACGTTCAAAAGGGAACTTTTTTGGCCGCCCCGCGCTCGCTCGTTTATGTCGGAAAGCCAGTCGTCTTCGACTTGTCCCAACAATTGGCCAAGTTCAAAAGCGCTTTCTTGCGCTCGCAGTCGCTCCCTCTATTGCTTGAAAAGAGCAAGACTGCTTTGCGCCAGTCGATGAACAAGAACGCGTTCCACTCTTGCAAACGAAACCAGGTTTTGCGAACAACCCTTGCAGACGCCTTGTGCGAGCTCCCCGAAGACGGTGTCATCTCTTCCAAATACGGAACAACTCTCCCCCTCAAAATCGAAATCGACGAAGATTTGGCGGCGAGCGTCGGACTGTGGCTTGCCGACGGGTGCTATGATTCCAACTCCGTGCTCTTTTCTATTGTAGAACCCGAATGCAGGGAAGTCGTGGAAAGAATCGCCAAACGCTACAACATCAACGTCAAAATGCACTCGGACGGAATCACTCTCATGCTCAACTCGAAAGTGTTCAAAACATTCTTCGAAGAAATTCTGGGCTTGCGTGGAAATGCGTACACCAAACGCATCCCCGACTGGGTCTTTTCCCTGCCCGAAAAAGAAGCCGCCGCGCTCTTGCGAGGCTATTTTTCCGGAGACGGATGGCAGCGAAAGTATGACGCCGCCATTCGGAGCGCTTCGCTCGGGCTTCTCAAAGACACCCAAACACTGCTGCTCCGATTTGGTGTCCACTTGCGCTTCAAGCCCAAACGCCTGAAAGACAAGACTTTCGAGGCCCGCATTTCGGAAGTTGCCAACCTGCAGCGATTCAAAAACGCAGTCGGGTTTTTGCAGCCCAAAAAAATGCAAAAGCTCGAACTGGCCTGCGCGCGTGGACGCCACGAAGTCAGCGACATTATTCCCCTCTCACAGGAAGACTACAAACGAATCAAGCGCGCGCTCAAATCCGAAGTCGGAAAGCGCTACACGTACAATTCCTGGAAAAGCTGGCAAAACGCGTACAAGAAAGGCCACATTTCCCGCTCGCGCTTGCAGGAAATCGTTTCCGCGCAAAATTTGGCCGAATACAAGCCCATTTCCGAAAACGACTTGGTTTGGGAAAAAGTCGCCAGCGTACGCGAGCGCGAATACGAAGGGTTCGTTTACGACTTTTCCGTCCCCGAAAACGAAAGCTTTGTATGCAACAATATGGTGTGCCACAACACGCGCGAACTCACGCTTCCCGACTATTTGCACTGGGTTCCTCTGACGACAAGAGAGCCGAATCCGGAAGGAAAAGGAGAAGTCAGCATGCTGGACTTGCTGGTCAATTCTTTGCGAATGCGCCCGGACAGGATTATTGTCGGAGAAACGCGACGGCAGAGAGAAGCCGAAGTCATGTTCGAAGCCATGCACACGGGGCACTCCGTTTACACTACAATCCACGCCAACACGGCCGACGAAACCATCCGCCGACTCACGAATCCCCCGATTGATATTCCCAAATCTTCTCTGGACGCGGTGCACTTGAATGTAGTCATGTTCCGCAACAGGAGAGTGGGGGCGAGGAGGATTTTGCAAATCGCCGAATTCATCCAGGAAAAACGCTCGGAAGAAGAAGAGCGCATTTCGGCGAATATTTTGTACCGCTGGCGTCCTTCCACGGACACGATTTCCAAACACCAAGAAAGCATTCGATTGAACGACGAAATTTCTTTGCATACGGGATTTTCCGCCGAAGAGCTGAATCGAGACTTGAAAGACAAGCAGAAAATTTTGGAATGGATGGGAAAGCAGAAAATCCGGGACATTCAAAGCGTGGGAAGAGTGATTGCCGAATACTATTTGGATGCGGACACTGTTCTCAAACGCGCTGAAAAAAACCAGAAAATGGAGTTTTAAATGGCCAAAACAGGCATTCCCTTCAACCCTTTTCCCCTGCCCGTGCTGAAAGGTTTGGGCGAAAAGTGCAAGGGAATGGGCGGAATGTTCGGAGACGCTTTTCCCTACTTGGAACTCGAACTCCGCCAGGCCGAACTTCCCTACTCGAAAGAAGAATATGCGAGCTACATGTTCGTATTGTTCCTCTTTTACGCCGTTGTCGGATTCATTGTTGCCGCGCTCGTGAGCTTCCGCATCGCGCCCGACAAACTGCTCCTTGTAAGCATTCCCCTCGGAATGGTCGTTGGCTTTTTGGTGCTCGTGCAAGTTTCATTGTATCCGAAAGTTTTGGTGAAAAAGAAAATACGGGATTTGGAGCGAAACCTCGTATTCGCGCTCCGCGTCATGCTCATTGAAATCAAAAGCGGAATCTCATTGTTCGACTCCATGAACACCATCGCCAACGGGGATTTTGGACAAGTGAGTTTGGAGTTCAAAAAAGCCGTCCAGCAAATCAATTCGGGCGAGCCCGAAGAGGATGTATTGCAAAAGATTGCTTCCGACAATCCTTCGCTCTTTTTCCGCCGCGCGCTCTGGCAATTAGTAAACGGACTGAAAGCAGGAGGAGACGTTTCCGCCATTATGGCCGAACTCGTGCACACGATCGGAACGGAGCAAAAAATACAAATCAACAAGTATGGGGGAAGTTTGCGCGTATTGTCCCTCATGTTCATGATGATTGGAGTCATCATGCCCGCGCTCGGACTCACGTTTCTGGTCATCCTTGCCACGTTTCCCCAAATTTCGGGCGCCATCACAAAAATGGCGTTCCTGCTGACGGTTACGGCCGTCTTCCAGCGCGTCATTCCTTCTCTCCAGCCCATCGACCTCGTTTTTTGGGGATTTTTGGCGCTCATCATATTCATGCAGTTCATGTACTTGGGAATGATGAAAATGAACCGCCCCAATTTGATTGGAGAACAATAGCATGGCGGCCAAGAAGGAAAAAAAGGAATTTTCTCCCCCCTCTCGAATGCACGAGGCCACGAGCGGAGTGTATGCGAGCGTGGGAAGACTGCTTCCCCACAAGTGGGTCGAAAGCTTCGAACGCGAACTCGCCTATGTCGGAATCAACGTGGAAGGAAAAAAATTCGTCGGCTTTCTCATTGTATTCGGGCTCTTGCTCAGTATTTTGGTCGCCATCAATTTGCAAACCTTCTTCCAGCTTCCCGCTTTGCCCGTGTTTGCCTTCTGCTTTCTCCTCGTCATTGCCGGAGCCTACATTTGGCTGAGCATTACTTCGGAAAGCAAGGGAAAATTCGTCGAAAAAATTCTTCCAGACGTATTGCAACTCATCGCTTCCAACATCAAAGCCGGACTCACTACAGAAAGGGCCTTTATTGTTTCAGCGCGTCCCGAATTCGGCCCTTTGGAAGAAGAACTCAAAATCGCTTCCCGAAAAATCCTCACCGGAGAACGCATGGAAGTGGCGCTGCAGGACATGACTTCGCGCATCCGCTCGAAAACCTTCGAACGGACGATTTGGCTCATCAACCGCGGAATTTCTTCTGGCGGGCAAATCGCCGACTTGTTGATTCAACTCTCGGACGACTTGCGCGAGCAGAACGCGCTCCAAGAAGAAGCGCGCGCCAATATTTCAGTCTACGTATTGCTGATACTCGTTTCGGGAGCCGTTTTCGCGCCCGCCATGTTCGGAATTTCTTCCTTTATTACGCAAATTTTGAACAAGCGAATCGCTTCCGTCGGAAGCACTCCGTTCGGAATGGGCCTTTCCAACCCGCACAACATCGCGCAAGTGCAACAACAACTGGCCTCCGCCCCGACGGACAAGGTAACCATTTCCACGGACTTTATCGTCCTGTTCGCCATGTGCGCCCTTTTCGTGACAGTCTTCTTCTCCTGCCTCGTCATCGGCATCATCAACGCGGGAAACGAAAAGCAGGGACTCCGCTACCTTTTTCCCCTCGTCATTCTCGCATTCGCAATCTTCTTCATCGTGCGCATCCTATTTACGGGAGCATTTGCCCAACTCGTCTGACCTACAAAACAGGAATGACCCTATCCACGAACTGGGAAACGTTTTCAATGGTTCTGCGCTGCTCGCTGCTCTGCACCATCACAAAAGCGCAGCCCGTCTTCTGGCTCTTGAACTTGTTTACAAGAGAGTGAATGAACTTTTCCACGGCTTCGGGCTTGTTGTAGAGCAACAAGGTTGAAACGGAATCAAACACGACAACGCCCTGCTTTTTCGCCGTCGCCTTCAACAGCGCGGCGGAAATGTCCAGCAAGTCCGAAGGACTTTCCAAATACTCCACGTTTTTCAGTTTGGCCGGCTTTCTCCCCGAAGCGAGCGAAACCGCGTCAATAAACTGCATTTTTTCCAGCGGAAGCGGTTCCTGCTTCAAACGCGATAAAACATCCTCCGCGCTCTGGTTGAGCGTAAAGTAAGTAAGGGGAGAACTTTTCCACACCTTCAACAGTTCCGAAACCACCGAGTTGTGGTTTTGAGTGTTCAACACAATCAGCACGACCGGAACTGCCGGAGCGCTTTCCAAAAAACTGCGCAACTGCAATTGGATGCCGCGCGTGGGCGAAAGCCAGGACTCCATGTCTTCCATCTACTCCGCCCCCCTTCCCGATTCTTGCTCCATTATTCCACGTCCTCGAACATTTCCTGCTTGGGAAGAACGCGCACTCCGCTCTTGTCAATCTGCACAGGGTGCAGTTTTTCCGAAATCCTCGTACCCCTCATTTTGAGCACTCCAATGCTTCGGACGAACTTGTTTCCCACTTTCGTGTGGTACAGCAAAATCACCCCGTCCGCCACGTACTCTTCCAGTCCAAATAAACTTCTTGTTTCGTCCAGATTGATTTCGTTCGTAATCAGCGAAGTACAGCCCAATCGTTTCAACATTTTCGCCAAGCTCAGAATATTCTTCCGTGCGTCCAGTTCTTTTTCGAAAAACAGTCTAAATACAACTCCGGGGTCCACCACAACCCGCTTTGCTTTCATGGAAATAATGGCATCTTCGATGGAATTTTTCAGCTTGTCGAAATCGTACAATTCTACCGTGAGAATTTTCAGTTTTTTGTCGTCAATGTGCTTTTCCAATCCATACCCGAATTCGGCTCCAAGGGCGAGGATTTCTTCCGCGCTCTCTTCCAAGCTGATGTACAGTCCCGGCTCGTCGTACTCTTCGATTCCTTTCAACAAAAACGTCAAGCAGAAAATCGTCTTGCCGCTGCCCGGATCGCCCGAAAGTACGACAAGGTTTCCCGACGGAATGCCCCCGTACAGCAAATCGTCCATTCCCGGAATGCCCGCCTTCGTTCTCTGAGAAGCAAACACTTCGACTCTTCGCGGAGAGGGAGGGGAAACGCTCGCTTTCCGAAAAGTCTTTTTCGCGCTCTTTTTCGGCTTCGCCTTCTTCATGCTTGTATCAACTGTTTTCAGGTTAAAAAACGTGCCCTCAAACCCTTGCCGTTCCTCAACCTTGGGCGAAAAAAGTCCAACTTTAGGAAGACGGCAGAAAATAGTCTGCCGGGGAAAGTATAAAGAAGCAAAGCGTGTTTGTGTAAAGGAGAGGCGATTTTAACGAGCAAAAAACAGTTGATTCTGCCCAAAAGGAACAATGTTTTTGTTTCTTCCATATCAATTCCTTCGGCCGTTAACCTTACTGGAGGTCGGAAAATCGACGCGAAATTGATTGGGTTTCACCACCTCAACATTATTCCATTTTGGGGTTCGAAGCGCATACGTGTTTTGAACAAAATCCTTTTGAAAGAGCAAGGAGTCATTCTGGCCGAAAGGGCAGACACTTTTTTCTTGCCCAAAAAATTCGCAAAACAAGCCATAGCGCTCGAGTCCGAGAAAGATCCCATTTCCAAATTTGTCCACGAAAAATTGAATTTGCGCGGGTACACGCGCCTTTTGTCGTATGCCGTGACGGACGAGGCGCTTGCCCGAATCCATGAATTCTTTTCAAAAGTGAACGTTATTGAAGGACTTCCAAGCCGCATCCTTGTAAGCGAAATGGCCAAAGAAAAGTTCGCGCGAAAACTAATGTCTTCCGCCAAAATTTCTCCACAACAATTCATCAACGGAACCAGCTTGTACATTACAGGAAGAAGCCTGTTGATGGCTTCCCAAATCATGGAATACGCGAATGAAACCCTGCGATACCAGAAAAAAGACGAACCCCTCCAACCCGTTACCATTGTGGTGGGAAGCGGGCACATGAACGAAATTCATTCTTTTATTTCGAATCCCGAGCTGGGCCGAAAATACGCGAAACTGCTGGAAAGAGAATGGAGCAAAGTCGAAGGCGCAGAAGAAATCTGCAGACGCTTGAGAGCCGCCGAAAATGTTTTCGAATGGAGCATTGTCAAAACTCGGTGAAAACTTCTTCAGAAGGATAAACAATTATTCCGCCTGGCCGTGCAATCTGCATGGGGTGGATTTTGAGAGAGTGCTTCGTACTGCGCATTTTTCGCACTGCAACGCCGCGCGCGAAAACATTCTCCTTCTTTTGCATGTAAAACATAATCACTCCGTCCGCGACGAACTCTTCCACTCCGTACGTGGACAAGGCATCGCTTCCTTCGGGCGTTTCGTTCACGGCCATTACGGTAACGTTCAACCGTTTCAACGCGCCCTCCAATTCGACCATGGCTTTGCGCACTTTGAACTCGTCCTTGAAATACAATCCAATCAACGTACTCGAATCAATGACGACGCGCTGGGCCTTGTTCTTGATAACTTCGTCTTCAATGAATCCGACCAGCTTGTCGAAATCGTACAATTCGGGCTTGACAATGGACAGTTTTTTTGTTTCCAATAATTCTTGCACGGGCCAGCCGAAGTACGCGGCTTCGCGCTGGATTTGCGCGGGCGGATTTTCGAGCGAAACATACAATCCGTTTTCCCCTTTTTTCGCGCCTTCGACCAGAAAGTGCATGCAGAACGTGCTCTTTCCCGTTCCCGCGGGACCCGAAACCAGCACCAAAGAATTTTGCAGCACGCCCCCTTCGACCAGTTCGTCAAATCCTTTGACTCCCGTCGAGAGCCGCGTAAAAGAATCGCCGAACGGAATTTCTTTCCCCTGCGCTGTTTTTGCCTTCAGTTTGGGCATTTTTTCCCTTCCCCTTGCATTGTTTCCAATCCCAAAAGGTTTAAATAGGCCGAAGCGGTCTATTCCTCGTTACACTTACTCACTTGAAAAGGAGGTAACAAACGTGTTTGACAAAAAAGGACAAAGCGCATTGGAATACTTGATGACGTACGGTTGGGCGCTGGTTGTAATTGTAATCGTAATTGCAGCCTTGTTCGCATTCGGAATCTTTAACCCTCCGAGCGCGGGCACGTGCACCGGACTCAACAAGCTGGCCTATGTGCAGCACAGTGTCTCTGGCAGTGAATTCTACTTGAGACTCTCGAACGGCGCGGGCGGGCCCATTTCAATCACTGGCGTAACATTTGCCAGCCCGAACTTGACCGGAATTAGCGGGGCCGCAGTAGCAGGCGAATATCCTTCCACCACCGTCACAAGCGCAGCCAACATCGACATTAACTCGGTCGCTGGTTCGCTTTCGGGTTTCACTGGAACGGGCGCCTACGAACAGCGCATCACCATCAACTACACGCGCAACAGCATTCCCGCGTCCGAAACCGCAATCTGTACAGGCAACGTGTAAAGTCAAACATTGTTTGCCTTTTTTTCTTTTTTTTAATTTCCGAGCTTCCGCTCGAGCGGAAATCCGCTTCCAAAAAGCGTTAAAAGCGTTCGAAGCCCATTCACTGCATGGCCGACACGGTTCGACTTTCTCCGAGCGCGATTGCCACTTTCTCGCAATGCCCGCGCAAGTTCTACTATGTGTACGTGGAACGGCTTCCCACCAAGCCGACTCCGCACTTGGTTCGGGGAAGAATTCTGCACAAAGTACTGGAAGACTTTTTCGGAGCGGTTTCGATTGCGCACGTGAAGGAAGAACAGCACTGGAAGGACACGTGGGCGGACTTTCGAAAACTCATGGACGAGCTGACGGATAGCGAGTGGGCTAAGATTGGCCAAAAAGAATACCCAAACTGTTTTGAAAGCGCGAGCCAA
>JAZDMJ010000016.1:0-11013 GCA_043801115.1 Candidatus Iainarchaeum sp. | reverse complement strand
CGGCATTGTGGACAAGACGATGCAATTGTTCGGACAGGGAATGGCCATTGTGGACTACAAGACTTCCAAATCCAGTTTGCCGCACTCCATCTCCGAACGGGATTTGAAGCAGTGCAAAGCCTACGCGTATTTGTGGAACGCGAAATTCCAGGAAATGCCCCGCTTCGTTTCCATTTTTTACTTGCGCGACGGCGAATCAGTGTACTATCCCATTTCTGAGCGGGATTTGAAAGAGATTGAAGACGACGTGAAAAATATTCGGGGCCGAGAAAAAGACAAGCCCCAATTCGAACTCAAGCCGCAAACATTGTGCAAGTACTGCGACTTTTTTTCCAAGTGTTATGCGAGCGAAGAAGATTTTTTGCAAAAGCGCGACGCGGAAAAGGCGAACCGAAACCCATAAATAGTTCTGCCGCGCTCTACTTTTTGGATTTTTATGGGATATTGGACGCTCACGAGCAAAGGGTACAAGTGGATTGATGACGATATTGACGATAAACGCTTTGTCACGGAAGAGGAAAAACAACAACAATTAGAAGAACTTTTGAAAAGCGATCGAAAGCGTTTTTTGGAACGAAACCCGCCCGAAACGCCCGCACCCAAAGTTTCGCCCGCAATTAAGCCAACCAATCGTTTTGCTGCCCAACAACGAAAGCTGAATGAAACGCGGCGAAAGAAAATTCTTTCCCGCTCGTCTTTGAGAAAACCCAGATAGGTGCGCTTTCTTAGATCGTGCACGCCCATGCTTGTGGAAACTCTTTGGCCAAGTTTTCGGCCGTTTTCGAGTCCTTGCAAAAGAGCGCATAGCTCGGCCCCGAACCGCACAGCAACGTTTTCAGCACGCCTTTCTTTTTTCCTGCTTCCTCGATTTTGGGCCAAAGCTTTTCGTACAACGGATATTTCACTTGTTCAAAAACATTCACGCAGTTTTCAACCAGTTTTTTCGCATTTCCCTTCTTCAGCGCTTTTTCAAAAGCTTCCCACGAAGGGTGCTCCAATTCTTTCACGTGCACGTACGAGTACAAGGAAGCGGTTTTGTTGGAAGGGACAGGAAGTTCGGGCGAAACAATCACTATGTCCAGTTTGGGCGGAGTCGGGAGCGGAGAAAGGATTTCGCCCCTGCCGGTCGCCAGCTGCGTTCCGCCCTTCACAAAAAACACCGTATCACTCCCGAATTCGCCCGCAATCAGTTCCAATTGTTTGGAGCTCAGCTGCAGCGCCCATAACTTGTTCAGCGCGTTCAACGTGGCCGCTCCGTTGCTCGAGCCGCCTGCGAGTCCTCCTGCAGAGGGAATGCTTTTGTGGATGTTGCACGCGATTCCCTGTTCGATTTTGAATCTGTCCTGCAGTATCGCGGCGGCTTTGTACACCAAATTGCGGCCGTCCAACGGAACTTTGGGGTCGTTGCAGTCCAAATAGATTCCCTTGAATTTGGTAACCGAAAAAGAGAGCACGTCCTGCAGGGAGAGCGCTTGCATGCAGGTTTTGATTTCGTGAAACCCGTCCTCTCTTTTGGCGGTAAGGTCCAGAAAGAGGTTGATTTTGGCGGGAGAGTTTACGTCCATAGTCGAATTAAGGGCGACGATTAAAAAAAGCTTGGCCGGATTACGTCATTCAATGAAAGCCATTTCTGTATTGGGAAGCACGGGCAGCATTGGAAAGCAGACTTTGGACGTCGTCCAAAGTCATCCGGACAAGTTCAAAATTGTCGCCCTGAGTGGAAAAGACGAACTGGACGAAATCAAAAGACAGCTTCAATTGTTCAAGCCCAAACTCTTCAGCGTGGAGAACGAGGAAATTGCGCGCAAAGTCGAACAGTTTGCCAACGGAACGGAAATCGTTTTTGGCGGAGCGGGCTTGGACGCGGTTGCCACGGTTGAAGAAGCCGATACAGTTGTGGGCAGTCTGGTCGGATTTCTGGGTCTCAAGCCCGTGCTGAAAGCGATTCAAGCAGGAAAGAATATTGCCCTCGCGAACAAGGAAACTTTGGTCGCGGCGGGCGAACTTGTAATGGAAGAAGTCCAAAAACACAACGTGCTCTTGACTCCCATCGACTCCGAGCACTCCGCGCTCTTTCAATGCCTGCACGGGGAAAACAAACAAGAAATCAAGCGCCTCGTGATTACGTGCTCCGGAGGCCCGTTCAAGTTCAAACAGCGCAGCGAGTTGAAAGACGTTACCGTGGAACAAGCGCTCGGCCATCCCACGTGGAACATGGGCGCGAAGATTACGATTGACTCTTCCACGCTGATGAACAAGGGTTTGGAAGTCATCGAAGCGCACTGGCTGTACGGCGTTTCTTTTGACAAAATCGACACGATTTTGCACCCGCAAAGCATTGTGCACTCCATGGTCGAATTCGTGGACGGGAGCGTAATGGCCCAGCTCGGAACGCACGATATGAGGACGCCCATCCAGTACGCGCTCTCCTATCCCGAACGATTCGACACTTCCTTTCCGAGATTGGACTTTGAAAAAAACGCGAAACTCGAATTCTATCCCATCGACCGCGAAAGTTTTCCCTCGCTATCCTACGCGTACGAAGCGGGGCAAAAAGGCGGAACTTTGCCCTGCGCTATGAACGCGGCCAACGAGGAAGCCGTGTACGCTTTTTTGAAGCAGAAAATCGGATTTTTGGACATTGACTTTACTGTGCGCAAAGTCATGGACGCGCACAAAAATGTGTTGCATCCTTCCATTGAAGACATTTTCGAAGCGGACAAGAAGGCAAGGGAAGAGACGCGGCGCCTTTTGGAGGAAATCGAATGACAGTTTTTGCCGTCGTTACCGCGGGCGGAAAAGGCGTGCGCATGCAAAGCGCCATCAACAAAAGCTTTCTCCCCCTGTGCGGCAAGCCCATGATTGTGCACGTGTTGGAAAAATTCGAGCAGAATCCGAACGTGGACAAAATTGTCATCGTGATTGCGCAGGACAGCCAAGCGGAGCTGGAAGAACTGCTCGCCCATTTTTCCTTTTCCAAATTCGCTTCCATTGCGCTGGGAGGAAAAGAACGCCAGGACTCCGTCAACAACGGCGTGCAGGAATGCAAAGCGCTGGGCGGAAAAGCGGAAGACATTGTACTGATTCACAGCTCGTGCAATCCGTTAATCAAGCAGGAAACGATTTCCGCGTGCATTTCCGCCGCGCAAGAAGTAGGGGCGTCCATTGCTGCGATGGGAATGAAGGATACGGTGCACCAAGTGGACGGGGAAATGCTCGTTGAAAAAATCATGGACAGAAGCAAATTGTGGAGGGCGCAAACCCCGCAATGCGCCAAACTGGGCGTGTTGGACGGCGCATTGCAGCGCGCGTTCTCGGAACACTTTTACGGCACGGACGAAGGGCAACTCATCAAGCGCAATGGCGGGCAAGTAAAAATCGTCGACTGCGGTTTTGAAAATTTGAAGATTACAACGCCCGAAGATTTGGACATTGCGGAAAAAATTCTGGAGAAAAGAAAATGAGCATTCGAATTGGAATCGGACAGGACTCGCACGCGTTTTCGAAAACACCCAAACTGCTTGTATTGGGCGGAGCGCAATTTCCCGGAGAGCCCGGACTGGAAGCGAACAGCGACGGCGACCTTGTTTTGCATGCGATATTGCGCGCCTTGGACTCCTTGTTGGGCACGGAATATTTGGGCCTGTATGCGGACAAGTTGTGCGCGGAGCAGGGAATCAAGGACAGCCGGGAATATTTGAAGCCCGCCTTGCAGGATTTACAGGCCCAAAACGCGCGCATTTCGAGCGTGTCCATAGCATTGGAATGCAAGACGCCCAAGATTGGACCCAAAAAAGAGGCCATTCGAAAGGGAATTGCGCAGGCATTGGGCATTCCCGTCGAGTTGGTGGGCGTTACAGCCGAGAGCGGAGACGGGTTGAGCGCGTTCGCGCAAGGCAATGGCGTGCGTTGCGTGGCTGTAATTGCCATCGAAACCCCTTCGACAAATACATAACTCTTTGAAGAGTTTTACGTCAATTGACTTGTTTTGCTTTTGCTTTTGTCGAAACGCTTTTATAGGGCTTGGACGGTAGTTTTGTCTCGGTTGAGCCATCTTATGGGAAACGGAATCTCCAAATCCAATACCGCAGCGCCATGTCCGAGCATTCGCGACAGCTATCCGCTGCTCGAAAAAATCAACTCTCCCAAAGACCTGCAATCGCTATCCATGGAAGAACTTCCCAGAGTTGCGGACGAAGTGCGCGACTTGTTGCTCGAAACGTGCGCCAAAAACGGGGGACACATTGGAACGAATTTAGGAGTCGTCGAATTAACACTCGCTTTACACTACGTGTTCGACTTTTCCAAGGACAGACTTTTGTTTGACACTTCCCACCAGTCCTACACGCACAAAATTTTGACGGGACGTTTCAAACAATTCAACACGATTTGCACGCCGAAAGGCATTCCGCGTTTCACGGTTCGCGGAGAAAACCCGTACGACTGCTGGAGCGCGGGCCATGCATCTACTGCTCTTTCCGGAGCCATGGGAATGGCTGAAGGAAGGGACCAGAAAAAACAGCGCTTTGACGTGGTGGCGGTTTTCGGAGACGGAGCGCTCACGGGAGGCATGTGCTACGAAGCACTCAACAACATCGGCTACAACCAAACAGACATGCTGCTCGTGTTGAACGACAACAAGATGAGCATTTCCCCGAATGTAGGAGCCATGTTCGAATACTTGAAACGATTGAGCGACGTTTCCGTTTCCGAAAGGGGAAGGAGAGAGATTGGAACGATTTTCGAAAAGCTCGGAATTCGCTATTACGGACCGGTAGATGGCCACAATATTCCAGAGTTAATTCGCCACTTGCAAGAATTGCGCCAAGTGAAAGGCCCCAAACTATTGCACGTTTTGACAGACAAGGCCAAAGGCGTCGAGTACATGGAAAAGGACAAAACCAAATGGCACGAGCACGCGGCATTTGAATTGGAAACGGGAATTCCATTGACACAGCTCGACCCGAGCAAGCCAAAGTTTCCCAGCATTGAAAGCATTGCCATCAACGCATTAATCCGCGCAGCCTCAACAGACAAGGACATTGTAGCGATTACGGCCGCCATGGCCGCGGGAACAGGACTCATCGAGTTCGGCGAAAAATTTCCCGACCGCTTTTACGATGTCGGAATCGCCGAAGAGCATGCAGTCACATTCGCCGCGGGACTCGCGTGCGAAGGCGTCAAACCCTTTGCCGTCATTTATTCTCCCTTTTTGCAGCGCGCATTCGACCAAGCGGTTGCGGACGTGGCCATGATGAACTTGCCCGTGCGCTTCATGGTGCCCAAAGCCGCCATTACTGGAGACGGCCCCACGCAAGGCGGAATTTTGGATATTAGTTACTTGCGCCTGATTCCCAACTTTATTGTCATGGCGCCCAAGGACGAAAACGAATTGCAGCACATGGTGACTACGGCCGCCCACTACAACAAAGGGCCCATTTCTTTGCGCTATCCCAAAGGAACCTTGAACGCGAAAACTGTATTGGACAAAGAGCCCAACGCGCTCGAAATCGGAAAAGCCGAAATCGTGCAAGAAGGAAAAGACATTTCTTTGATCGGAATCGGCTTTGCCATGGAAGAAGTATTGAAAGCCGCGAAAGAACTGGGGCAGAAAAAGTACAACGTGGAAGTCATCAACGCGCGCTTCGCCAAACCATTGGATGAAAGAACTCTTTTGAAAAGCGTGCGCAAAACAGGCCGCGCGATTACAGTCGAAGAGAACGCGAAAATCGGCGGCTTCGGTTCGGCCGTGCTGGAAATGCTGCAGGAAAACAACCAGTGCGACATTGCATTGAAGCGCATTGGAGGCAAGGACGCCTTTATCGGATACGATTCCCCGCAAAACATCAAAGCCGACTGGAAGATGGACGCTTCGGCCATCGTCGAAAACGCCCTCGAGATTTTAAAGAACAAGTGAATATTTCATTGATAGAGAGAGGAGGAATGGAGATGAAGCAACACTGGAAAGAACGGAGAAAAACTTCCCAAGTCCGCGTGCGAAATTTATGGATCGGCAGCGATTATCCCGTCGCCGTTCAAAGCATGACGAATACAAATACAGCCGACGTTGATTCGACCGTCAACCAAATACTTGAACTATTCACGGCCGGAAGCGAAATGGTTCGCTTTACAGTAGAGAACGAAGCCATGGCCGCTGCCGTTCCCTCCATCCGCAAAAAACTGGACGATTTGGGATGCGATGTTCCCATCATCGGAGACTTCCACTACAACGGCCACTTACTGCTGAACAAATATCCCCAATGCACGCAGGCATTGGACAAGTTCCGCATCAATCCCGGAAACGTTGGATTCGGCGACCAAAGAGACGACAATTTCAAAAACATGGTCGACATCGCGATTGAATACGACAAGCCCGTGCGCATCGGCGTGAACTGGGGAAGTTTGGACCCCTTTATTTTGAACGCGTTGATGGAAGAAAACAAAAAACTCGGCACTCCAAAAGACGCGAAAGAAATCCAATTGGAAGCGGTAGTGGAAAGCGCCGTGCAGAGCGTGAACAAGGCCATTGAATATGGTTTGGGAGAAGACAAAATCATTGTCTCGACGAAAATTTCAGAAGTTCCCGAAATGGTCAAAGCGAACGAAATGCTGACTGAAAGAACCAAAGTCCCCTTGCATGTTGGACTGACGGAAGCCGGAATGGGAAGCAAAGGCATTGTCGCCTCGACGGTCGCACTCTCTGTATTGCTCGCAAAAGGGATTGGAGACACGATTCGCGTTTCAATAACGCCCAAACCTGGAAGCTCGCGCACGGAAGAAGTGATTGTTTCCGGACAAGTATTGCAGTCTTTGGACTTGCGCCACTTCATGCCCCTCATCACTTCCTGTCCGGGCTGCGGGAGGACGCAGAGCGCGCGCTTTCAAGAAATGGCCCTCGAAATGAATTCTTTTTTGTTGCAAAAAATGCCCGAGTGGAAGCAAAAAGGATTCAAGGGAATGGAAGACATGAAGATTGCCGTCATGGGTTGTATAGTAAATGGCCCCGGAGAAAGCAAGAACGCGAACATGGGCATCAGTTTTCCCGGCTCGGGAGAAACCGTTTCATGCCCCATTTACGCGGACGGAAAACTGCTCAAAACAATTCCAGCAGAGAACGCGCAAAAAGAATTCAAGCAGATTGTGGAAGAATACGTGCAATCGCACTACGGGAAATAGCATGGCGGAAATCTTCGACCTTGTAGACGAGGGCGACCGAAAAATCGGAACCACGGATTTCAAAACAGCCTATCGGGACGGCCAGCGCATCCGCGTCGTCCAAATATGGGTTGTCAATTCAAAAGGGGAAATTCTGCTCCAGCGCCGCGGGCACAACACGATATTGTATCCCGACACGTGGGATTCGAGCGCGGGAGAACACGTTCAAACCTGCGAAACCTACGAACAAGCCGCCATTCGCGGACTGAAAGAAGAATTATCACTTCAAAATCCCTCCATCACACTGGTCGAAAAAATGGTTTCGCACATTCAAACTCCCGTCTTTCACAGCAACGTATTCCTCTCGTTGTTTCTGTGCCCGACCGACGATATGGCGATTCCGCTCGAAGGAGAACTGCAAGACGCCAAGTTTTGGAAATGGAACGAAATCGAAGACGCAGTCAGCAAACAGCCCAACCAGTTTTCAGGAACCTTTCAAAACGTTTGGAACGAATTGAACCGAAAAGCGCTCGACAAACTCCAACACTTGCCGAAATCAAAACCCTTAAAGAAAGGAGCAACGAAGTGAACTAGCATGAGCATCGAAAAAGTTTTGCTGATTCAGCCGCGCGGTTTTTGCGCCGGAGTCACGCGCGCGATTGAAGTCGTCGAGCAAGCACTGCAAATTTTCGGCGCGCCCGTGTACGTCAAACATGAAATCGTACATAACAAAACCGTGGTGGAATCCCTCAAACAAAAAGGCGCTGTTTTTGTGGAAACAATTTCCGAAATTCCCGAAAACGCAGTATGCATTTACTCGGCGCATGGAGTTCCCCCTTCCGTGCTGAAAGAGGCCGCCGCCAAAAACCTGACTACAATCGACGCCACGTGCCCGCTCGTTACCAAAGTGCACTTGGAAGTCCAGCGCTACGCGCGCGAAGGAAAAGAAATCATTTACATCGGCCACAAAGGGCACGCGGAAGCCGAAGGCGTTTTGGGAGTCAGGCCCGACATTACCCATTTGGTCGAAAAGCCGGAAGACATTCCCTCATTGCAAGTCCAAAACCCGCACAAGCTCGTGTATTTGAACCAAACCACGTTCAGCATTGACGAGTGCAAAGCAACCATTGAAGCGCTCAAAGCGCAGTTTCCCCTCATCGAATCCCCTCCCGCCGACGATATTTGCTACGCGACTACGAACAGACAAACCGCCATCAAGCAAGCAGCTCCCCAATGCGACGTCATGCTCATTGTGGGCAGCCAAACAAGTTCGAACAGCAAGCGCTTGGCAGAAACCGCGCGCAAGCAAGGGGTTGAAGCCTACTTGGTAGATTCGCTGAAAGACGTGGACATGAACTGGTTTGTCGGAAAAAAAGTTCTCGGCCTTTCCGCGGGCGCAAGCGCGCCCGAACACCTGGTCGAAGAAATCGCTTCGCACTTCCAACAACAGGGCGCGAAGTTGGAGGAGTTGAAAGTCATCGACGAGCACATGAAGTTCGTACTGCCGAAAGAACTCGAAGAAGCGCGAAAGCGTTAAACCCCTAAACTCACTAGCGGCCGGTTTTGCGGAGCACTCTTTCCGCCGGATTGAATTCCAATCTGTTCAACACATTCAACCGTTTTCGGCTCTCCAACACTTTTTCCAACGGAATTCCCACTTTTTTTGCAATCCACTTGGCCCTTGCTATAACATTCTTCGTTTCCTGCCAATGGTTCAACCAGCGCAATACTTTCAAATCCTGTCCCACTTTGGCGCGTGCCGCAGCATTCGTTTGCAGAGTAAATATCTCCATATCCCAACTTTCTTGGACTGTTTCTGGGATTTTTTTCATTTGCTCCCGGTACACATTTTCGAAGCCTTCTGCTGCAAGAACCGGGCGTATTCCTCGGACAAAAGTCGCGCCGTACAAACGGGCAATTTTTGACATTTGTCTGGAAACCTTGTTGGCAGTGTCGGGGCTAATTTTTTGGTAGATTAATTTTCCCCCTTTCCTGTTCAACAACGAACGGGCAAGCGCGAACTTGAGCGAGCCGTCGTGCAAGGGAAACGGTTCGAACGAAAAGCTCCAATCATAAAAATGGACGGATTGTGGAACGGCTTCGGCCGGCGCCACTTTTATGCGTTGAATATTTCCCCTTTTTTCAAATCTGACAAAATTTGCCATGCTCGGACTGACATCCGAATAGTCGACCTTTCCTTCTTTAGCAAGTGCATTCGCCCAGTCTCCATAACAGCCTGCAAACATTACAATCGAATCATTCTTGTCCATTCCAATGCTTTCGCGCAAATTGTGCGGGTTTGGCACGAAAGCCTGCGTCATTTTCGGTTTTTCGCCCATCCACCAGTGTGTTCCCGCGTGCCATGCATTCGCGCGCGCCCGAAACACAATATCCTTTTTTATCGGAAACCAATACCGTCCAATGTGCCGAGCCTTGCGCTGCAAGGCCTTCTTCGCCTGCTGCTCGTTGAATCGTTTACTTCGCATAACTGTTCTGCAGTCTTTCCGAAACTTCTTCGACCTGCTTCCACTGCTCTTGCATGGGCTTTTCGACAAAGTGTTGGAGCGTGGCCTTCAAATCCTTTCTCTCCGCCGAAGGCGCGCTGTTGAAATAGTACTTGTTCCCCTTCAATACAATCAAGTTCCACTCCATCAAACGGTTCAAGTGGTAGCAGACCAAACGCTGGGAAGTTTTTTTCCCGCTTTTTTCCTTCACATATTTCAAAATCTCCTGAACGGAAGGGTCAATTTTTTTCGAATACTGGAAATAGAATAATGCATCCAATACATCCAACACCATGCTCCGCGATTCCTTTTCCGAAATCAACCCCAAACTCAGCGCCCACCAGCGGAGCAGGGAACGCTTGGTCAGTTTGACGGAAGGGGGCAAGTCCATTTCGCGCAGCGTGAGCGAGCGGTGGACTAATTGCGATTCAGGAAACTCTGTCATGTGAAATACTCTTTTTCTTTTTGCAATACTCTATTCTTCGAGATAATAAAAGCCTTGTTGAGAGAATGCATTTATACTGGAAAAGAGTCAAGTAGTGCATGGCAACTCCCGTTCGACTGCCGGCATTGCCTCCCGAACAACGAAAGCACACGACTTTTCGGCATACATTGAAGCGTGGCGTTCAAGCCGTCAAACAATCTTTCAAGCGGCGGAAAACGCTAAATGAATATTTCAAAAGCGACATGGCATTGGTTTTGAAAAAGTACAAAGTGCCCGCTTTTGACAATCTTTCCCAAGACGTTCGGGTCACTTTTACTACTTACCAAAACACACTCAGAAGGCTGTACGAGAAGCACGATATATTGCAACGGCAAGACGTGCGATTGGGGCAATTAAAGGAAATCGGAAGACTAACTGAAGTGCAATACTATGCCGCGCGAGAACGACTTATCAAAGAACAACAACAAAACAACAACCTAATCGACGGAGAAGTGTTGCGCTTTCGCGCGAAATACAGCGACGAACACGCCAAGCGATTGTAAAAAAATACAAATTAAACTACATAATAATTTAGTCGTAGTTTTTTCTTTCATCGTTCAATAAACTATTTCTAGCACACTTTTTGGGACATTCCAGTGGGCCCTTTCAAACGAGAAAAAATAGAATTCAGTACTCTGTGTGACTGGAGAGGAAGGCAATGCTGTCTTCGATGGCTTTTTTGACTTCGGGCTCTTTGGCGAGGCAGTAGGCGAGGCGGAAATTTTTGAGTGTGTTCTCTCCGGCAGTCGTTTGCAGGTAGCGGAGCGCGGCCATCTTTTCTTCCACGGGCGCGGGCTTTTCCAATAGCTTCAAGAGCGCGGTTTCTTGTTTTTGGGGCATTGTATGGTGGAATCGGCGCAGGAAGTCGTT
>JAZDMJ010000015.1:0-2353 GCA_043801115.1 Candidatus Iainarchaeum sp. | reverse complement strand
CCGCGGAATTGACGGCCAGTCCAGCTCCAACGGCCAACAACGATTTTACCTTGGGACCAGAAGCGGTTGTCGAATCTTCCGCGAACGCGGAAGGAGCCAACAACACGGCCAGCAATGCCAGCACAACGAAAGACATCCAAATTGTTTTCTTCAAATCCATCCACCTCCCTTTTCCAGGAATGGACTATAAGATGAACAAAGCGCTTCGCTTCTATAAAAGCATTCTTTTCCGCGCGCGAAAGGGCGGGAAAAAACGCATTTTGGAGCAAAAAGCCCAAAACGCGCCCCATTCAACCGGCAGCAGAGTTCTAAAGCTTTAAAACTCTTGCACGCGCGAATAGTGCATGCGGAGCGCGTGGATTGTACTGACACTATTGTTCCTTGCGCTGAGCGCAAGCGCGGCCACTTTGCACGGAAGCGTGTACGAGTATTATTCGCTCGAAAAGCTTTCCAATTCGATTGTATCCATCAACTCCATTCCCGAGCAGAAAATCGTCGCCGAAAACGGGGACTACTCGTTCGACGTTCCGAATGGAAATTATACCCTGCACGCTTTTTTCGCGCAAAACGGGAATATTTTATACGCGGGAGACCAGAATGTTTCCATTGCTTCGAGCGGAAATTTTGAAATGGACATTCTAGTATATCCCGCCAGCGGAACGCTTCCCTCTTCGCTCGACTCCGCGCAAGCGATTGGACTGATTCTCGCACTGCTCGCCGTTATTGCGTTTTTGGGCTATCGGTTGTGGAAGCCGCCCAAGAACGAAACCGTGATGGAAAGAAGTTCGAATGAAACCCAACCAAAAGAAACCAAAAAGCCTGAAATTGCCCAGCTCGATGAAAAGGCGGAAAGTGTGCTGCAAAAACTGGAAGAGTGCGGGGGAAGGCTCACGCAGAAAGAGTTGAGAGACAAGCTCCCGCAGTACAGCGAGGCGATGGTTTCGCTCATTGTTGCGGAATTGGAAAGCGAGGGAAAAGTGAAAAAAATAAAACAAGGCCGCGGAAATATTATCGTGGTGAAATAGATGCCCGCACTGCACGCGTTCGTTTTCGGAAAAGTGCAAGGGGTTTTCTACCGCGGATTTGTCGAAGAGTGCGCGAACCAGCTCGGGCTGGGCGGGTGGTGCAAAAATGTTTTCGACGGCAGCGTGGAAGTGTGGGCGGAAGGGGAAAAGGGAAAACTGGACAAATTGTTGGAAGCTTTGCAAAAAGGGCCGAATTCGGCCAGAGTCGAGCGCGTAGAGGCAAAGTGGAAGGAAAGCCAGGGATTCCGAACATTCTCCGTCCAGTGAAGTTTGAAATGCGAAAGGGAAGTTTTGGAATCCGAAACGGGCCAAGTTGAAGGGGTTGGCCTAAGCTTTTATAGAATTGGATAGTAGATTAAGGCGTACCAATCCGTTTTTTGTTTGCAGGGAAAGAGGGAAGGAAGATGGCGCTGTCGAAGACGAGAACCATTGAAAAAGTCGTCAAGCGGAACGGAGAAATCGTCCCCTTTGACGAGGAAAAAATCGCGGCAGCGGTGGGAAAAGCGTTCCAAGCGACCAATACTTTGGGCAACGGGAGCGTTCAAATCATCGCCGACATTGTTTCCGAAGAACTGGAAAAAAAATATTCGGGAATCCGAAACCCTTCCGTGGAAGAAATTCAGGACTTGGTCGAAGAAACATTGATGCGCGAAGGGTTTACCAAAGTCGCCAAAGCGTACATTTTGTACCGCGCGGAGCACGCGAAGACGAGAGAGGCGCGGAAAGCGGTATTGGGCAGCGAAAAGGAATTCACGAGCAAGGTTTCCTTGAACGCGCTGCGCGTGCTGAAAGACCGCTATTTGCTGAAAGACAATGACGGAAATGTCATTGAAACTCCGGACGAAATGTTTTGGAGAGTGGCCAACAATATTTCGCTCGCGGACAAGAATTACGGTTCTTCCGAATTGCAGGCCAAGCAGACTGCGCAGCAGTTCTATGACTTGATGAGCTCATTGAAGTTTTTGCCCAACGCGCCCACGTTGTACAACGCGGGAACGAGATTGCAGCAGTTGAGCGCGTGCTTTGTCATTCCCATCAACGACGACATTCGCAGCATTTACATGGGACTGTTGCACCAGGCCATCATCCCCCAGAGCGGGGGAGGGACGGGGTTTTCCTTTTCGCGCCTGCGGCCGAAAGGAAGCATGGTGAAGAGCACGAAAGGGGTTGCCTCCGGGCCAGTGAGTTTTTTGAAAGTATACAATGCTTCCACTCAGCAAATCAAGCAAGGGGGAAAGAGAAGGGGAGCAAACATGGGCGTGTTGCGCGTGGACCATCCCGATGTCATGGAATTCATCAACTGCAAGGAAAAGAATGATGAAATTACG
>JAZDMJ010000014.1:0-4753 GCA_043801115.1 Candidatus Iainarchaeum sp. | reverse complement strand
CAATAAATCACTATATACCAATTCCCGCTTTAAAAGCATTCGGTTTGCCGATAGCTTTGCTTAAAATAGGCCGAATTGGCTTTTTGTCATCTTCCAAATTTGAACGCGTTTAAATGCCTTTTTCTCTTCGAATAGCCAATGCCTAAACTCTACCGCCCCAACGTGGCCGCGATTTTTGTCAAGGACGGGAAAGTATTGCTCGTGCACAAGTCCGTGCAGAAAAAGCGCAGCTGGCAATTCCCGCAGGGAGGCGTTCACGAGGGCGAAACCGCGGAGCAGGCCCTTCGAAGGGAAGTGCTGGAAGAGCTGGGCATTTCCGATTTCAAGATTTTGTACCGCGCGCGCTACGAGCACCAGTACGACTGGCCCAAATCGTTTTTGAAACAGCGCGAATTTGTCAAGTCTTCTTACATCGGCCAGCGCCAGACTTTTTTTGTTTGCGAGTCCTCCCAGCCCGTTGTTTTGGGAGAAGAATTGGAAAAGTTCCAATGGGTTCCGCGCGAAAAGCTCCTCCAAATCGTGCGCATTCCGAATTTGCGCAAGTGCATTCGCGCGTTGCGCGCGGAAAAGCAAGGGATTTTTTAACCCTTTCAAGGAAAATTCTTTCATGTCCAAACCCTTGTCCCTTTCCGATTCGACTTTTGAAAAAGCGGTTTTCGAAAACAAATTGATTGTAGTGGACTTTTGGGCGGAATGGTGCAGTCCGTGCCAAATCGTCGGCCCGTTGATTGAACAATTGGCCGAAGAATATGCGGGAAAAATTGTTTTCGCCAAACTCAACGTGGACGAAAGTCCCTTAACCGCGCAAAAATTCAGCGTGATGAGCATTCCCACAATTTTGGTCTTCAAGAATGGAAAGCCCGTCGAAGAACTCATCGGCTCTCAGCCCAAAAAAGACATCGAAAACGCGTTCAAGCCCTACTTAAAATAACTTTTCCGCCCCATTCCAACAACGCCTCCATGGTGTAGTGGATAGCATCGGAGCTTCCGGCGGCCCTTGCGTGGGCCGGCGACGCGTGCCAGTTGCACTGGCACTTGCTCGCTTCGCTCGCATTTGCCGGGAAGAGCTCCTGACCGGGGTTCGAATCCCCGTGGAGGCGTTCCTTTCCAAAGCCCGAAGCTTTTTAAACCTCCAATGCATACAAACTACGTGAAACTCCCATGTTGAAGGCCAAAATTTTCCTCGCCCAGTGCCTGGACGCGTTCTCTCAAGTGTTCTATTTCAATATGCGCGCGAACGGCGCATTGAACAGCATTGCCGACACTTTTGTTCCGCTCTTTACTTCGCACGTTTTGCGCCTGCTCGCCTTCCACTTGCCCCAACTGGCCGTGCTATTGTAAGTTTTTTTTGCAAAAAAATGCTTGAACGGAGTGTTTGAATGGTTTTTCGAAAAAAGGGAAAGGTTCGCCCCCAAACGAAAAAATACGAGTGGGTCCAGTACAAAAATTCCCTCCTATCCCTCAAGCACGTCAAGGTCAGAAACCCGGAAAAGTACGGCAACTGTTTTCGACTGGGAGACCGCGTCATCGAGGTCGGAATCGAATCTTACAGTCCCGTGCAAGTCGGCCGCTTGGCTCTCATGGTGCGTAACAAGTTTGGCTCGTTTCGAAAAGACGGAATTGCGGGATTGTACTGCGACACGGCAAGCGCCGTGCTGGCCCGGTTTTTGAAAGAAAAATTCCGCGCGACCGAAGTGGAAGCGCCGTTCATGGCGCGTGTGAACTCTTGGGCAAGTTTCATCAACGAAGTCGACCTGCATGAGAATGCTTACAAAGCGTACACCCAACCGTTGAAGCGCTATATTGTCAAACTCTAGCCTTGCACCAAAACTTTAAGAGCATTGGTTGCTTGATTCTATAAACGCAGGGATAGCGAAGCGGTCAAACGTGCCAGGCTTAGGAAAGCCTTTTTCCCGGAAAAAGCCTTGGGAAAAAAACTTTAAGAAACCTGGTGGCTTAGTGCCTTCGGGGGTTCGAATCCTCCTCCCTGCAAAAAAACAGTTCAAGGAGGATTGAAATGATTATTACAACGACAGATTTCGTTCCGGACAAGAAAGTGAGACAGATTTTGGGAATCGCGCGCGGGAACGCGATTCGAAGCCGCGGAGTCGGAGGACACTTTGTCGCCGGCCTCGAACAAATGGTTGGAGGGGAAATTTCTTCCTACCTTTCCGTCATGAACGATGCGAGAGAAGAAGCCTTGAAGCGCATGACGGCCGATGCCGAAAAGCTCGGAGCGGACGCCATCATCAACGTGCGCATTGTAACTTCCGAAATCATGATGAACGCGGCCGAAGTCGTCGCATACGGCACCGCCGTCAAGCTCGGGTGATTTTTTCCGCTTTCATTGTTGAATCGGGATTTCTTCGCCCTTTTTCCACACGCTCAAAAAGTACTCGTTCAAGAATTTGGACAAGTCGGCGTCGTTGATGTGGATGTTCAAGTGCTCTTCCAAATCCTTGCGCTTGAGCGAAATCTTGCACTCTTCACCGTCGCGGAGCATGATTGAAAAATTCTGCAGGGGAAGAAAGCGGAACTGCATTCCCTGCCGCAAAAAGTGCTGGATGTGCGGCATTTGGACGGACTCGCGCGCGGTGAGAATGACGCGCACGTCGATTCCCTTTTTCCGCGCGGCTTCCAGTTCTTTGAGCAATGCCGTGTTGATGCTGTCCTGTCTTCGAAGCCGCCATCCTACTACATAGATGGATTTTTTTGCGGCCTTGATTAACTTTTCGCGGACGATTTTGGAAGTTTGTTCGGATGCAAACACGGAAACAATTTCGTTGAGCGCGAGCAGGGATTTGGGTCGGACTCCTTCCAGCTTTTGCACGGCGCGCTCGCGCGCTTCTTCCAATTCTTTGGCCTTTTTGTCGGCCAGTGCTTTCAGCGCTTCGGAAGGAGGAAATGCTTCGAACTCGGCCTTTTTTCCGCCGATTTCCTGAATCAGTCCCTTTTGCACGAGCGATTTCAGGTTCGGATACACGGCCGTCAGGGGAACTTTCGAATAGTGAGCGACTTCCTTCGCACCCAGCTTTCCATGCGACAGCAGGACCTGAAACACCGCACCCTCATACCCTGCCAATCCCAGCAGTTTAAGCTCTTCCATTAATAATCAATCATTAAAAATCATGCATTTATATTAAAAACACTGCTATTGGGGTATGAACTGGGAAAATGAATTGGAAATCGCGAAACTCCTCGCGAGAAAGGCGGGAAGGGAAATCATAGAAGTCTACTTTTCCGAAGACAGAATCCGCCCCGAATTCAAATCCAACCATACGCCCGTCACCCGCGCCGACGTGCAGGCGAACAAAATCATCTTGGAAGGTTTGCAGAAATTCTTTCCCGAAGACGGCGTCGTTTCCGAAGAGTTGGAAAAAGTGGAAGGGGGTCGGACGTGGTACGTCGATCCCGTCGACGGAACTAAAGGATTCGTTTCGCGCTCCGACCACTTCGCTGTTCACATCGGTTTGGTTGAACAGCGTTCTCCCGTTTTGGGCGTCGTTTTCAAGCCCGCCACGGGCGAACTGTACTATGGCGTGAAAGGAGCGGGCGCGTTCAAGGAAACGCCTTCGGGAAAAATCATTCCCTTGAAGATTGACATGCTCATTCCCGACCGGAACATTCTTATTGCGGGAATGAATTTTTCCGAATACAAGCTGGGAAGGGAAATGTTGGGCGCAATCAAGCCTTCCAATATGTTCCGCTCGGGCAGCGAAGGGTTGCGCATTTTGAAACTTGTCGAAAACATCGCCGACCTGCATTTGAGCCACACCACTTTCAGCACGTGGGACGTGTGCGCCCCGCACGCCATTTTGGAATCTGCGGGGGGCTTTCTCGAATACTATGACGGTTCTCCCGTCGAATACTTTGGCCAGGGCGAAATGGGAAAGCATTTGATTGCCGCGCGCTCGAAAATCGGATTGTGCTCCGCACAGGCAAAGCTCAAACCCGTGCTCGAAAAAGTGAAAAGTGGACCCGGAGAGAATTTGTAGTGCCTAACTATTGGCCAAGTTATCCACGTACCGTTCGGTTCCGCCAATCGTGTGGTTGAAAACGTCCAATGCTTTTGCCTTGTCGAATTCGGGCAGTTTGTAGGGAAGGTCAAATGGGGCATATTTTTCATAGTAGGGAAGCACGTCGTGCTTTTTGACCGTGTTTCCTTTCAAAAATTCCAAAAAACGGACAATGTGGCGCGGGTTCGAGCTTCCGACGGTTTCGAAATAGTCCAGCATTTTCGAAAAACACTTGGTGCCGATTTGTTCTTCATAGTAAAACGAGAACAGTTTCAATTTTTTTTCTTTTTCGGCCAGCTGGCCGAGCAGTGCTTTGTTCCGATTGGCGAATCGGATGGAAAGAACGTGGTTGTCTTTGGAAACGCTCCCGTCCGTGTCCATTAGCCCGCGCAGACAGGCAAAGAACAGTTCGTCTTTTTCCATAATTCCATAGGGTATCGCCGACTGGTTTCGAATTTTGTCTCCGAACTGAAATCCCAGTTGGTCCCGAAAGTATCGACAAAGTTTGACGGACTTAATCTCAACATGGGCTTGAATTGGGCCGTCGATTCGAATTTTGGTTTCGAGTTCAAATATTTTTCGAACCAAGTTTTGAAGGTAGGAAAAATAGTCCATATCATAACGCGGATCGCCATGAATGCACATCGTATCCTCAGTTAATCCTCCATCGCCCAAATACGCGCCAACCAACTCGGCCAATTCAGGCGTCATTTCTTGCGGTTCTCGGATTGGTTTGG
>JAZDMJ010000054.1:0-9009 GCA_043801115.1 Candidatus Iainarchaeum sp. | reverse complement strand
ACAACAACAAACCCATGGCCCTCGCGCTCCAAAAATACTTCGACCACGTCAGCGCGCAGAAATAGAAACACCTATTCTTTATTTTCCCGAAACAAATGATAGAGTGCTTTAAGCTCGCTTGTTTTGACTGGAGACAGGTTTTGGGCGCGCAAAGTCAAGTTCAAGAGTGAAACGGAATTTTTGGCCGGAATCCCGCCGTATCCGCTATCTTTTGGATCTCCGTCCATCCATTTTTCGAACTGTTTTCCCGAACGCGCGTCCGCGCGCATTTTTCCCAAAAAGTGGACGACAAACTTGAAATGGTCAGGACCCAAATTTTGAACCACGTCGAATCGTTGCTGGACCAAATTCAAGCGCGTTTTGGACTTCTTCAAGCCCCCTTTTGGAGTCCTTTTGGGCAATAGCATGATTGAGTACGGCACGAATATAATAAATAGAAAAAGGTTCGTAGAAGGTAGTATGGCTTCTCTCATCGAAGACACGGCCTTCCGCTACGCCGTGAAGAATGCCTTTTTGCACAACGGCACGGCAGACTTGGGCGCCGTCATCGGAAAGGTTGCAGCGCTGCACAAGGAAATCGTTTTGGTGAAAGAGATTCCCAAAATCAAAGCCATTGTCGAACAAGTCAACGCCATGCCATTTGAAGAACTGGAAAAGAATTACAAGCGGTTGGAAGATTCTTACGAATTGAAAGCGCGGCCGCAGCGCGAAGGATTGCCCGAATTGGAGTGGGCCGAAGCGGGAGAGCCTGTCATTGTCCGCTTTGCGCCAAACCCTTCCGGAAGCATGCACTTGGGTCACGCGCGCGCCGCGCTCTTGAATGACGCGTACGCGAAAAAGTATTCAGGAAAACTCTTTCTAAGATTGGACGATACGGACCCCAAAATCAAAAAGCCGGTCGAAAACTCGAAGGAAATTTTCGAACGGGATTTGAAATGGCTCGGGGTGCACAATGACGGAACCTCCTTCGCATCGGACAAGTTGGACAATTATTACACGTACATCCGCAAATTGCTGGTCATGGGAAAAGCGTATGTTTGCTCGTGCAAGTCGGAAACGTGGAGAGAGTACACGAAAGCAAAAAAGCCGTGCCCGCACCGCGAATTGGGCGTGGACCAGCAATTGCAGGCCTTCAGCGACATGCTTTCCCACAAACTGAAAGAAGGGCAGGCGGTTGTCCGCCTGAAAACCGATTTGGAGCACAAAGACCCTTCCATTCGCGACTGGTGGGTGGCGAAAATCGTGGATGTGGTCGACCATCCGAATCCGAAAGCGAAGGACAAACATGTATGGCCGTCGTACAATCTGGCCAGCGCCATTGACGACCACGAAATGGGAATTACGTTGATCATCCGCGGGCAGGAGCACGCGCAGAACGCGACCAAGCAAAAATACTTGTACGAGTATTTGGGATGGGAATACCCTCACGCGATTCACGTGGGAAGAATCAAATTGGAAGGCGCCACGCTTTCCAAAAGCAAAATCAAGCAAGCAGTGGAAGAGGGAGAGTTTTCCGGATTCGACGATCCTCGAATCGGCAGCATTGAAAACCTGCGCCGAAGAGGCATTTCTCCGGAAGCGATTCGCGAGAGTATTCTGGCGCTGGGCATCAATCCCAACGATGCTACGCTTTCCGTGGAAGCGTTGTACACGGCGAACCGTAGAGTCATTGACTTGAAGAGTCCACGCTTGACGTTTATTGAAAAGCCCGTGAAACTGGACGTGCAGTTCGGGCAAAAGTTTACGGCAAAATTTCCCTGGCACGAAGAAGTCCCCCAAATGGGCGAAAAAACCTACGAGCTAAAAGAGGGACAGCAGCGCTTGCTCGTGCCCGAAGCGGGACTGCAGAAAGTAAAGAAGGGAGAAGTGTTTCGGCTGAAGCACGCGTGGAACGTGAAAAAGGGAGAGCAAGAGAAAGGGTTTACGCTCGCGCAGTATGTGGGCGTGGGAAAAATCAACAAGGAAATCGTTCCCTGGCTGTTGGAGAACGAGTTTTTGGACGCGGAAATTGCCATGCCGGATGGGAGTAAAAAGAGCGGAATCGTGGAAAAAGCCGTACAGCAGTTGAAAGAGGGAGACACGGTACTGTTAGAACATTTTGGATATTGTAGAATCGACAAACTGGGCGACAAAACCGTCCAGTTCTGGTACGCGCACGCGTAGGCCGAAAAGGGGCATTTTAAAGCTTTTTTGTTGAAGGAATTGGTATTGCTTTTTTCCTGATTCCGCGAGATGACGCGGTGGAAAAGCCCTGAACCGCCTTTTAAAAAAAGGCTGGCGAAAAAACGAGGAGATGATGGGAACCTATGGCTGAAAAAGTGTCCAAAGAAGTACAAGAGCACGCGTTGAGCGTTCTCGAAAAAGTGCGCAAGAACGGAAAAATCAAAATCGGAACCAACGAAGTGACGAAAGCCATCGAGCGCGGCGTTGCCAAACTTGTATATATTGCAGAAGACGTTTCGCCCAAAGAAGTCGTCATGCACTTGCCCATATTGTGCGCGGAAAAAAACATCGCATTCACGTGGATTCCGACCAAAAAAGAGCTCGGAGAAAAGGCAGGAATTGATGTGGGCGCTTCCTCAGTAGTTATAACGGACGAGGGAGAGGCCAAGAAGGAAGTCGAAGACGTGGCCAAAAAACTCAAGGATTCGATGAAGTGATTGGAAATGGCGGAAGATGAAAGCGGAACCCCGGCCGAAGTCGTTGAAATCGTCAAACGGACGGGAGTGAACGGGGAAATTACGCAAGTATTGTGCCGCATTCTGGAAGGAATGGAAAAAGGGCGCATTAAGCGGCGTAATGTGAAGGGAAACCTGAAAAAGGGAGACATTTTGATTTTGTTGAACACGGAAAGGGAAGCAAAAGAAATCAGGGCAAGGTGAGTGCAATGAAGTGCAGTTTTTGCGGCAATGAAATGCCGAAAGGAATGGGAAAAATCGTCGCGCGAAAGGACAATACTGTCGTTTTTTTGTGCACGAAAAAGTGCGAAAAGAATTTGTTGAAACTCAATCGCGCGCCGAACCGAACGCGTTGGACTGAAGCGTATAAAAAGACCAAAGTCGCGCGCCTCGCTACGGCGGCCAAAAAGGAGGGAAGCGCGTGATTGAAAGAACCCTTGTTATTTTGAAAGCCGACGCCGTCCAACGGGGGTTGATGGGAAGGATTTTGCAGCGCTTTGAAGATGTTGGATTGAAAGTGGTCGGCGCGAAAATGGTTTGGGTGGACAAAGCGTTTGCCGAAAAGCATTACTGGGATGTTGAAGAGCGCTACGAAAAAATCAAAGGAGAAGGGTATGGAAAAAAAGTGTTGAACAGATTGACGGACTATTTGGCAGAAGGACCTGTCATGGCGTTCTGCATTGAAGGCGCGCAGGCCGTCAAAATCGCCCGAAAACTGGTCGGAACAACCTATCCCAACGAGTCCGCTCCGGGAACAATCCGCGGGGACTTCGCGCATGCGAGCCAGTATCACGCGGACAACGTCAATCCCAAAGGAGAATTGAAAAACTTGATTCACGCTTCGGGAAAGCCTGAAGAAGCGCAGAAAGAGATTGCATTGTGGTTTGCGGAAAAAGAATTGCATTCGTACAACACCGTGCACGACGTGCACGTTTTGTAAAAAAGAAAAAAGATTGGATATGAAAAGAGGTGGAAAGACATGGCCGAAATCCGAAAACCCATTATCACCGTACTCGGCCACGTCGACCACGGAAAAACGAAAATTTTGGACCAAATACGCGGAACGGTTGTAGTCGACCGTGAAGCGGGCGGAATCACGCAGCACATTGGAGCCACGGAAGTCCCCATCGAAACCGTGCGCAGAATTTCGGGCCCGCTGATTAAAAAGTTCGGCTTCCAGATTTCCATTCCCGGACTATTGTTCATTGATACTCCGGGACACGAAGCGTTTTCGAACTTGCGCAAGCGGGGCGGAAATCTCGCGGACTTGGCCGTTTTGGTTGTTGACATTATGCAGGGCTTCCAGCCGCAGACTTTGGAAGCGGTTGAAATTTTGAAGAGTTATAAAACCCCCTTTATTGTCGCGGCCAACAAAATCGACCTCATTCGAGAATGGGAGTCGAAAGAGGGAAGCGTTTCGGAAGGACTCAAACGGAACGAGGGAGAGGGAGAGCGGGCGCTGGACGTAAAATTGTACGAACTGGTCGGAAAACTGCACGAATTGGGCTTTCAAAGCGAGCGCTTCGACCGCATCCGAGATTTTACCAAACAAATTCCCATTATTCCCCTCAGCGCGAAAACCAAGGAGGGCCTTCCGGAATTGCTCATGTTTTTGGCAGGGCTTTCGCAAAAGTATTTGGAAAACGAGTTGAAGATTGAAGTGTCGGGGCCGGGAAAGGGAACCGTGCTCGAAGTGAAAGAGGAAAAGGGTTTGGGAAAAACTGTTGATGTAATTATTTACGACGGAATGATTAAAGTGGGGGACGAAATCGTTTTGGGCGGAATGAAGGGAATCATCCGCACGAAAGTGCGCGCATTGCTCCAGCCCAAACCATTGGACGAAATGCGCGACCCGCAGGAAAAGTTTTTGAACGTGAAAGAAGTACACGCGGCCGCGGGAATCAAAATCGCGGCGCCGAACTTGGAAGATGCGCTCGCGGGAAGCCCGTTGTTGGTGGCGAGCGACGGAAAGGAAGAGGAAATCATCCAGCAGGACATCAAGGGAATCGAGATTGAAAGCGATTTAATCGGCCCCATTGTAAAGGCGGACACGCTGGGAGGTTTGGAAGCGATTGTGAAATTATTGGAAGGAAAGCAAATCAAGGTAAAGCACGCGAACGTGGGAGAAGTCGGAAAGAGGGATGTGCTGGAAGCGAAGGCGGTTTCGGAAATCGACAAATTCAAAGGAGTCATTTTCGCCTTCAACGTGAATGTTCAGGAAATCGCGCAACAGGAAGCGGACAGGCAGGGCGTGAAGATTTTTTCGGACAAAATCATTTACAAATTAATGGAAGAGCACGAAAAGTGGATTCGAGAGCAGAAAGAGGAAGAAAAGAAGGAAGTATTGTCCAAACTCGTTTGGCCCTGCCGAATGGAAGTGTTGCGCGGTTTTATTTTCAGGAATTCCAAACCCGCCATTTTCGGCGTCAAAGTATTGGAAGGAAGACTGCGGGCGGGCGTGAAACTGTTCAACGAGAACGGAATTATTGGAACCGTGCAAGTCATGCAGTGCAAGGGGGAAAACGTGGAAGAGGCCAAAGCCGGGGAAGAAGTGGCCATTTCAGTGGAAGAAGCCGTTGTGGGAAGGGATGTTGCGGAAGAGCAAACTCTTTATACATTGATTCCGGCAAAAATGTTTGCAGAACTGGAAAAATTCAGGGAATTCTTCAACTCGTCCGAACAATCCCTTTGGGACGAAATCCGGGAGCGAGAGCGGAAGTTGAAGGAGTTCTGAACTCGATCTGCGAAAGTGGTTGAGGTGAAATAAATGCAAATCGTACTATCTGATCCAAAAAGCAAAAAGGCCTATTCCAAAAAAGTGGAAGGAGTGGGCGGATTTTCGGGCAAAAAAATCGGACAAACCGTGAAACTGGACGAATTCGGACTCGCGGGATTTGAAGGCAGAATTTCGGGCGGAAGCGATAAAACAGGCACTCCAATGCGCTTTGACTTGCCGGGAACGCAGCGCAAGCGCATCTACATGGCGGGGCCTCCGGGATTCAAGCCCGAACGAAAGGGAGAACGAATCAAAAAGGCGGTCCGCGGAAACACCATCGCGGACGACATCGCGCAAGTGAACGTGGTTGTAACCAAAACGGGAACTCCTTCACTGGACGAAATCTTCCCCAAAACGGAAAAGGTGGAAGAAAAAAGTCTGAAAGAGAAAATGATCGAAGAAAGCCACGAAGTGGCGGCTTCGATGAGCGCGGAAGAGGCACACAAAATCAAGGGAAAAATCAAGAAGTGAAACCATGCCGAAAAAAGCAGCGTCGAAAGAATCTGCATTGAAAGAGAAACACGGCGCTGCTAGTAGGGTCGAGCCAACAGGCGAAGACCGTACGCCGTCGCCGGCTCACGGAAGGGCCGAACCGTTGCAGCCGGAATTGAATATCGGAATGATCGGGCACGTGGACCACGGAAAATGCATTGCGGCGGAAGAGGTCGTGCTGTTGAACAATGAATTGGCGAGTGGAGAGCGGCTTTTGGAATTTGCCCAAAAGAACGGCCGAAAAAGCCGCATTTCGGAAAGCGAGAGCGTTTTCGACATTCCGAACTTTCGCGCCTTTTCCCTGTCACCGAACTTCGAACCAGTTTCGGTTCCCGCAAAATTTTTCGTCCAAAACTATCGCGGAAAAATGTTCAAAATTGAAACGAAAAGGGGCAAGCGCCTCACTGCGAGTCCAAAGCATCCGTTGCTCGTCCACAACGGCGCGGAACTTGCTTGGAAGAGTGCTGAAAACTTGAAAAAGGGAGAATTCGTGGCCGCGTTGAAGCGCGCGCCCGGCCAAAACTTCATCAAAGACCCTTTTCCGGACTGGATGCGAGCGCTTTCACGGGATTGCTGGATTGCGACTCCGGCCGATTTTGAATCGCTTTCCCAAAAAACCATTGGTTTCTCTTGTTTTGAAGCGCTTGAAATCGAAGATTTCAACAAGCTGAGAATATTTCTCAAACTGCCCGTTTCGCGCCTCGGAAAAAAGGCGGGAATAGGGAGTGCAACATCCAACGCGCTCTGGCATCGAATGACGGAAGGACAAAAAGCAAGGCTGGTTGAAGCGTTCGAGAAAGAAACATTCAAAAAACCCGAAGGAATCCTTTTCAATTACAAGAAAAAAAGCCAAAGCTTTTGCGAAATTCGCCTCGACAATGCGTGGGATGACCGGATTTTGCGGTTTTTGGCCTTCGTGGCCGCCGAAGGTTGCTTGACGAGCAATTCCGTGCGCTTTTCCCAAGAAAAAAACGTCCTCCTTTCCGATATCTTGAAAACGTGCAAAGCTGTTTTCGGCATCGCGCCGAAATGTTACCCTCCTTTCGACTATCAAATCGACAGCAAGGCGCTCGTGTGCTTTTTGAAAGAACGGTATGGACTGAAAGTGGGAAATTCCCGAAAAGCGGGAATTCCCGAATGGGTTTTCGCCCTGCCAGAGCGAAAGATGACTGTGTTTTTGAACGCGTTCTTTTCGGCCGAAGCCAATTTCAACACCAAGTCGAGGCAAATTGCCCTTGTACAGGCCAACCGCAAAAGCGTCGAAATATTGTCTTACTGCCTGAAAAAGCTCGAAATCGGCCACGCCGTCCACGAAATCGAAAAACGGGCGACCAATTCTCCCAACAAGGCCAAAAGAAAGTACTGGCAAATCATCGTGTCGGGAACGAAAAACACCGCGATGTTCCAAAAGCGAATCGGGACAAGCCAGCCCCAAAAAGCGCTCGCCCTGAAAGCAATGACCTTGCCGAACCGGAGCGGCAAAAAGTCGGACGAAATGGTTCCAATCCGGTTTGAACTTTTTTCCGCCCTGGTTGAAGAACTCGGCTGGAAGAAGAAACATTTTTCGGAAAAGGCGAAAAAACTCAAAACACAGCCTTGGTTCTGGGCCTACCAGGATTGCCGCGCCAAAAATGCAGTCAGCGTGCCCAATCTGGAATTGTTAATTCTCGAATGCCGGAACAGAATCAAAGAACTGGGACGCTTGGAAAGGAGGTTGAATGCAGCTTCACTGAAAAAAACAATGGCGGATATTGGAATATCACAGCAAGACGTTGCCAAAAAAACGGGCAAAAGCCAGAAAATCGTTTGGAAGCTCCTCAAAAGCAAGGACAGAAGCGGAACGAAACCGATTCGAAACGCCCTCCAGAGAATCATTCAAGAAAAAATCGCCCGCTCGAGCGAACTCCTGCAAAGAGTCGAAAACAATTCGCCCCAGACAATCGAGTGGGACAAAATCGAAAAAATAGAAGAAATTGACTATGCGGGAAAAATCGTCGATTTACAGGTTCCCGGATACCACAATTTTGTCGCCGGACTGGGAGGACTTGTCTCTCACAACACGAGCTTGACGTTCAAATTGACGGGAAAGTGGACGGACACGCACTCGGAAGAAATCAAGCGCGGAATTTCCATCCGCCTCGGGTATGCGGATGTCGTTTTCAGAAAATGCCTTTCGTGCCCCGCGCCGGATTGTTTTACGACGGAAAAAAAGTGCCCCTCGTGCGGAAGGGATTCAGTTGTATTGCGCAAAGTTTCCTTCGTGGACGCGCCGGGGCACGAAACTTTGATGACGACCATGCTTTCGGGCGCCGCGCTCATGCAAGGGGCCGTCCTCGTCATTGCGGCAAACGAAACCGTTCCCCAACCGAGGACTGCAGAACACGTGATGGCGCTGGAGTTGAGCGAAGTCAAGCACATTGTCGTCGCGCAGAACAAAGTGGATTTGGTTTCAAGGGAAAAAGCATTGGAAAACTTCCAGCAAATCAAGGAATTTTTGAAAGAGTACGGGTTTGAAAACGCGCCAATCATTCCCGTTTCGGCCAACTTTGGAGCGAATTTGGACTTGCTCATGGAAGCAATCGAGGGAGAGATTCCGACTCCGAAATTCGACTTGAAAAAGCCGTTGAAAATGTACATTGCGCGCAGTTTCGACATTAACAGGCCGGGAACGAAAGTGGAAGAGTTGAAAGGGGGAGCGCTGGGCGGAAGCATTGTCGAAGGCGTTGTCCAAATCGGAGATGAAGTGGAGATTTCGCCCGGAATAGACGGAAAACCCTTGCTTTCAAAAGTGGAAAGTTTGAGCACTTCCTTGGGAAGTCTGAAAGAAGCCAAGCCGGGCGGCTTGATTTCGATCGGAACGCAACTCGATTCGAGCATTTGCCGCTCGGACCAGTTTCGGGGACAAATTGTGGGAAAGCCGGGAAGCATTCCCGCATCAACACTGCGACTCAAAATGGAAGTCAAGTATTTGAAGCGGTTGGAAAATGTGGACGTGCAACCGTTCAAGATGAACGAAATCGCGCTCATTAGCGTTGGAACCATGACGGCCGTGGGAAACGTGGT
>JAZDMJ010000029.1:0-35388 GCA_043801115.1 Candidatus Iainarchaeum sp. | reverse complement strand
ACTCTTTCGCGACGGTGAGTTTTCCAGCGGCAGGCGGTCCATAGATGAAGACGAGTTTCATGGTCGAATTGGGCAGGTTTCCGATTAAAATACTTGCTTTGGCTTTCTGCATATGTCTTCCATCGGAAAACTGAAACTCGACAGCGAAGTGTTGCTCGCGCCCATGGCGGACGTTTCCAACATCGCCTTTCGCGTGCTGTGCCGAGAGTACGGAGCGGGGCTCGCATACACGGAACTCATTTCGGCCAAGTCCGTATTGCAGAAAAACCGCAAAACTTCTGAAATGCTGCGCATCGCGGACGCGGAAAAGCCCGCGGGCTGCCAGTTGTTTGGCGATTTTCCTTCGGACTTTGCGAACGCGGTGAAAAAACTGGAAGCGTCGTTTGACTTTGCGCTGTATGACGTGAATTGCGGTTGTTCCGTAAAAAAAGCCGTGCGGGGAAAGTACGGCGCTTCGCTCATGCAGGAGCCGGAAAAAATTGCCGAAATTATTTCGGCCATTCGAAGCGAAACGAAAAAGCCCGTTTCCATCAAAATGCGCTTGGGGTTGAAAGAGGAAACTTTTTTGCAAGTAGGGCGCGCGGCGGAAAAGGCGGGCGCTTCTGCGCTCGCATTGCACGCACGAAAAGCCGTGCAGGGATATTCGGGAAAAGCCGACTGGTCCAAAATCGCCGCGCTGAAAAAAGCCGTCAAAATTCCCGTCATCGGAAACGGGGACATTTGGACGCCCGAAGACGTTGTCCGCATGAAAAAGGAAACAAAGTGCGATTTTGAAATGGTCGGCCGCGCGTGCATTGGAAACGCGTTTTTCTTTCAGCAGGCGAACGCGGCGCTGGCGGGCCAAAAGATTCCCGTCCGCGATGCGCGGGCGATGCAGGAAGAGGGAGAGCGCTTTTTGGAGCTTGCGGAAGAGTTCGAACTTTCGGACAACGCGTGCCGGCAGTACTGGATCGGTTTTCCGCGCGGGCTTTCCAGCGCGCCCGAGTGGCGGAAAAAATTCGCCGAAGCGAAATCGCTGGAAGGGTTCGGAAAAGTTCTGGATGAATTAATTCGCTCGCTCGCCTTAAGCGATTAAAAGCCTGCTGTTTCACTTCTTTTCAAGTGGGCCCATAGCTCAGCCTGGTAGAGCACCTGTGAGAATGAAGAAATGTTCTCGGTGCGACTCTTAATCAGGGTGTCGGGGGTTCGAATCCCCCTGGGCTCGCTTTTTTTCTTTTTTCGACCGGAAAACTGGCTTCAAAACGGATTAATTGATGTAATTCGCAATTTGGACATGCAATTGAATGCAGAGTTAGCCGAAGTCGTTGGCGCGCTTTTGGGAGATGGTTGCCTTTCTTGCTATTTTGCGAGAACCGAAAAGCGATGGCGTTGGGAAGTTGCGTTTACAGGAAGTCGTTTTGACTTTCCCTACTATCGCGAATTTGTTTCTCCCGCTTTTCAGCAAAATTTTGGCGTGAAAGGAAGGTTATTCATTCGAAAATCGGACAATTCGACGCGGTTCCACATCGCCAACAAGCGGGTGTTTGAATTTTTTCAAAACTTAGGCATTCCGGTTGGAGATAAGCCGAACTCAATGGCGATTCCGCCGGCAATCATGACTGACAAAGAATTTCGCCTCGCCTGTGTTCGAGGCATTTGGAATACGGACGGTTCGATTTTCCGCCGTTATACAAAACAGTTCGCTTCGCAGAAAAAGTTTTACCCGCATTATTTGGTGATGGCGCTGAAAATGAACGCAAAGCCGCTTTTAGAGCAGGCCAAGAAAATTCTGGTGGAAAACGGCATCGAAACGACGAGAATCACAAAATCCGGCGACGCTCACGTCTTGCGGATTACAAAACAGGAAAGCATTCAAGCGTATTTGGAAATTGTCGGCTTTTCTAACAAGCACCATTTGGACAGGTTAGAAGGGTTCCATATTCGACCTTTTAAAACAAATGCAACAAGCGTTCTTGCATGAAAAAAGCGTTAATCGTGGTCGATGCGCAGGAATATTTCAAGAATAAACATACGAAGCGCATTTTCAAGAATTTGGAAAAGTTTTTGCAGAAAAAATTCTGCGAGTATGATGATGTTATCTTTTTGCGCTATGTGAACAAGTCGGGTTCGGGATTGTGGAAGGCAGGCTTTAAAGAGCTGACGGAAAAGGATCCGAAGGCGAAGCTGGCGGAAGAAGTGCAAGCGTTCGCGTTTTCGGGAAACACATTTTCGCGTGCTTCGTTCAGCGCGTTCGACGCGAAAGGGTTCGAACAGAGATTGAAAAAGAAAAATATCGAACAATTGGATTTGGCGGGGTTTGACACGCAGTGTTGCATTTTTTCCACCGCAATGAATGCGTTCGACAAAGGATTTTCGGTGCGAATTCTGCCGAATTTGACGGGCAGCAGTTTTGGCGGCGCTTTCTCCAAGCAGGCGTTGAAATTGTGGGAATTGAACACGGGCTGATTATTGCATTCTGCGGAACAGCCACGTCGCAATCAATACCATTGCAACGGAAAACGCGATGATGACGGTAAAGTCAATCCATAAGGGCAAGTGGTTGGCTCCGAGCGCGAGTCCTCTCAATGCGTCCACTCCGTATGTGAGCGGGTCGACGTAGGCGACGGTTTGCAGTGCGGGCGGGGAATTGCTTAGGGGAAAAAGAGCGCCCGAGAGCAGGAAGAGGGGAAATACGAGAAAGTTCATGATGAACTGGAATCCCTGCGGGTCGGTGAGAATGGCGGCGAGCCCTACTCCGAGCGCGACAAATCCGATGGAAATGAGGAACATGGTGAGCATGATGGCGGGCAGCATGAGCCAGTTCAGCGAAAGGCCCAAAATAATGGCGATGGCGAGCACGAGCAGTCCCTGGACGACGGAAGTGGTCGCGTTTCCGAACGCCTTTCCCAGCACGATGGAAGAGCGGGGAATGGGCGCTACGAGCATTTCTTTCAAAAACCCGAACTGTCTGTCCTGAATGACGGAGAGTCCGGAAAACATTCCGTTGAACAAGAGCATCATTCCCACGATTCCCGGAGCAAGAAAGGCAAAGTAGGAAACGTTTCCCGTTTGAATGACGGCGTTGAGTCCGAATCCGAGCGAGACGAGGAAGAAGAATGGAACGCCCAAACTTCCGATGATTCTCGACTTGTAGCGCGTGTACAATAGCAATTCTCTTTTCCAGAGCGTCAAGATTCCGGCCATTACATTCTCCTCCGCGCTCTCGCTCGTTCAATCCACGCTTCGGAAGAGTCGATTTCCGCGTCCCTCATCGCTTTTCCCGTTACTTGCAGGAAAACGTCGTCCAGCGATGGCTTGTGCGTTTCAATGGTTTCGATTTCTATTTTTTTCTTCTGCGCTTCCGTTACAAGTTTCGGAATGAAAGCGCTCGCATTCTCTACAGTAAAAGAAACTTCGTGGTCGGTTTGGACGACCGTGCTCGCCTTGACGGAAAGCTTGGCCAATTCATTCGCGTCTTTCGATTTGGCGACCACTCTTTCCCCTTTGAGCGCTTTTTTTAAATTGGTTGGAGTGTCCATGGCGACGATTTTTCCGTGGTCGATGATGGCGATGCGGTTGCACAGCGCGTCCGCCTCGTCCAAGTAGTGCGTTGTGAGAATAATGGTCATGTTTTCCTGCTTGGCGAGCTTTTGCACGTACGTCCAAATCGTTGCCCTCGTCTGCGGGTCGAGTCCCAAAGTTGGCTCGTCCAAAAAAAGCACGCGCGGCCTGTGCATCAATCCTCTGGCAATTTCCAGCCTTCTTTTCATTCCGCCCGAGAAGGTGCGAACTTGCTTGTTGGCAAACTCTTTCAAGTCGACGAGCGCCAACACGCGTTCGACCGCGCTTTTCATTTCTTCTTTTTTCAAACCGTACAATTCCGCGTGCAATTGCAAATTTTCCCTCGCCGTCAAGTCCAGATCCAGCGCGGGGTCTTGAAAGACCATTCCAATGTTTTTGCGCACCTCATCCGGCTTTTCCACTACATTCACTCCGCACACGAACGCTTTTCCCGAAGTGGGAAGCATCATCGTGGACAGCATGTTCAAAGTGGTCGTCTTTCCCGCCCCGTTCGGGCCGAGCAGTCCGAACAGTTCGCCTTCCTGGATGGAGAACGAGATTCCCTTGACCGCTTCCAAGTCTTTGAACTTTTTGGACAAATTTTGCACTTCAACGCAGTTCATGAAATAGAGAGAAAGGGCAATGGTTTTTTAATGCCAAAACCACTCGTTCATTGCATGGCCTTCAACCTGTTCGGAAAAAAAGAGGAAGTGGCTCCGCCCGCCGAAGCGGAAACGGAAGCGGAGAGCGGAGACGTTAAATACGCGAACGAATGCTCGTTGTGTGGCAAGCCGGGGACGGAAAAAAAGTGGATGGGACAGTACTGGCACAAAAAATGCCTGCGCAACGCGCGCAAATTCGCGGGAAAACAGTTCTAAGATTTTTCAATCGCTTTTTTGAGCGCTTCGCTGGCTTGCTTGCCGGAAATTTTTCCCTTCGCCTCGCGCATGAGTTCGCCCATCAGCGCGCCGATGGCCTGCGTGCCCTTTTCTTTGACGAATTTTTCGTTCTTTCGAACAATTTCCAAAACGAGCTTGTCCAATTCCGCGCTTGAAAGTGTTTCACCGCGGATTTCGGCGAGCGATTTGTGCGGCGCACGGCTCCATTCAGACAAAACGCCCAACACGCTTTCTTTCGGAATTTTTGCCTTCAGCGCTTCTTCGAGCATTTTTTCGGAAATCTTTTCAACCGCAACCCTTTCGCGTTTCAACTGCGTTAATCCTTCCAATAACAGCCACGCCGCGCTTTTCGCTTCCACTTTCTCTGCAACCATTTTTTCGAAAAAAGGAGCGAAGTTGGACAGTTTCAAATTTTCCGCGACTTGCTTGGAAAGGCCAAGCTTCAAATAGTCTTTCATCCGCTCTTCCAAACTCTTGGGCAGTTTTTTCTCCAACGCTTTCAACCGCTCGTGCGGAACATCAACGAGCGCGAGGTCGGTTTCGGGATACATGCGCGCGGCTCCGGGCAAAGGGCGCGAGTATTCCGAGTTTCCGTCTTCCAATGCGTTGCGCGTTTCTTCCGGAATCCCCTTCAATAATTGGATGCAGCGCTCGCGCACGGTTTCGAGCGCTTTTTTGGCTTTTTCAGGGTTGTTTTCGGCCACGAGCGCCCACGCGTCGCTCGCCTGCACTTTTGAACTCAACAATTGCAAAAACTCGCTTGAAAATCCGTAATTGGAAAGGTTTTCGTCCGAGTGGATAAAGCCTTTCAATCCCGCGCGCGCTTTCACGTAGCCGGCGATCTCGGTTCCCACTCTCCGCGCGGGCTGGATTTCCTTTCCCAAATAATCTTTACAATGCGGGAGGCGGAGGAAGAAAACGCGCTTTCCCTGCAGCAGTTTCGCGCCCGCGTTTTGCGAGGGAATTTCTTCAATTTGCGACTCTTTCAATGTTTTTTCCGAAACGCCCCGCTCCAACAGCGCGTCTTTGACTTCGAGCAGTTTTTCCTGGCGCTCCATTTCCCTTTCCACGTATAAGTCCATTTTGTCCAAATCCTGCACGCCTTTCAATTCAATGCGCGCTCCTCCTTCGATGGAAATGTTCAAATCCTGCCGGATGGTTCCCAAACCGCGCCGCGCTTTTCCCGTGAGCCGGAACAATTGTCCGATGGCGAGCGCGACTGCTTTGGCTTCGGAAGGGGAAGAAATTTCGGGACCCGTTGCGAATTCGATCAATGGAATTCCCAATCTGTCCAATCGATAAACGATTTCGTTCCGCGCTTCGTCCTTGCGCACGGGCCGCGCCGCGTCTTCTTCCAATATCACTCCTAACACGGAATATTTTTTTCCCGAAACTTCAATCCACCCGTCCGTTCCCATCAGCGTGGTGCGCTGGAATCCGGAAACATTGCTCCCGTCTACTACTGTTTTGCGCATGGTTTGCAGTTTGGGCGGAATCAAACAGTGCGACATGAGCGCGATTTGCAGCGCAATGTCGACGGCTTCCGAATCCGCGCTTTGGGGCGGTTCTTCGTCCAAGTCGACCAAACAATTGCAGTCGTCGAAGGCTTCGTAGGCGAAAGTAGTGCCTTTCAAGAACGCTTCGCGCGCGGCGGCGTCCGTTTGTCCCAATTCTCCCGCAACCGCTCGGATTTTTCTGCGTACGACTCTTTCGGGGGCTTCTTCGTGCAATAGAGAGGGACAGCGACAGTGCAGTTTTCCCGTATTCAACTGCTGGTGCACTTCGAGTCCGCATTTGAGTTTAGGCACCTTTTTTCACCTTTCGGTTGCGCACTTTGTGGTGCGTCAGGCGGAGCAGGAAGTAGGCGGCGAAAAACACCCAAATCGTTTCGAGTACGACAAAAATCCATGCGCCGATTTGAAAGGCGTATCCGGCGAGGAGTCCAGAGCCGATCAAGTTCAGACCGTTGAACAGGAACGTGTTTCGCTTCGTGTGCTTTCCCGCGTTCAAAATGAATGCAAGTAGCAGGATGACGAGTCCGAGCGCTCCCAAAACGTCCCAGAACATTTACCTTTCCCCGTTCATTTTTTGCACGCTGTAATCAAGAGAGCTCCGCTCCGAAATTTCCCCGCGCAAATTTTTGGCGATTAATTTTTTGGTCTGGTCTTTCGGATAGTTCCCCAAGAGCCAAGCCAATTTCACAAACGCCGTTTCCGAGAGCATGTCTTCTCCGGGAATGACTCCCAGTTCGACCAAGTCCATAGCTTTGTCGTACACGTGCATTTGCACTCTCCCGAAAATGCACTGCGAAGTCATAACGACGACGCATCCAGACTGAATCAACTGCTTGATTTCGGGAAAAATTTTCGCGTTCTCTTTCGCCCACTCGTTGGGAACATGCCCTGGAGTTTGCCCCAGCCCCGTTCCTTCAATCACGAGGCCCTTGTACTTCCATTTGGAGTAAATGCCGAATTCTTCGGGAAACATGTTGATGTGAATTTTGAGCAGTCCGACTTTTTCCTCAAATTTTGGCTTTAATTTCAACGCCCGCTTGGAATCCCTTTTCAAATATTCTTTTTTCACGAAAGCGATTTGCTTGCTGTTGTAATTGATGCGCGCGATGACGGAATCGTTTACTGGCTGGAAGGCGTCTCTCCGAGACGAATGAAGTTTGCGCGTCTTGCACGCGGGAAGAATGGCGCACCAGTCATCTTGAGAAGTTTCGTGCATGCAAATGGCAACACCTGCAAAGTCGGTTTTGGAGATGAACGTGGCCGCGCACACCAGGTTCATGGCCGCGTCCGAGCTTCCCCTGTCGGAAGACCGCTGGGCCCCGACCAAAATGACGGGAACTGGAACATCTTCCAATACAAATGCGAGGGCGGCGCTGGCGACGGCCAAATTGTCCGTTCCCATCCCGATAATAATTCCGTGAACGCCTTTACGAATTTCTTCTTCGACTGCTTTTCCGAGGATTTCAAAATGTTTGAAGCGAAAGTCGTCGCTCCACATGTTGGCGACAAACTTGGGCGAAAAATTGGCAATGCGTTCCAGTTCAGGGTACATGGAGAGCAAATCCTGCGGCGAAAAACTCGAATACACAGCTCCCGTTCGATAGTCCACGCGCGAGGCAATGGTTCCGCCCGTGTGCAGTACGGAAATGGTTGGAAGGCCCGGCTTTTTTTCCACGGCTCGCGCTTCCGCTTTTCCCACTTTCGCCCCTTCTCCCAGCTTTTTCACTTTCAAATCCTTTAATTCGAGCAACGTGTTGTATCCGCTCTTGAGTTTGAGCGCGAGCAGGTTTTTTTCCGCCGAAGGAATAATCGTTCCTTCAAACTCGCTCGCTCCCTGTTCGACGCGGACAGTGTCTCCTTCTTTGAGCTTGTGTTGTTTCAAAAATTCCCGCACGGGCATGTTTCAAAGAAAGGGGAAAAGCGCTTTAAAAACACTGCCTTTGGCCCGATTCAGAATCCATCCAGCAATTCGAGAACGGCTTTTTTCGGCTCGGGCGCTTTGACAATTCCAGAAGCGACGAACACTCCCATAGTGCCCAACCCGATTGCCTTGCGCACGTCCGCCCCGTTTTTGATTCCGGCGCCCGTAATGATTGGAATTTGCGCGATGGCGTGCACGGCTTTCACAGTATCAACAATAATTTCTGGCTTGGCGGAAGAGACGGAAACGTTTCCGCCAATCAGTTCGGGAGGTTCGATTGCAATATAGTCGGGCTTTGTGGAAAAAGAGGCGATTTGTTTTGCTCGTTCAACGGTTTCGGCGCAAACCATTACGAGAAGTCCGACTTCTTTCGCCTTGGCAATGCTTTTTTCCAAAATTTCATTCGACAATTTGTTTTCGGCGTGGTTCAGCACTGTTCCGGTCGCTCCCGCATTGCGGACGGCTTGCGGATAAATCTTTCCCGTGTTCGAGCCCGCGTCGATTGGGTCGACGTGCTGGGCAAATATTGGAATTTTCACAGAGCGCGCGATTTCCTTCAAATCCAAGGCTTGAACGACGAGTGCGATTGTTTTTTTTGTTTGTTTCGACAGCTGTTCGGCCTCTCGCGCGAGCTTGAGCGCGTTTTCCCCGCTCGCCTCGTCGTAGGTTTTGAAATTGACGAACAAAATTGGTTCTTTCAACGGCATGTGGAATGGGTAGAGTGAAAGGGTTAAAAAAGCGGTTTTTTCAAGAGCGCTCTCCATTCTCTCTCGTGGTCGTTGACGGAAATCTTGAACCACGGCGTGTACTGCTCCGCGTCGGAGTGCGCGTTTCGGACGACATTGTCGAACTTTTCCCACTTCCAGTCTCCTGCCTCTTCTGCGTTCGGGGCGATTTTTCCGTTAAATTTTCCGGCCAGCACGTGCAGGAATTCGTTCTCCCGCAGTCCCTTGTCCAGTTTGACTTTGTAGGTGTAGTGGAACAATTCTTTCAGCGTGCAGTCGAATCCCATTTCCTCTCCCAGCCTCCGATGTGCCGCTTGTGCAATGGTTTCTCCGAGACGTGGATGGCCGCAGCACGCGTTCGTCCACAAATTCGGCGAATGATATTTTGTGGAGGCGCGCTTTTGCAGGAGCATTTCCCCTTTCGAATTGAATACGAAGACGGAAAACGCGCGGTGCAGTTTTCCCGCGCGGTGCGCTTCGAGTTTTTCCGCAGTCCCGACAGGCTGGTCGGCCGCGTCGACGAGAATCAATTCTTCTTTCACACCCATTCCAAGGCGCGCGGAATTTTTAATAATTCGCCCGAAACAGGCAAAAGTATATATACGTAAATGTTGGAGATGTACGTATATGGGCAATGTAACGATTGCGTTGGACGGGGCTTCAGAGCAAAAACTGAGAGCACTGGCGAGGGAGCGTTTCGGGGGAAAAAAGGGCTCGATGGCCAAAGTCGTGCGGGAAGCGCTGGAAAAGGCGGAAGAAGGGAACAAGAAGCGCGCATGGGAGAAATTGTTGGACAGGATTGAAAAGGGAACCTATTTGGGCGGTTTGAAATGAAGTCGGAGAAGGGTGCGCTCGTTGATGCGGGCATTTTTCTCGCTGCTTTGGACGTTTCAGAAAAGGAAAAACGCGAAAAGGCGCTGCAATTTTTATTGGAAAGAAAAGAGAGCGGAAACAACTTCGTTTCTGTCCATTCCCTGCTCGAACTTTCCGAAATTTTGACGGAAAATGTTCGTTCTCCGCTCTCCGCTTCGCAAACGCGCGAAATTATTCTGGAAATTTCGGATGCTTTTCAAATACTCCCTATCTCTCCAACCACCGTGGCACGCGCGCTGGAAGTGATGGAAAAATTCGAAATTCCCTATTCCTGTGCGCTCTCCCTTGCCGTGTGCGAAGAACATCATGTGGAATTGTTTTTCGGCGAAGGGGCGGAAGAACTGCGCGGCGCGAAGCAAATTCGCGCAGTCAATCCGTTGAAATAGTCACGGACACAAACTCGGCGGAAGGATTTCGTACGCGTATTCGGGAACGACTCCCCAGTATGTTCCGGGCTCTTTCGCTTCCCACGCGTCCACGCAGTCCGTCGAAATGAGCGTGCAGTTCGTGCAGTTTGCCTTCGCTACGCACTGGCCGTACAAGTATTGGAAGCGCGGGTCAAGGTTGGAGAAAATGAACGGGCTTTCTTTCGAAGAGGCGATGCACTCGTTGGCGGGATTGCCGAACGTGTGCACGCGGAATTCCGCGAACGTTTTTCCCGCCAGTTCGGAAGACGCGGAAATTTTCACGTGATAGTCTCCCATGGAAGGCACTTTGTAGGCGAAGGAAACTGTTTTCTTTTGTCCCATGCGGAGGGGGGAAATGTTTTGAGATTCCACGTTCGCCAAAAACTCTTCCGTTCCGATTCCCGCGTTCGAAATCGTCTTCCACACTTGCGGCTTTACTTGCAATTCGTCCGCCAAATCCGTTCCGCCCGCGTTTTCGATGTCGACGGAGAATTGCAAGACATTGTTTTGGTCCAACTGCATTTCTTGCGGTGCGCGAACGTTCGAAAATTCTACTTGCGCGGGAGTGCCTCCGAAAAACACTTTGCACGTGTAAATGTTTTCCTGCAGGAAACAGCGCGCGCTCAAATCAATTTGCGTGCTTTTGACGATTGTCAACTCTTTCAGCGCGACTTTCAACGGCTTTGAACAGCTTATTTCGGCGGGGCCGCAGCATAGTGTGGAAGATAAACATTCGAAAGTGATGACGCGTCCTGTTTTTTCGAACGAGCGCGCGGGAATGAATGTTCCCGCGTTCGCGGCAATGTTTTCCCGTTCCACGCTTGTCCCGTTTTGCGTTTCGGCAATTGGAACGATTTCGGCAATGGTTTTCGTCACGTCGGCTTGAAACAAAGAGGGAAGAATGTACGCGGCCAAGGCATACAACAGCGCGATCGTGAAAATCGCGATGATGAGCAGTCTGAAGGGGGAAAATTCCAATTCAACCCCTCCGCTCGAACTGCAGGATGTAGAAAATGTTCAACAGCACTTCCAATACTTTTCCGACAATGAAAGTAAAGGCCAAAATAATAATCATGGAAACGTAGTCTCCCGTAAACCAAACCGTCCTCCAGTAGGGGTTGAACTGGTAGGCCAAGGCCATGGAAAACACTTGGACGAGCACGAATGCGGCCAAATAGATAATCACTCGAACCCAGGAGGGGAATTTTTTGGAATGGTATTGGATGCGCTGTCGCATGCTACTACCCTTCCCACTCGTATGGCTCGTTTCGTTCGATGATTTCCGAAATTTTTCTCCTGATTTCGAAATGCGTTAGAGGAAACTTTTTCGAATGATGTTCCAAGTTCAATATTTTGAGAATTTTTTCCGGCTTGATTAGTTTTCCCTTTCTCGCATGCGCCAAAAATTCTCTCGTTTCAAGAGCTTCCCATTTTTTGGCCAGTTCCGGATGCAGTGGCGGTTCGGCGCCGATTCTTCCATGCTGATTTTGAAGCGGTCGAACTGTCTCTTTGAACGCTTTTCGAATGCGTGAAAACATCATCCTTCGCCTTCTCCTACTTGGACGCTTTTCTGCGCTTTAAACATTTCCTCGATTTCTTTGACGGAAGTGCATTCTTCCGCTTTTTTGTCGCTGCGCACGGAAATGAGGCGCGGAAAGCGGAGCGCGAGCCCCGCTCCCTCTCTCCATCCACACGTATGAATGGGAGAGCGCGTGATTTCGTCCGCCCTCACTTCGATGACGTATTTTGGCTCGCACCAAATATCCGGAGTGAGTTTCGAATCCAAGCGCGCGGGCTTTCCCTTGCGCGCAATTTTGCTGAGCATTTTTTCAAAGTCTTCCAATTGTTCTTCCGAAAGCCCCGTTCCGATTTTGCAAATCGTCTTGAACTCGTCCTTTTGCTCGTCGTACACTGCTGTCAGAAGTCCACCCAGTCCGAACTCGGTTCGTTTTCCCCTTCCCTTGTAGAATCCGACAATGACGGCGTCGACGGAATCCTGCAATTCTCCCTTGTACGAGCGCTTCAACTTGATCCACGCGAATTTTCTCGCGCCCGCAATGTAGGGCGCGTCCAAATCCTTGGCAATGATTCCCTCCAAACCGTCTTCGACGTTTTTTTGGAAAAAGGATTCCAGTTCTTTTGCATTGTCCGTTTCAATGCCTTTCGTGAGCGCGATGGTTTCCCCTTTGGAAATCAATTCCGCCAGCTTTTTCCGCCGCTCGTGAAAGGGAAGCTCCATCGCGCTTTTTCCGTCAATGTACAAAACGTCGAAGCAGAACAGTTTGAGGGGAAATTCTTCGGCTTTTTCTTGAACATCGTACTTGCGCTTGCGCTGCATCGTGATTTGAAAGGGTTAGAATTGTCCCGTCTCTTCCTTGACGGCGAGGGCTTCTCCTTCAAAATTGGCCGTTTTGGCCTTGATTTGTTTTCGCACCGCTTCCGCAATGTCTGGAAACATTTCAGTGACATTTTCCGAGCGGCGCGAAAAAATCCAAACTTCGTTTCCCTTTTTGTGAATCGCGAGGCGGAAGCCGTCGTACTTGGACTCGACCGCGCACTTGCCCAGTTTTTCGATGATTTCTTCCGCCGAATTCAGTCTTTCGGCCAAGGTGGGCCGGATGGGAATGCCGGGCTCGATTTCCAGTTCTTCCAATCCTTTCAACCCTTTTTCTTTGAGCAGTTCCGCGATTTTTCCCAAATCCGGGTGAATATTGTACTTGGCTTCGATTTGTTCTCGGATTTTTCCGCGCGCTTTTTTGTACAACTCTTCTTCGCGCTCTTTCTCCTTCTTCGCGAGAACGTTTTCTTCGACTTCTTCGCGGAATTTTTTGTCTTTCAAGTATTCTTGAACGAACTCGTCCGCGAGCGCGTCCATCAAAGTCGGATCGCCCACTCCCAGTCTCATGTTTCCAATGGGAAAGCGCGTAATGTAGCGCGCTTCCAAAGGGGAAGCGGAGTTCAAGAGTTCGGCGAGCAGGCCGATTTTCGAGTCTTGACTTCCCGTTCCGCTGGCGGTGGCGATTTTGTACAAATTCGAGTACACTTTGTGCAGGCTCAGCGCTTCCGAAAACAGCGCTTTCTGCTTTTTCTTTTTGAGCAGTTCTTCCGCAACATTTCCCAAGTCGCCGAGCTCTTTGTACTTTTTTTCGACTTCCGGGCGAGAATAGCCGGAAGTTTTGGCAATGGCTTCCATGACGAATTTTTCGCCCATTCCGATTTCGACTTGCTTGTAAGAGGGGGCGAGCTGGCTCTGGAGCAAATAGATGGCTTCTTGGATTTCCTTGGCGGGCGTTTTCGAAAGCAGTTCCGCCAGAATCGTGGTCATTTCCAGCCGGCCGGATACCCGTTCCAAGCGTTCAAAATGGTCGGACAATGCGGAAAACTGCATATATTCAAAGAGAGGCTTTTAGGCTTTTAAATGGCTTTGCTTTTCAATAAAGCCTATGCAGGCAAAGCCGTCCGAACAAAAGAAAGTAACATTCTCTTTCGACAAGGAAAAAAACTTCAGCGAATGGTTTTCCGAAATCGTCAAGCGGGCGGAATTGGCCGACTTGCGCTACAACGTGAAAGGCTTTGTCGTATTTCAGCCGTGGAGCGTTTGGAGCATGGAAGCCATGTATTCCGACTTGGAAAAAATATTGCAGGCCAAAGGCCATTCGCCCTACTGGTATCCGTCCGTGATTCCCGAAAAAAACTTTTATTTGGAAAAAGAGCACGTGGAAGGGTTCGCTCCGGGGGTATTCTGGGTGAGCGAAGCGGGTTCGGGAGACAAGCTCGAAGAAAGGCTCGCGCTCCGCCCGACTTCCGAAACCGCCTTTTATCAAATGTTTTCATTGTGGATCCGCTCGTACAAGGATCTCCCGTTCAAAACCTACCAGCGCGCGAATATTTGGAGATACGAAACCAAAGCCACACGCCCGTTTTTGCGTTCGCGCGAATTCCACTGGATTGAAGCGCATTGCGCGTTTCCAACCGAAAAAGACGCGATGGCGCAAGTGCACGAGGACATGGAAACGACAAAGGAAACGCTGTACGAAAAGTGGGGCCTTCCGTTCATTTTCTTCCGTCGCCCGCAATGGGACAAGTTTGCCGGAGCGGTTGATACGTATGCGGCCGACGCGTTCATGCCGGACGGAAAATTCCTGCAATTGCCTTCCACGCACAATTTGGGCCAGAATTTTTCCAAACCCTTCAACGTCAAATTCATGGACAAGGACGGAAAAGAACAACTCGCTTTTCTCACGTGCTACGGCCCGTGCATTTCGCGCATTTTCGCCGGCGTCGTATCCGTCCACTCGGACAACCGCGGGCTCGTCTTTCCCTTCGGCATCGCCCCGCAGCAAATCGTGATTGTTCCAATTCTTGTCGGAAAAGGCGAAGAGAAAATATTGAAAGCGGTCAAATCCATGCAGCAATCCTTCCAGTCGAAAGGCTACCGCGTTGTTGTTGACGACTCGGACAAGCGTCCGGGCGAAAAATTCTTCTACTGGGAAATGAAAGGAGTCCCTCTCCGCTTCGAAATCGGGCCGCGCGAATTGGCCAAAAAACAGGTTATTGCATTCCGTCGGGACACGGACGAAAAAAAAGTCGTCAAAATTTCCACGCTCGAAAAGTTCGTCGAAAAGTCCGCCGAAGAAATTTCGAAAAATTTGAAAAGCAGGGCGGACAAGAAATTCAAAAACTTCATCGTCGACGCGAAAACCTTTGAAGAGGTCAAAACCGTGCTTGCAAAGCGGCACATTGCCCGCGTTTCCTTCTGCTCGAACGAAATGGACGGGGCCAAGTGCGCGGAGCGCGTGGAAAAAGAACTCCAAGCAACCGTTCGAGGGACTCGGGTCGACAAGAAGGAAAAGCCCTTTTCGGATTGCGTCGTGTGCGGAAAGCCCGCGAAGGAAGTTACATATATCGCGTTTCAATACTAGGAAAACAGTATGCCGCTCAAAGACAGGATAAGAAAACCGAGTCGGCGTTCCGCCCGAAATGCCGAATTTGAACGATTTTTGGAGGAAATTTCGCACAACGGGCCGAAAACAATCCAACGGTGCAGGAGATTGGGCCCGCGGCTCATGCTCAAAGTCGAAAAAGAGCTCGGAACATTCAAGGCCGGCGAATTCATGATTGACTTTTCGCCCGAGTTCGTTCGGCCGCTTTTGGAAAAACACTCTGCCAAAGACATTTCGTTTTTGGCCAATTGGGTCGGCGCGGGCGGGGCTCAAAAATTGGTGCGCAAAGTGGGCGCGGAAATAGTTTTCCGCAATTTGAACTCCATTCCGTCTTTTCTTCTCAAATACCCGAATCTGGACGCGCTCGTGCCGTTTTTGAAAAAACAGGCCACCAAGCGCTAAACCTTCAATTCCATTTCGAGCACTTGTTTTCCGTCTACCAATTTGGGCCAGAATCCTTTCTCTTTGAAATCGAATTGTTCGTACAATTCAATCGCTTCCTTGTTGTCCGGCCGGACGAGCAGGAAAATGCGCAAACACTTGCGCTTCCTCACTTCTTCCAATGCGCGCTCCATCAGCGCTTTTCCGATTCCTTTCCTTCTGAATTCGGGATAGACGGCGATGCCATTCAGCCGGCACTCGTTTTCCAAAAACTCGAGCTCGAAAAAACCGCGCAGTTTTTCGGCCTTGTCCACGAACAGCAAAAACTTTTCACTCTTCAATCGCTTTTCCACTTTTTCAACAGTCGCTTTCGTGTAGGGAAAGTATTGCAATATAATGCGCGTCAATTCTTCCGATTCGGATTTTTTCGCGGGCCGAATCATTGGCTTTCCTTCAAAAAATTGCGGATTTCCTGCTCGCTAACCGAACAGCCCGAATATTTGACGGCATACAGCGCCGCTTCCAGCCCCTGCAGCGAATTCGCGATGTCGGGCTCGAACATTTTCTGCCGGAAGCCCCACGCAATGAATTCGGAAGAACGGATTACATTGATTCCCGAAACCAGTTCCTTCATTTTTTCCGCGTTGTCTTCGTTCATCCTAATTTTTCCGTACTTTTTCTGCAAATAGTTCTTCAACCCTTCAATGTCTTCGACGAGCATGCGCGTGTTTCTCTCGTCCACCGCGAGCAGTTTCGCGCCCGACTCTTTGACGAGTCCGATGGTTTCGGCTTCTCCTCCTTGGATGATGGACAGCGCGCCCAAATCAGTATAGAACAAGTCGTTGGCCAGGGAAATGAATTCGTCGCTCTTTTTTCTCCCCTCCGCTTCCAGCTTTTTCACTTTCAGCCAGCCGTTTTCGATGGAGTGCTGGATGCGGAGCGCGTTCAATTCGAATTGTTTGATGGAGCGCGGTCGTTCGACGGTTTCTTCTTCCACGCGGTAGGGAATGACGAGCTCGAATCCCGCTTTTTCCGCGAGGCGGGGCAGTACATTGATGAGGCAGGTTTTGGAAATGGAAATCAGGCTGCTCGAATCCAGCACAATGGAATTCATTTCAAGGCCTCTTCCATTTTGCGCACGCGGTCGGCGATTCCGCGAAAGATTGGAGTTTCATCGTGCATGCGCGTAATGCCGATATAGGCTTGCACGTCGTCCGAGTCCGCTCCCGTGAGCGCGGAACTTTGGGCAATGCTCATTCCGAACGCGTACGCGTTCGAGGCCATCTTGATTTTGGCCTTTTTGACAGTTGTTTGGGAATAATTTCCAATCTGCTGGTCTAATTGTATCAGCACTTGCTCCGCGCTTTGAAGGCTCTGGTGGAAGCTCTGCAAATTGTTCCTCCGCAGCCATTGCTCTGCGCGGTCCATTGCTTGCAAAAACTCCGCACGCGCGTTCTTCCATTTCGGATTCTGCACGATGTGCGCCTTGCTCTGCATTTTATAACTCGCATATGCGAGCACGGCCAGTTTTGCAATTGTTGGATTGTTCGACGCGGCCGCTTCCTGAATCCACTCCGTGCTGTGCTCTTTCAATTTCCAGAATTCGCGCTCGGCAAACGCCTGCCGCAGCGCTTTGATTTTCTTCGACCAGGAGTCCATGCTTTGGAATAAGCAGGCGGGGTTTAAAAGATTCGCTCCTGGAGAGGGAATATGGAAGAGGGAAAATGGTTTTTCGAAATCGAGCTCAAGTCGCTGTTGTCCGAGGAAAAATTCGCCGAATTGTGGAACGAACTTCCAAAAAAGCTGGAAATGTTTAACGAGGAAACCATTTTCACCAAGCGCTTCCGTCCTTCTGACGTCCGACTGCGCAGGTCGGACAAGCGTTGCGAGTTGGTCTGCAAGGAAGGCGATCCCACGCATGTTTGCCGGAAAGAACTAGTTATTCCGCTGCCGTCCTTGAAAGAGTGGAACGCGTTCGACTCTTTGCTGGAATCGCTGAACTTCAAACCCGACCCGCCGTGGATCAAGCACAAGCGGGAATTCGTGTATCCGCTGAGTGGATTTGATTACATTGTGTGCCTTCAAAATGTCGAAAATTTTGGCAAAATGCTGGAAGTGGAAATTTTGACCGAAAACAACGATTCGTCAATCCATATTCCAAACATTGAATCCATTACGCGCGCGCTGGGGTGCAATCCCATCCAGCCCGCTCAGTTTTTGCAGCAAATGGACGAATACATTGCCGCCCACAAAAAGGCTTAGGCGAACAGTTGCCGGATTTTGCGTTGGGCTTCTTCCACTTGCGCGTCGCTCAGCTTTAACCCTTGCGTCGTCTGCAAAGGAGCGCTTTCAATGGAGTAAATGCGCTCGTCGGACTCCGCTTGCGCTTGCATTTTGGGCGGGAGCGGGGGAGTAATTCCAATCGCCTTTTGAACGTCTTCAGGAAACTTTCCCGGGTCGGCGGTTTCGTACACGATGGCCTGGTCAAAAGAATGGTCTCGCGCGAAATATTGCAATGTCTTCCACCCGACTGCTCCGTGCGGGTCCAAAATAATTCCGCGTTGTTCGAACACTTCTTTCATGGTTTGAAAGTGTTCGGGATTGGAAATACTGACAGAGTACAAGTCCTTGCGCATGCGTTCCAGGTCGGGCATGCGCGAAATGACGCCTTCTCGTTTCACTTTGCGCGTTTCGGGATCTCTTTCGTCGAACAAGTGGCCGCCGTAGAAGTCGACGAGGCGGGCCAAGTTTCCAGGATGGGAAACAATCATGGCTGAAGATGGGCAAGAAATGGAAGGCCTTACTTCGTATTTTCCCGTGGAAAGAAAGTCTGGAAATTCCCTGTTCTCGTTCACTCCGCACAATATTTTTTGCACGGGCAATCCCATGGCTTTCGCGAATACTGTTCCCATTATGCCTCCAAAGTTTCCCGAAGGAACGCTCGCCACGAAAGGTTTTTCGGAAGCAAGGCGAGAAAACGCGAAAAACGGATATACGGCCTGTGGCAATAACCTTCCCAAGCTGATCGAGTTGGCGGAAGTCAAGTGCTGTGCGTCCCCGAAAACGCTTTCCGCGAACATCTTGTCTCCGATTAAGGATTTGGCCAAGGCCTGGCAAACGTCGAAGTCTCCGTTGACTTCGAACGCGAATACATTTCCCTTCAAAGTAGTCATTTGCCTTCGCTGTCCTTCGCTGATGGAGCCTTTCGGAAAAAACACGACGTTGTCGATGTTGTCGAGCCCGTGCACGGCGTCCGCCACCGCTCCTCCCGTGTCTCCGCTCGTGGCAACGATAACGGTCCTTTTGAGCTCTCGCACTCCCAAAAAATAGTTCAAGGTGCGGGCGAGAAAGCGCGCGGCATAGTCTTTGAACGAATAAGTCGGGCCTTTCGTGAGCCACAAAATGGATTCTTTTTCGCTGACGGTTTGCAACGTTGTCGGAATGATGCGCTCGTTGTAGGCGTCTTCCAAGAGCGCGCGCAGTTCGTCTTCGGGGATTTCGTTTTGGGTGAAAGGGGAAAGCACTTCGAACGAGATTTCGGCAAAGCTTTGCGAGCGCATTTCCCGCAATTGTTGCTTGGAAATTTTGGGAATGTCCTGCGGCGAAAGCGTGTACAATCCAAAGTCGGGGGCGATCCCTTTCAAGAGCGCGGTTTCAAAATTCGCCTGCTCGCTCGGATTGTTCGTGCTGTAATAGCGGAATTCTGGCATGCGGTTACGCTTCGATGATTTTTCCCAAGTTGACGTTTCGGATGGCGATTTCAAGGCTTCCCGAAGCCCTTCCTTTCAGCAGTTTTCCCTGCATCGTGCTCAGTCCGGGCCTTGCCAGGGAGAGCTTCATGCTGATGTCGAACGCTCCGCGCGCTTTTTGCACTTTTCCCGAAACGTTTACGACTTCGTGCGGAGTGGTCGAACTCTTGTTTTCGATTCCGCCCTGTCCGGAAAAGGCGGAAATTTCGAAGTCTTTCATTCTTCCCGTTGCGGAAACAAAGTCTCCGAGCTTGATTCCTTCCTTTTCGCAGAATTCCTGCACGCTTTCCAATACATCATCGTCTTCTTTGAGTTTCAATATTCGAATGTCGGCCATGTTTTCACTTTTTCCTTCCCTTTTTGATAGAGTGTTTTTGCTCTTGCAATTGTACAGTATCTCCCGAGTTGATTTCGTTCAGTTCTTTTTCGATTTCGGGCAGTTCGGCCTGGTCTTCGTCGTCCAGTCCCAGTTTTTGCATGTAGGCTTTGTGGTCTTTGTCCGTAAGCTTGTCGAACCACTCGTGCCAAATCCTGTCTTCGGCTTTTTCGATGTGGTCGCGCGGTTTTTTGGGCATTTTCCACTCTCTCCAAAGCAGATTTTCAAACGTATGATTTAAAAAGCCGTGGATGCCGCGCGATTTCGGGGATTTTGGCGCAGGTTTTTAATACTTCGAACTTCTTCCCTCTTTCATGCGCGGAAAACCCGTCCTTCTCGCCCTGCTATTGCTTTCAAGCATTGCTTTCGCGATTTCGTCCCAGGAAGCGCTCCAGTTTGCCCAAAGCGGACAGTGGATTTACGCGAACGAAACGCCCGAAATTTTTTCCACTTCCCCCCTCCAGTACGGCAACTCCGCATACTGGGTTATTGCGTTGCTGCAGAGCAATACGGTTTCCGGTTATCTCGCGGTGCTGGACAAATCCCCCCCGCAATTGCTTTCCAAAAAGAGTTCGAACTTGCAAGTGTTCCGCGCGGGCGCTTTCTTGCGCGGCTACCAGAATTTGAAATCGAGCGCGGTCCAGCAGGGGCAGTGGATTTTTTCTTCCACGCAGTCCGGCTATTTCAATACGTTGAAACAGTTGCTGCAGAACGAAATCGACGGCGACTTGTCCATTATTGAAAACGACGGAAACAGTTTGGAAGTCAGAGCGCAGGCTATTTTGATGCAGAACAATTTGAAGGACATCCAATCCCTTTGCGGTGATGCTTCTTCGGCCATTGATGACGCGATAGAGTCGGAAAACGATTTTCTTTCCGCTCCCGCCGTCGAAAAAGTGGATTCTTTCCATTCAAAGCTGGTTGCCGTCCAGCCGGTTTTGGATTCTTTGGAAGCAAAGGCGATTGCCTATGACGGACTGAAAAAACAGCTGACGAATTTGCTTTCAAAATCGACGATGGAATCTTCGCAAAAGAGTTATTTGATTTCCCTTGCCGAGCCGCCCCAGCAATTGTATTCCATCTATCAGGGAAGCTCGAACAAGAAAGGAATTGGTTTGGCCAACACGACGGCCGTCAATGATTTGCTCGACTCGGCGCAGGCGAGCGCGTCGAACGCGGCGGACGGTTTGGACTTGCGCGTGCAGCGCGCTTCCGCCTATATTGCATTGTACGGCGACAATAATTCGCTGCGAAAAGTAACGGAAAACAAATTCTCTTCCCTCTCGCAGTTCGCCGACTCCGCACTTTCCACGGACAACAAGGACTTGTGGGTGAACCAGTCCCAGCTGGAAGAATTCCAGTCGAATTGGAACAAGGCCACGGCTGCATATTCGCAGAACAAGTACGCGGACGCGGTTTCGTTCGCGGCCAAAGCCGTGACGAATGCGGGAAACGTTTACCGGGACGGTTTTACTTCCACCGTAGAGCCCGAAGCGGACATTACTCCTTTCTTGTACGGCGCGGGAATTTTGGTCGTCATTCTGGTTGCCATATACGTTTTGCAAAACAAGGACAAATTTTTCAAAACAGCGGACGAAGACTAGTTGATTTCAATAATGTCCTGGTCGTGCAAAACATAATCCTTTGAAACGCGCTGGCCTTCGAATTTCGTGCTGCCCCACACGCGCACGAACTTGAGCGACCGGACAAGCTCTTTGTGCAAGTGTTTTGCGACTTGCTCGACCGTGCTTCCCTTTTTCGCGACGAGCGGCTCTTGATAGTCGGGCTCTTGCCCCGGACGCTTGGTGTACACTCGAACCACTCCGAGCAGGGCGAACAGCGCGCTTTTGACTTCTTCGAGCGCGTGCGCGCTGTTCCAGTCTGACACTTGTACGACCCTGAAGTTAGGCACTACAATTTTTTCCATGCCCTCGCTCTTGTTGGCAAGGACGAGCGCCTTTTTATAACAGATTTTTTCGTCCAATGCTTGCGCGATTTTTCCCAAGTCGGCGTCCTCTTCAAGTGTTACAGACGCTTGCGGGTAGCCCGCGGAGCGCAAAAATTCCAACAAGTTTTTTTCGGAAATCTTCAAATGCTCTTTTCCTGTAATCGAGAGTCCGGGAAAGGAGGATTTTTTGATCTGGATTTTGGGCGGCGCCTGATTCAGCCATATTTCGGCCTTTTTGAGTTCTTTTTCGAGCAGTTGCGCTTCTTTTCGAGCGCTTTCCGCATCAACCACTAAAACGATTGCGTCCGAATTCCGCACTGCGCTCAGCACCTGGTTTCCTTGCGCTTTTCCGTCCGCGCTCCCTTCGACTACCGCGGGCAGTTCGACGAGCTGAATTCTTGCGCCGCCAAAGTCGAACATTCCCACTTCGGGCTTTACCGTAGTATACGGGTGGGGCGCAATCTCAACGTCGATTCCCGTCAATGCGTGCAATGCAGTGCTTTTTCCCGAATTGGGCAATCCTGCTAAAACGATTTGCCCGCATCCTTCCTTTCGCACGGACATGGCGCTTCGGCCGCTTCCCCTTTTTGCGGCCATCTCCTTTTGTTTGACCATTTCCGCCTTGATGCGGGAAATTTTTCGCACGATTTCTTTGAGCAGATTTTCCGTTCCCTTGTGTTTTGGAACCGTGCTCTTCATTTCCTGCAACGCCGCCAATTTTTCCATGGGCGTGCGTGCGTCAATGTACTTGCGTTCGGCTTTCGCGTATTCGGGCCCCGCGTTTACCGGCATTCAAAATCCCTTCTTTGTTTTTCCCAAATACTTTTCGTGGTGCTGGACCACTTTTCCGTTCACGCGGTGCGAAGAAACCAAGTAGTAGTAAGTGTGCCCTTTGACGGTTTTCTTTCGCGCGTACATGCAAATTAGTTAGGCACTACAATTTAAATCGTCAATGCTTGCGCGCTTTTTTCATGATTTCGAAGATTTGTTCGGGCGTTCCGACTTCGAGAATGTACTGTTTGATGAGAACATCATCCGGAACGCTTTTTGCGAATACGGGAACTTGGCCGGCCACGGCTGCCCCGATTTCAAAACTGGCCGTCTTTCCCGTATACCCGTCAGGATTTACTAAATAAACGAAATCGCTTTTGGGAATCTTATCCAATACAACGTCTTCGATCTCGCGAATGGAGAATTTTTCCGGGTCCGAGCCGAGAATGATGAAATCTTCTTTTGGATCGAGGACGTGCGATTTTTCGGGAGACAATACTTCGACTCCGAGCGCTTCAAAGTCTTCTCTTGCATAGACCACTTCTTGGTAAAAGTGGTGAAAGCTTCCAATAATCACGCACTTCACTTTTCCACTCTCCACGCTTGCAGTTCTTCGAACGCGGTTTTTTCGCGCGCGACAATCTCTCCCTTCAACTTCAATTCTTCCAGCAATTTTTTTGTTTCCGTTTCTCCATTGAGCGAGCTTTGCACGAAATAGCACGCTCCCCGCGCATTTAAATGTTCGGGCATTTGGCGCAGGAATCGGTTCAAAACTTCCCTTCCCCTTTTGCCCCCGTCATCCGCGCGCTCTTGAATGGATTCCGAAACCACGTACGGGGCATTGAAGGCAATGCAGTCGAACTTTTCCGGCACGTTCGCGAATAAATTGCTCTCTCTTCCCTTGCATTTTCCAAATTTCGACGCGTTGTGTACTGCATTTTCAACCGCTTTCGCATTTACATCAACGCAAAGCGCGCTTTGGGCTCCCTGGTGCAAAACGGAAACGCTTTGAATGCCGCAACCGCACCCCATGTCGAGGAATGTGGAATTTTTCGGTACATGCAGCGCTTCGGCGAGGAGAAATGAGTCCTCGCGCGGCTCGTAGACGGAGTCGAAAACATCCAATTCGATTTTGTTCCAAAAAGATTTAGTTGTCATGGGAAATCGTCAAAATTTCTCCGTCCGTGTTCAATTCAATGTTTCCCGATTTATCCGTGCGCAGAACAGTTGCTCCGCTTTCTTGCAGTCGTTGAATGGTTTGCGGGGGAGGGTGGCCGTATGAGTTCTCTCCGACGGAAATGAGGGCGAATTGAGGGGAAACGCGCTGCAAAAAGGGGGCAGAAGAAGAATACGCGCTCCCGTGGTGGCCCACTTTCAACACATTCACGTCCAGTTCAATGAAGTGCGCTTCGATGGTTTGCTCGCACAGCGAAGTGCAGTCTCCCGCGAGCATGAAAATTTCATTCTTGAATGCGAAGCGGAGAACGATGCTGGCGTCGTTGTCGGTTTGAGAGTCTTCCGGCCAGGGGTTCAGTACAGAGAATGAAAAGCCGCCAATGTTGAAATCCGTTCCCCCCTTCAGCACGGCGCGCGGAATTTGTTTTTCGCCCAGTACTTCGTCCAGTCCCTTGCACGTTTGCGTTTCGCACGCGCGTCCGTTTTCGAAAAATGCGGAAATTAGAATTTGTTTCAAAACTTCGTCCATGCCCCCGATGTGGTCGGAGTCGGAGTGCGTGGCGACGAGCGCGTCCAGCCTGTAAACGCCCTGCTGTTTCAAAAACGCGGCGACTTTTTCCCCTTGCTCGGGCAGGCCCGCGTCGACGAGAATGTTTTTTCCGTTCGGAAGCTGGAGCAGAATGGAGTCTCCCTGGTTGACGTCCAAAATCCAAACGCGCAAGTTTCCGTCGAACGAGTTAGGCACTACATTCGGGGCCGAACCGCGCTCCGCTTGGGAAAAATAGAAAAACGCGGCAATGGCCAGCACGGCCAAGAGTATGGCCAGGAGTGCAATTTTTCCCTTCATACCCTGTTCGAAGCGTTAAGTTGTTTTATTCTTTCTCCCTTTTTCGTCTCATGTGGGCCGATGTACACTTGCACTTGGACTCCGTTCCGGACGTGAAGGGGGTATTGGAGCGCGCGGAGAAGGAGAATGTCCAATTGTTTTTTTCCAATTCCGCAAATTTGCGCTCGATGGAAAAAACCCTGGAATTGCAGCGCGCATTTCCGCAAGTGAAAGCCTGCTTGGGCTTGTATCCGGGAGACGTTTTGCAGTTGACGGAAAAGGAAATCGAATTGGCCCTCCAATTTGCGCGCGCGCACGCGGAAGAGTGCGCGGGCTTTGGAGAAGTCGGATTGGATTTCAAGCTCGCGGTTTCCCTTCCCCAGCAGAGCAAGCAGTTGAAAGTATTCGAACAATTCATTTCCCTCGCGAAAGAATTCAACAAGCCTTTGGAAGTGCACTCGCGCGGGGCGCGCGCGGAGTGCTTGAAAATATTGCGGGAAAAGGGCGCGGGGAAAGTATTGTTGCACTTTTTTTCGGGCTCGAAAGCGCAGGCCCGGCAAGTACAAGAGGCGGGCTTTTTTGTTTCCGCCAATTGCAGCGCGTTGTACAACAACTGGAACGACGCTTTTTTCCAATCCCTTTCCTTGGAAAATTTGCTGCTCGAAAGCGACGCACCCATGCGCGTGCAAGGGAACGCCGTCGAGCCTTTTCTGATTCCAAAATTGGGCGAAAAAATCGCGCTTTTGAAAGAAGTTTCCCTCTCCGAACTCGAGTCAAAAATAACTTTAAATAGTGAAAAATTGTTCGAAAACCACTTGTAGGCTTTTTAAAGCCTTTCTTTTACTGTTTTGTTGAAAGGTTTTCACTCATGTGGGTTACGATTGCATTGGCCGGACTTACGGTTGTGTTGGGCGCAGCTGTTGTCGTTGTCGACAGTTGGAAGCCCAAAATGCGCGCACTTGCTTCTTCTGTTGCCGATTCAGAGCCGTACTTTGGAGAAGTCTATTTCGACAGAACCGCGCTCGAAGAGACCGAAGCGCCCCAGTTTGTTCCCTACCCTTCTGCGGTTGCAAAACCTTCCGAGAATTTGTCCGAACTCGAAAAGCGTTTGGAAAGCTTGGAGAAAGAGAAGGATTCCCTGCTCGAACGCCTCGAAGCTGTTGAAAAGAGCCCGCTTTCGACGGAAAAGCAGGTGCAGAACGCCCGCGCGCACGTTCTTGCGATTGAAGGCCGAGTAGATTTGGCGTTTGACGCGTTGAAAAAATTGGAGCAAAAACTCCAAACCACTTCTTCCCTCGTTTCTCCCATTTCGCTTCACTCTGAAAAGCTGGAAAAATTGGAGCGAAAGCTCGAACAGGACGTCAAGCAATTGGACAAGCGTTTCGAGCTCGTCCGCGGCAGGTTGAAGACTGCTGAAAACCAGCTCGAGTACAATTTTGTCCAGTCTCAAAAGTTGAAGGGAAAGTTTGACGAAAAAGCATTGGAAAAACGCGTTGAAATTTTGAAAGAGCGCCTTTCGCGCGCCGAAAACCAGCTCGTATTGCACCACTCCAAGCACGAGCGCGCGGACGCGCACGTTCAAAGAGTCGACAACGCGCACAAGCGCTTGAATGTATTGGAAGACACTTTCAAGCACTATTACGGTAAGCCCAAAACTTCGGCCGACATTTCCCAAGTCGTCACGAAATTGGACGCACTCGAAAAAGCAGTCTCGAACGCCGAAGTCGACTTGAAGGGTTTGAAGGAAAAAGTATTGAAAGAGAGCAAAAAATCCGCCAAGCGGAAAGAAAAAGAAGACAAGCTCTTGCACGATTTGGCCTTTCGCGGCCGAAAGTGAAACCATGGAACCCCAGTTGTCGGTTCCCTGTCCTTCCTGTTCCAAGCCCGCTTTTTTATTGCAAGTTTCCGAAAACGTCGAACAATTCGGCGAAGTCTTGCTTTCAACGCTTTCCTGCCCGCACTGCGGTTTGAAATTGAACGATGTTTGGAACACCGCCTTCAATGAGCCCGTCTATTTTGAAGCAAAAGTGCGCTCTGCTTCGGATTTGAAAGTCAAAATCGTGCGTTCGACTTCGGGAACGGTTGAAATCCCAGAGTTAGGCACTACGATTGAACCCGGCCCGTTGGCCGACGGTTACATTTCCAACATGGAAGGATTGCTCGACCGCGTCCGCTCCGTGCTTGCAACAGTTCCGGGCAAAAAGTCCGACCAGTTGAAATCCAAAATCGACTCCATGAAGGAAGGAAAAATTCCCTTTACAGTAATCGTGAAAGACCCGTTCGGAAACTCTGCATTGATTGGAAACAAAGTGGAAAAGAAAAAACTTTCCGCAAAAGACGCCGCGAAACTGAAACATTTCGTCTTTCTGGCCGGGCATTGAATTTACGGTTGCAGGTCGCCGATATAGTATTGGGACAGCATTCCCTGCGCGCCAAACTGGTTGCGGTCGGGGTCGGGGCCATTTCGGTCCATTGAATTAAAGTCGGCGGGGCGCGCGTTGAAGTCGCGCGCGCGGTTGGCGTCGAAATTGTTGCGGTCAAAATTGTTGAAGTCGGAAGGGGGAAGGCCGCCAAAGTATTGCACTTCGGTTCCGCAGTTTTGTGCGAGCGGATTTTCGGGCGTGCGTGCGAGCAATTCCGTCACATTGTACACTTTTCCCTGCAATGCAATCCAGCAGTCGGAGGGAGAATTGTGCTGGGCAACTTCTTGAAGCGTGTAGGTTTTCGCCGAGCCTTGGACACAGCCCGTTGAGAGCAAGAGCGCAGTAACGAGGCCCGCCAAAAGCGCAGATAGCATGAGCGCGCGGCTATTCATGGCGGAGCGCCTCGATGGGGTTGAGCTTGGACGCGTTGCGCGCGGGCGCGAGGCCGGAAATGACTCCAATGATGGTGGAAAGGAGGACGGCGAGGATGAGCAGTTGGGGGGTAACAAGAGTGGTAACGTCTCCCGTGATTCCGAGGCTGAGTCCGAGCATGGACATGAGCGAAGCCATGAGCATTCCCAAAATGGCGCCCAAAATTCCCCCCACGAGCCCGAACAGCGCGCTTTCGAACAAAAACACTTGCATGACTTCGTTGTTCGTTGCGCCCAATGCTTTCAAAATTCCGATTTCGCGCGTTTTTTCCAATACAGAAGTGAACATGCTGTTGGCCACGCCGATTGCTCCTACTAAAAGGGAGATGGCGGCAATGGCCCCGAGGAACAAAGTCAGAGTGTCAGTCATGCTGCTGATTTGTTCTTTGATGGATTCGCTCGACGTGATGGAAAAGTCCTGCGTGCGGGCGGTCACTTTGCGCTCGGCCTGCAATGAAGCCGTTAGTTCGGTAATCGTGTCGTCCAACACGTCCGTGCTGGAAGCCTTAGCCTGGATGGAAGAAAACGTATTCTTGTTCATGTCGATGACGCTATACGAGGAAGGATAGTTCATGTAAACAATCGTGTCTCCCCCGCCTCCCATGCCGCCGGTCGTGGCCGCGAGAATGCCCACTACTGTGAATCCTTTTCCGTTGATGTCGATTGTTCTTCCCAGCGTGATGACTTGTTTGAACGACGTATTGGCCAGGCCGTAGCCGACGACGACGGCCGTCGAGTCGCTCGACGTGAGCAGTCTTCCCATAGAAAGCGTAATGCTGTTGGTTTGCGTCCACGTCAGGGGATTGACGCCCTGGATTTGGGCGGTAATGGTTTGGGACATGAAGGTTATTTTCGAGCGCCCCGAAACGATTTGGTTGACGGCGATAATATTGGGATTGGCTTTGATGGTTTGAACGTCCTGGGTTTTGAGTTCGGGCGTGACCGTCGAAGTGGTCGTCCGGCGAACTGTTGTCGTTCCGCCTCCTTCAAAGCCTCCTTCGAATCCTCCCCCGCTCGAAGGAGGGCCCCCGCCGAAAGCTTCCGCGCGCGAAAAGCCCGCCGTTACCGTAATAACGTCCGCTCCGAAGCGCGAAAGCTGTTGTTCGAGGCTTGCCGAAGCGCCGTCTCCGATGGAAATAATGGAAACGACGGCTGCGACTCCGATGACAATGCCCAGCAAAGTGAGCCACGCGCGCAACTGGCGGTGGGTGATGTTGTTAACGGAGAGCTTGAACGCGTCGTTCCACTTCAACGAGAATCACTTTCCCTTTTTCCGCTGGACGAGCTTTTTCAATTTTTCCCAAACTATTCGGAGTTTTTCGGGAAAAAACAGTCCCGCCATTGCGAGAATGGAAGCAACGGCCACGAGTATGCTCGCCCATAAATTGGACGAGAGCAGGAAAATGACGGCCAAAAACAATACAACGGAAATTCCCGCAAAAATTCCAAAAATTTTCCACGACTTTTTCGCCTTCCAATAGTTAAAAGCGGCGAATCCTCCCGCGATTAAAATTGCGAGGGCGTAGGGAATGTAGGGCGAGTCGGACGAGCGCGTTCGGGCGGCCGCCGCCGAAGAAAGGGATGCGGCGGAAGAAACGAGGTCGACGCTTTTGATTACTTTCTGGCGGATGCCCGTCGTGTCCGTGTAGTCGATTTCGATGGAAATTTTTTGCGTTCCGCCGAACGCATTGCGGTCGAACGCGTTGCGGTCAGTTGTTCCCGTGCGCTGGAAAGGCCCGGCAGAGGAAAGGGGGTCAACTCCGCCGGCGCCTTGCGCAGCAACTGTGGTTCGGATTTGAAAACTGGCGAGCGTGTAGTCTCCTTTGTTCAGCGCGCCCAAAATGTACGTGCTGCTGCCCGAAACCGAAACCGAAGCCTGGGAGGGAATTTTGACGACGACGGCGTCAGCGTCGTTCGAGCCGATGTTGGCAATGCTCAGCGAGAGCGTTCCCGTCGAACTCGTTTCGGCGCTGACTTCAAAGTCGGTTGCTCCTCCCACCATGAGTCCGAGTTTGGACTTTTGGGATGTGCTGCCCGAAGCGCCCGAATAGGAAACATTGACGTCGAGCAAGTACAATCCCGTCGTAATGTTCGGGTCGGCGGCGACAATGTAGGAAACGGAAGCCGTTTCGCCCGGTTCGATTAATGAAATATAGCGCACGTTGTCCGTTCCGACGGGAAGAACGAGATTGCTGGCTTCCGTCCAGGAAACGGAAACATTCGAAACTGGGCTTCCTGTAAGGTTTTTCACGGCAAACGAGAGTTCGGTCTGGTTGCCCGGGTTGACGACGGCGGGAGAAACGCTGACGTCGAGCTTTTTGGACGAGCCCGAAACGGGAATGGAAACCGATTTCTGCTCGGAAACGCGCTCTCCGTCGCGTGTGTAGGAAAAGTTAATCGAAGCGGGATAGAATCCTGGAAGCGTGTCTTCTTTGACGCGGAACTTGAACACCAAAGTTTGCGTGCTCCCGTACTGGATGAGCGAAGTGAACTGGTTCAAGTCGATTCCTTCAAACTGGTTTCCCAGCAAGAGCGACGCGTTCAAGTCCTGGATGGAAATCGTGGTCGCCTTGTTTTGCACGTTAACGGCCAGGCTGGCCTCGTCGCCGGGGGCGAGCGTGGACGGCAAAAAAGTTGTCGAAGAGAGGTTGATCAAATAGGCCGGCTCGGCAATATAGGTAGTGGAAGCGGCGCTCGCCAAAACCGCGAATGCGAGGAATGCGAGCCCGATTCCAAAAATTTTCGTTTTTCCATTCATGTTCGATTTCTCCTTTTCCTGTTTTTTTCGTCGGACAGAATTTTTCCGTCCCGAAGCGTGACAATGCGCGGGGCATAGTCGGCCCACTCGCTCGTGTGCGTGACGATGACGACCGTCATGCCTTCGCGGTTCAACTTCGACAGCAATTCCATGATTTCCAGTCCCGTCTTCGAGTCCAAATTTCCCGTGGGCTCGTCCGCGAGCAGCATGGACGGAGAAGTGGACAATGCTCGGGCGACGGCCACTCTCTGCCGTTCTCCGCCCGAAAGCTGGGCGGGCAAGTGCGAAGCGCGGTCTTCCAATCCCACCAATGCAACCAGTTCTTGGACCTTTTTCCGGATTTCCCCTTCGTCGAATTCGTGAATGCGCATAGGCAGGGCGATGTTTTCATAAACCGTAAGAGTCGGATAGAGAAAGAAGGACTGGAATACGAAGCCGATTTTTTGGCCGCGCAAGCGGGCCAGTTCGTTGTCGGGCAACGAAGTAATTTCCACGCCGTCCAACAACACGTTGCCCGAGGTTGGAACGTCCAGCGCGCCCATCAAGTGCAGCGTTGTAGATTTTCCCGAACCCGAAGCGCCCACCACTGCCACCATTTCTCCTTTTCCAATCGCCAAGCTAATGCCTTTGACGGCTTCCACTAGAACGGAGTCCAATTGGTAGCTCTTGCGCACGTTCCGCAATTCGAGAACGGGAAGACTCTTTTCAACCGAGTGCATGTTTTAAATAGTTTTGCAACCCCTAATAGGATTGTTTGTAACAACCTGAAACGAATGGTTACAATACGTGAAAAAGGTTGAAACATGAAACAACTTGAAACTGCTTTAAAAGTAAAGCGCCGATACGCTCTCATGATGCTAGTCTGCTTCTTGTACGGCGGTTTTGCGATTTTGTTCTTCTTTTTCCAAGCCTATTCGGCCGTCTGGCACGCGGACGTCGTCCCCGCTTTCGACGCCAACCGGGTGTTTGACGCAAACGCGTCCTTTCGCGATGCCAATTTTTTGAGGGCTCCGCGCGAAAGCCCGTTCAACCCGCTCGATGCAGTTTCTTCCCCCATTTCCATCGTGCTGCTCATCAGCGGAATCGTGGCTATTCTGGCCGGCTTTTCCATCTGGCAGTTGATTCGAGAAAAAGAAATCAAGAAAGTGCGCGAAGAAATGGCCGAAAATCTGCTTCTTCCCGACGAGAAAAAAATCATCCAAGCGTTGAAGCGGAACAATTACGAAGCCACGCAGGCCAAAATTGCCAAAGACTCCGGACTGTCCAAAGTTCAAACGCACAGGGCCATCAAAAAACTCGAAGCCAAGGGCGTGCTGGAAAAGCACAGTTTCGGAATGACGAACAAAATTTTGCTCAAAAAAGAACTCATCGAATGAACTAGTTTTTCCAACTCTTTCTCTTTTCCCTGTCCGCGCTTTTATCCCGCGCATGCTTCGCTACAATGGATGCAGCCCCGCACTGCGGAACCAAGTCGTCCCCTTTGGGCAAGAATTCCACTCCGGAAATTCCCGCAATCGGACTCCCGTCCACGATGATTTTGAATTTTTCCGCAAAATTTTTGCGGAAGAATCCGATAATCTGGTTCACGCACTCGGCTTGGATTTGGTTCAAATTTTCCCCCTTTCCCCTGCGCTCGTCAATCTCTCCCGCGCTGACAACCACCAAACTCTGCCCGACCGCGTTCTCGTCCACGATTTTCTTTTTTCCCTCAATGTCGGCCGTTTTTTTCGAATCCCGTAATTCTCTCAATTTGGAAGTCCATCCGAGCACTCCGGCTACAATGAAAGGCCCGAAATTTTCCCCTCGTCCGACTTCGTCAATGCCCAGCACGAGCTCGTCTTCCGTTTCCACCAATTGCAGAATTTTTTCCTTCACGTGCTCCGCGTTCGCTCCTTGAATGAGCAGTTTTCCGCTTTGGAAGAATGTTACTCTGCACCCGTCAATTTCGACGGCGTGCGCTTCGAATTCGCTTCCCGCGTTTTTGGGCTTGAACTGTTTCAAGGCTTCGAGTACTTTCTTTTTTTCTTCGGGCTTGAAGTTCAGAACGCTTTGCATGGTTTCACCAAGTATTAAAGTGCTCGGAGTGGTTTGGTCGTCATCCTTTCGTCGGCAGGGATTAACCTCGTCATCGCTAGTCTTTCCTACAGGCCTTAATTAGTTAAAATGTGCTGGCTTTTGGACAAATTTGAACTGCAAATGCAGGTTTGCCTCCCTTCGAAACGTTTATATTTGATACATAAGGAGTTTTCTGCATGAATGACCAGACCAAAGGCAGTTATTTGACAGGAATCGGTGGTGTCGTAGCCTTAGTAATTTTAGGATACATTGCAATTGGTCAAGGGTTGAATTTGTCTGGCATATTTGTCGGCACTTTTGCCGGAGTTTTTGGAATTCTTGGTGTATGCTGTTTCATCAAACCCGATTTTTTTGGGCCGTTGTTGAAACAACTTTTTGAAAATGTGATCGATAGCTTTGCAGAGGATAAGAAACAAACGCAAATTCAAAAGCAAATAAATCCAAAATACAGTCCTATGGGGGTTGTGCAAAAAGGAAATATGAATGTCACTTACAATATCAACAATCAACCAAGTCAACAAAAAAATGAAGCCAAAACCAAGCCCAAAGTCGAACCAAAAGAATTTTGCAAAGATTTAGAAAAGTTAAAGCGCGCAATCGAATCTGGGAAGACAAGTCTTCCAAAAACACTCGCTGACGAGATTACAAAAAAAGCGTCAAATAAAATAGTCGAATTTGATCCAAAAGGAATTTCACTATTGCAAGAAATAATTCAAAAGTTCGCGAATAACGATTTATGGGATGCATCACACCAATTATTGATTTTCTTACTGAACCAAGAAAGGGAACAACCAGGCACTATAGCTGGAATATTCAATCGAAGCCTAATTGGTCACCTCTGGTGGATGAGTGAAAAGGACAAATATGCAGTATTGGCCTGTGAAGTTTTAGTTTATGCAGACCCAGAAAGCGCCGTGAGATGTATTTGTCAAAACTTGAAAACATCAAACCCTGTTTTTGTTGCGGGGATTGGTGGGTATAATTTGTTTCCAATCAAAGAAAGAATTTTTGAAAGAATGGAAAAAGCAGACGAAAGTTCTCCGTTATACCAACAACTGAGTCAAATATATGAAAGAATTTAGAAGGTTTTTGACCTGGCGAATGTGATTTTTGTCAAGTTTTGAATTTGTATTTTTTAATGTTGGTTTTGAGTGTTTCAGCGTTCCAAAGTTCTATTGGGGTTTCTTCTGCTTGTATTCTTGCAGATTTTGTGAAGTCTGAAGTTGTTACAATGATTCCTTTGTTGGCTTTTGTATTTTTTTGTTGCATTGCGCCCAGTAGCTTTTGAACGATATCGTTTCCGACGTTGTTTCCTTGAGAATATTTTTTGACTTGGATTGCAATCCGCTCGTCTTTCTTAATGGCCAACACGTCTACTCCAAAATCATTGGTTTTTGGAGTTAGTTTTGTCTCATAACCCATCAATCCAAACAAATTGGCAATATATTATTCAAATTCATACGGTGATAAGATTCCAAAATTTGTTTCAGTTAAGAACTCATCTTCTTGGTTGACTTTTTTCAAATAATCTTCAATCCTGTGCTTTTCCGATTCCAAAACTTTTTCCATTTCCTCCAAACCTATTCCTGCCTCTATTTTCTGCTGCACTTCAATTAGTCTTTGACCATTCGAAAACCATTTTGGGTACTTCTCTGAAAAGGTTTCCAAGTCTTTCAAAAAGTCGTCATATTCTCCTCTTGAAACAAAGCTTTCAGATTGGACTAGTTTTTTGTACTTTTCAATCAATGGTAGAATTTGCAGCCGCTCCTCTTCAGTCATTTTTGGTATACTTTCAAAAGTGGTACAAAAACTTAAAATGGTTGACTTGTAGATTGATGATTCAACTCCGCCAACAACTTTATTTACATCATTAAAGATTTGTTTTGCTATGCCTCTTTTCGCAATGATTTCAGGTGAAGCGCTTTCCAAAGAATCTGTCACTTCTTTAATGGTTAAAAACAACGAATTTATTTTTTTCAATTCATTCGTATTATGAAAATCTTTTTTTAGATTTTCTATTTTAGAACCAACTTTATCGAAAACACTAGTTTTTGATTGATTGCGATTTTTTAAAAGAGAGTCTACGCTAAGGGTTGTTCTGTTATATATTCGATTGTAAACTGCTTTTTTGGGGTTTGAAATGATGCCAAGACCTCGTGGCATCTTTAATCCGAGTTTATGGCGGATATACCTCTTTGGCGAAAGGCGCGCAGATATCCTGCCCTTAATTGAGGGCTTTCTTATTCCTAATCGCATTTGAAAATTCTTTAAGCGAAGTTTAAAAAGGCAAATTGAAAGCAAGAAAATGGGCTTTTGTCTATTGCTTCTCTATTATGAATTCTTGTGGTATTCCCGCGCCTTTTATCAAATATGGAAATCCGTTCCTTTTCGGATAGGAAGACGTCAGAATAATGTGAAGGAAAAAATGGTAAATTTTGTTTCTGTGTCGATCAAAAATAATGAGTTCCTTATGAGTGAGCTAATATGTCTAAGCATTCTTGCTTTGTTTTTTGAATGACTATTTGATTACAAGCATCTTTGTCTTTATCTCTTATTGCAATTGTATTATAACAAGGGTCTGCGCTTATTTCATTATTAAATCTAGTTGCAATACTTTTTATTGAATCGCAATCTGTTTTTGTGGCGCTGCAGTTTGAATCTGTTGGGCATATTCTGTCAAAAATCTGTGTTGCACACTGCTCTATGTTCATTTTATCTTGTGTTACAGTTATGATTTGTTCCATTCCACAAACTTGGATGTTGTTAGTATTCATTGCTAAGTCATAGTAACAAATACTTATGGAATATCTGTTGCTTGTGTTTTCTGGTACATATTTTGTACAAATTTCAGGATTTTGTTCTCTTATTGCAATTCCTGCGTAACACGCATTGTATGCTATCCCCGCTTTGTCGCAAATAGCTAATGTTATTTTGTCTGATGTTTTCGCAAGCTCAAAATAGCAATCTGGTTGAAGACCCCCAGAACTCTTGCATAGTTCTAGATTTTGAGTTTTAATTGCCCAATACTTAAAACAATCTGCAACATCATCGCTTGTAAAATTTGTAGTATAATACGCGTTTTCAGATTTTACATAACTAATAATTTTTTGGCAGTCTAATTCTGAATTCATTTTATCAAAGAGGCAGGTGTTCTCCGCTGTGCATGTGGAACCTGTGTAGTCACATTTTTTGCAGTCAGATGCGGCTTTTTCTAAATCTATTTTTCCGATTGTTTGGGAATTTTGTGTTTGAGAATTAATTTCTGAGTCTTCCTTTACAGAACTGGAACTTATACATCCAAACAAAGGTAAACTCAAAACGAGCAAAATAAAAACCAACACAATAAGTTGAGCCAATTTCATTGATGAATTGGTAAAAAACTGTTATTTAAAGGTATCTTGAGCACACGTTAGACAAAGTAGACCTTCCCGCTTGCATCGGTTTTGACGAGTTTGTGGAAGTCGCACTCGTTTCGCAGTTCGGCCGAACTTCCAGCATACAGGTGGAGGTTGACGACGTCTTTTTTGAGTTCTTGGACCAGGTGGACGGCGGGAACGTAGTCGGCGTCTCCGCTTGCCAGAAGTGCGGTGTCAAATTTGTCCTGGTACGCGCTTTGAATCATGTCGGTTACGAGCATGATGTCGATTCCTT
>JAZDMJ010000005.1:0-8692 GCA_043801115.1 Candidatus Iainarchaeum sp. | reverse complement strand
TCCAACGTATCTACAAGAGTTTTTCCCGAAAACCAGGCCATTTTGTCGCTCTTTTTGGCAATGTTGTCTCCGACCCAGGCCGAAACGGGAACAAAGCGGACTTTGTCCATCTTGAAGCCGATTCCGCCCAAGAGTTTTTCGACTTCGGTTTTGACTTGCTTGAACACTTTTTCGTCATAGTTGACTTCGTCCATTTTGTTAATTGCTACAACCAATTCTTTGATTCCCATAACTTGGGCCAAAAACGCGTGTTCGCGCGTCTGGGGCTGAATGCCCTCTTTCGCTGCAATGACCAATACGGCCGCGTCGGCTTGAGAGGTTCCCGTAATCATGTTTTTGACAAAATCCTTGTGTCCGGGCGCATCAATGATGGTAAAATTGTTCTTTTTTCCTTCAAACTTTCTGTACGCGACATCAATGGTGACTCCGCGCTCTCTTTCTTCCTTCAACTGGTCCATCACGTAGGCAAAGGCAAAGGTTCCCTTTCCGCGCGCTTCCGCTTCCGCTTTCAGCTTTCTGTAATCCTGCTCGCTCAACGCGCCCGTATCATACATCGTCCTTCCGACGAGTGTACTCTTTCCGTGGTCGACATGACCGATAAAGACCAAATTCACGTGCGGCTTTGATTGTGCCATTTCATATTCCTCCACATTCAAAAACGCGAAATGTTAGCCTTTTGACGCGCAATACTCTACTTTCGACAAAAAGCGTTTTAAAGGCTACTGCCTTGGCCCTGGCCGGAATAAAGGGTTTTTTAGTGCTCTTGCTTGATTTTTTCAATCAATTGCGTGGTCGAAAGGCCGTCTTGCGCGCTTTTTTCTTCGACAAAGACAATGCCGATTTCGGGAAACGCTTTTTCAATGTCTTCAATTTCCTTTTTCCCATTCCAGGATTCGTTGACCACGAGAATGTTCGGCTTGAGCGCGTGCAGAATGTGGTGCGAAAACGTGGGCTCATCCGAGACGAATACAAAGTCTACTGTTTTGAGCGAAGAAACCATTTTGGCCCTCTGGTTTTCGGAAAGCACGGGTCGTTTTTTCCCTTTCACTTTCTTGCACAGCATGTCCGAACCGACATTGACGACCAAAATGTCTCCTTGTGATTTCGCGAATTCGAGCAATTCCAAGTGTCCCACGTGCGTCAGGTCGAAATAGCCTCCCGTGAGCACAATTTTCTTTGGCCGCACTTTGTCCAGCTTTTTGGCTAACACTTCAATGTTTCGAAACATGGTTTTTCCCCTAATCCATGAAGAACGAGGCGGGCTTGACTTCGGGGTCCATTCCCTTGCGTTTTCGGATTTCAACTATAGTGGGCCGCTGCAATTCTTTGGGCAGTTTTTCGTAGCCGTAATATTCGGCCGTCCAAATCGCCCTTCCTTCCGTTGCGCCGCGAATGGATGCGGAAAATCCGATCAACTCTTTGACGGGCGCTTTGGCGATAATAATTGTGGTATCTCCTTCCGTGCGCATTTCCGAAATCTGCGTCCTCCGGCTTCCCAACTCTCTTGAAGCCGCTCCCATGAAATCCTGCGGAATATTAATCGTCAAAATCTGTTTGGGCTCCAAAAGAACGGCGTCCGCGGAGAGCATGGCCGCGTAGCACGCGCGCGTAATGGCGGGAAGCACTTGCGCGGGGCCCCTGTGTATCGCATCCTCGTGCAATGTTGCATCTTCCAATACAAACTTGACTCCGAAGCAGCGCTCTTTCGCGAGCGGTCCTTCATTCATCGCGTCCTGGAATCCCTGAATGACCAATTCTTTGACTTCAAACAGAGCTTGGATTCCGCGCGACGCATCCACGAACATGTTTCCATTGTGAATGCACCAGGTTTTTTTCGACTCGTCGCGGTCAAAGCCCATATCAATCAACTGTTCCACAATTTTCTTGTCCTTGTCCCGAATTTTTCCGTTGATTTTGCTCTCGACCAGTTTTTCCAGCAACTCCGCGGGAATGGACTCGCACCTCAGCTTGAACTTGTTGTGCTTGTTGGGAGACTTTCCTTCAATAATGGGAGAGTTTGAAGTGGCCGTTTCCCTGTATACGACAATGGGAGTGGAAACCGTAATGGGAACTTTGTGGTCGGTTTCAATTCTATACCTTGTAACATCCAAGTGCAATTCTCCCATTCCCGAGAGCAAGTGCTCGCCCGTTTCCTGGTTCAACGTCGCGCGCACGTTCGGGTCTTCTTTCGTAATCTGGCGGATGACTTCAATCAGTTTGGGCAAATCCTTTGTGCTTTTGGCCTCTACTGAAACCGTCATGACGGGTTCGGCGTTGGACATGAAGCTTTCGAATTCTTTGATTTTTTTGCTCGAAATCGTTTCTCCCGAATACACTTCTTTAAGTCCAATCAACGCAACAATGTTTCCCGCGGGAACGGCTTCTACTACAACTCTTTCGGGTCCCATCATGATGGCCACTTGCTGGATGACGAGGGTTTTCTGCGAGCCGATCAAGTTGACTGAAACGCCTTTTTTCACGGTTCCGCTATACAGTCTTCCCGTGGCCACGTCTCCCGCATGCGCGTCGGTCGAAACGTCGTTAATCATCATGGCGACGACTCCGTTCGGGTTGCACGTCATCATGTCCTTTCCTTCCTCGCTTTCCAGTTCTCCTCCCCAGATTTTGGGAATGCGGTAGATTTGGGCCTTTTTGGGAGAGGGCAAGTGCTTGACAACCATTCCCAAAATCGCCAAGTGCAAGGGAGACTTGGTTGCCAACTCTTTCTGGTTTTTTTCCTTGCAATACTTGTAAACGTCCTTGAACGATACTCCGGAAACTTTCATCGTGTCAAAGTTGAGCGCCCACTTGTTGAACGCACTGCCAAAAGAAACGCTCCCGTCCTGCACGTTGACGAGCCATTTTTCCTTAAACTCGGGAGGGGCGTTTTTCTGAATTAGCGCGTTCACTTGCGTGATGGTTTTCAAAAAGCGTTCCTGCATTTGCTCTTCCGTAACCTGTAACTCATTCACCAGTCTGTCCACTTTGTTAATGAAAAGGACGGGCTTGACTTTTTCCCTCAGCGCCTGCCGCACCACGGTTTCGGTTTGGGGCATGACTCCTTCCACCGCATCTACGACGAGTATGACTCCGTCCACGGCGCGCATGGCGCGGATGACTTCTCCCCCGAAATCAATGTGTCCCGGAGTGTCGATGATGTTGATCAAGTGCTCTTCGTCCGCGATTTTGTGTATGAGCGAAATATTCGCCGCGTTGATTGTAATGCCCCTTGCCTGTTCCAACTCGTAATAGTCCATGAACTGCTGTTTGCCCGCCATTTCCTGCGAAATCAGTCCCGCGGCCGCAATCAGCGCGTCCGTCATCGTGGTGTTGTGGACAACGATTCCTTCGGCGACAAAATTGTGGGTTTCGGGAACCGTAAAATCGTATACTGTTTTTTCTTCCGTTTCGCGGATGGACGAAATTTCGACAAAAGCCAAATCTTCAATGCGGATAGGGCAGGCAAGTCCTTTTTTTTGGAGCTGGAGTACAAGCTGAGAGTAAGTGTTGCGCGTGGGAACATACGTGCCGCTTTCATACTTGTAATAATGGTGTCCCAGACTCGCTTGGGACAATTTGTGTTCTTGGCGGAGTGCTTGCATTCCTGAAAAGGGAACACCATCACAAACTATACTTCCTGTGGATTTTTGCGCCAAGCGCAGGGCTTTTTCCTGCTTTTCAGGCAAACCGAATCCGATATTTTGGGCAAAGTTTTTGGCCGAGTCTCCAGAGAGCGTCAGCGTATTATCTTTTTCGATAATCGGAACGCATCCGAAACGGGAAAGGGCAAGGGACAGTCCAGCCAGCATTTCTTTGGAAGCGCTGGAAATGGTAATGGCGCTCCGCGCGCGTTCGACGCTCCCGTCGCAGTCATAATATGCTTGCAGGAAAGAGGCCAGCAATGGAGTGGGCGCGCATTGGAGGAAGGAAGAGAGGCGGATGTGGTGCGATTTTTGCCTCAACGGATAATCGAACAAGGCGTGCAGGAATCGGGAAAGGGTTTTGTTGGCCGCGTATTCGGGCGTTTTTCCCGGATAGTTTCGCAAGGAGACTTTGATGTTTAGTTCTTGGCAGAGTTCTTGGAAGCGTTTGGCAAGCAATGGCTTTCCGGCGACAAACTTTTCTCCCGTTCCATCTCCCGCCAAAAGTCCGGCAATGTAGAAAAAGTTCTTCCAATTGCGCGGCCACTTCATGTAATAGCTGTCTTTGAGCGCAATGGTTTCAATCCACGAAGCCGTTTCCTGCGGGGAAACGCCCAGTTCGCGGGCAAGAGCCAGTACTACTTCGACCGAATATCTCCCTTTGGAAACCGACTCTTGCAAGGTTCTGGCCTTCACTCCCAATTTTTGGGAAAGCAGGCGGGTTCCTGTTGCGGAAGCGCGCTCGCGCAATGCACGGGCTTTTTCGGGGAAAAGTTTTACATAGAATCGCTGGCGGGCGAGCAGGGAAAGAGCGTTTCCGTCCAATTCCGGTGCACTTTCTGTAAGCGTACGGCGCGCCACCACGGTGCGGTCGCCCGCTTTCAAATTGCGCGCTTCAATGTAGGAAAATTGGCGTCCGTCGAAGGAGAGAAATCGGTGTTCGGGAGTGGTCGAAATGCGAAAACCGTTTCGCAGGGAAATTTCCAGCGTTTTGCCGCCTTCGAGTTTCCACGCGTGAGAAATGGGACGTACTTCGATTTTTCCGGTAGACTTGTTCACGGAGAAAATTTTTGTCCCCTTTTCCAGCGCGTAAACGGTTTCTTTCTCCGATTCTTTGACTTTGACGCCCGTTAGTGCGAGTTCGCTATACAAGTCGTCCGCGCGCTGGATGCGCCCGTTCGCCAATTGCATGCGGACCCATGGCGCAATGCACTTGCCGTGGTCAATGTGCGCTACGATTCCGATATTGCGGATGCCGTCCTGTTGTTTCATCAGTTTTTCGGCCAAATGAACCATGTCTTCCCGTTTCGTCATGCATTTCACCTAGCGGGACGCTTTCGCGATTCGTTCCAATTCGTCCCTTCTTCGAATCGCGAAACTGGAGGGTTCTCCCTTGGAGGCTGAAATGATTTCCTTGGCCAGCGCCTCTTCCGCCTTTACAGTAGTGTTAAAACTCGCTTCGAATGCGGCCAGCGACAAATTCTTGATGCTTTCGTCCACGCGCTTCAGCGGAGCGATGTCGACGGCTTGCGTGTACGAAATTCCCCCTCTTTGAAGGCGCGTGACGTCCTCTCTCGGCGCCGCGTTTTCAATCGCGCGCACGAGCACTTGAATCGGATTTTCCTTGGTTTGCTGTTGGACAATCATAAACGCGTTTTCGACGATTTGAATGGTTTGCAGTTTTTTTCCGCAACTTCCCCTTCCGCGAATGTACTTTCCCGAAAGTTTTCGCTTTCCCTGGCCCGAACGCATCATCTTGTTGATCAGTCTTTCAATAATCGAAATCTGCGACTTGCCGAAGCTCTTGTTCACATGCCTTCCGAACGAGTGCGGAAACGCCTTCGTGTCGAGGACGATATAGCTCGCGAGAGAATAGTCTGAAATGTGCACGTCGCGCGTGCTCCACTTTCCGAAGACAAGGGTTTCGCTTTTTTGCATTTCGTGTCCGGCAGGTTTGGAAAGAATGGGTTTGGGTTTTTCCATGGCGGGCGCTACTGCAATATGTGCGGGTTTTGGCGTGGCGGGCAAGGCTGCCGCGTGCGCCTGTTTTGGCGCTGCAGGAACGGGCTTTTCGGGAGCGTGAGATGAGACGGGCTTTTCCTTTACATCGGCCTTTTTCGAAAAGCCCGGGGAAAATTTGCCTTCAGCTTCCACAGTTTTCGCTTCCATCAGCGTTTCACCTTTTCCTTCTTTCCCGAGCGCAAAGTTTCCAATGCCTGCCCGTTCACGTGCGTTACTCTGTACTTGACGCCCCACTGGCTTCCGTACGGGCCTCCTTGCGCTCCTCCGACTCCTTCTACAATGACTTCTTCGTGCTCGTCAATGTACTTGATGGCGCCGTCACGGGGGGCGAACGCGGTCAATTGTTTTCCGTTTTTAATCAATTGCACGCGCACGCACTTGGCGATTCCCGAGTGCGGCTGTTTTTGCGGGACTCCCCTCTTTTCAATGACAATTCCCCTTCCTTGAGGCGCTCCTTCGAGTAAATCATATTTTGTTCCGATGGTTTTCTTTTTCCATCTCCTGTCTTTTCGGCGCCACTTTTTGCGCTTTTTTTCCTGCTGCCGTGCAGCAAATTCGCCGGATGCCATAATTGTCAGTTTTTTGTTGGAGGGTTTACCTGGTTCGAATGTCGTCGATTGAATAGTTTCTGTGCACGATTTCTTTTAATTTCTTCAGTTTTCCGCCGCTATTTTCGAGTTTTCGGCGGTTTTCCGAATCCACCATCAGCATTAACGTCCTTTTTTCCCCGCTTTCCCTCACTTCCACGTCTTCGAATTTTACGAAGTACAACGCCTTTTTGACGAACAATGCCGGGTCGTCTTCAAATGCGAGCACTTCCACCTTCTTTCCCATTTTTTCGCGCGCGAGTTGAATCGTAATTCCTGCTTTTCCAATCGCCTGTCCCATGTCCTTTTCGGGCACGAGAAAAGTGATGCCGTTTTTTCCCACAATGCAATCCTTGGGCGTTACGCGGGAAATCTGTTCGAAGGCGCGCATGTAGTGCAGTTCGTCGTTTCCCCACTTCATTTCTTTTTCACTGTTTCTTTTTGTTCGGCAAGCTTTAGCACTTGGCTCTTTCCCTCGTCCAATACGAGCAGTACGGAAATCGTGAACGGCTTTCCGCAAACGGCTCCCAATGCGAGCCCGTTTCCCGCAAAACTGTACGCGGGAATCGAGGACAATTGGGTAAAGTGTTTGACTTTGTCCCGCACGCGCTGCGGAGCGTTGACGGAAACAATCACCAATTTCGGGCTTCCCGTCAGCAATTGCTTTTCCGCTTGTCGAAAGCCGTAGCTGACCTTTCCCGTGTCAACACACCGCCTGATTTCCTTGCCTGCTTCTGCCTCGTTCATAACTGTTCCAAAAAGAAACCTTTCAACCTATTCTCCAACGAAAACAATTAAATAGCTCATTTCATGATGAGGTGGACGATTCCCGTTCCCACTTTGATGGGCTGGCCCACGATGATGTTTTCGACGACTCCTTCCAATTTTTCCTTTTCCCCCTTAAAGGCCGCTTCCAACAAGTGCTTGGTCGTTTCTTCGAACGCGGCGCGGGCGAAGGGAGAGCTCTTTTCGCGCGTGATTCCCGAACGCACGACTCCCTTTACATTTCCGTCATACGTCATCAAGTCCGCGAGCAGCATCAAGTGCCGGATGTCAATCTGGATTCCGTTCTCCTCAATCAATACTTTGTGCAACTCGTTGACAATGGACATGCGCGCGGCTTCAATCCCTAATGTTTTGCTGATTTCCTTAATATCGTTTGTATACACTTTCTGCGCGTCCACTTCGGGCAGTTTGAGCACGCTTTTCAAACTCGTTCCCGAAGTGCGGATGACGTATTCTTCCGTTCCGTCCTTTCGCTTTTCCTTGGCAACGACGGTTTTTTCGATTCCCCGCACTCCCTGAATGCGCGTGGCCAAAAGTTTGAGCAATTGCTTTCGGATTTTCAGCAGTGACTCTTTGGGGTATGAAAAAATAAGCAACAGTTCTTTCCGCTTCATGGTTTTGGCTTTCGCGTTTTTTTCGATTTTTTCCACGAGTTCTTCCAAATTGATTCCCCTGTCCTCGACCGCCTTTTGGTCGATGGTGAGTTCGATTTCCCTGTCCTGCATTCTCTCCCGCACTTTGACGACGTCCGAAAGCCTGACATCAATCAGGCTTTTGGCGAACGCGTCCGCCTTTTGCTGGTCGCCGCGCAGTTCCGCTTCCAATCGAATCGTCATGGTGGGATAGCGCGCTTTGCTTCTTCCGTCCACGATTTCTTCCACTCTCTGGATTCCACTTCCGACGGAAACTTCGGCCGCTCCCGCATAGTGCTTGGTCCGCAAAGTGAGTTGGGTTCCGGGCTCTCCAATGCTTTGCGCGGCAATGATTCCGACGGCTTCTCCCGGCTCTACTTTTATTTTGTCGTAATACTGTTTCACTTTTTCCAATAATTGCTCTCTTTCTTCGTGTCCCATGTTTTTTTCGAAAGAAACCTTTTCCACTTCTTGCAGGATGCTTTTTGGCAGTCCGTACTGGCGCAGGCTGTCCACTTCCGTGTCCGCAATTTCGACGCGGGGCATTTCCGCTTTGACTTCTTTTTCCTTCTTTTTCGCCATTTTTATTCCTTCTGGACGGAAATCTTTTCCACATCCATACTCTTTCCGTGCAAGCTCTTCATGGGAAACACCGCATCTTCTCCGTATACAAACTGGATCAAATTCTTGTTCGATGTTCGGACGGTTTCGTCATTGTGCACGAGCAAATCCTTCAAGGAATTGGCCAGTCTGCGGTACAAATATCCGGAAACTTTTGTAGACACTCCTGTGTCCACTTCTCCCTGTCTTCCGCCCATGGCATGGTAGAAGAATTCCCTCGGTGTCATTCCCTTGCTGAAATTTTGCCTAACAAACCCGCCCGCGACCGCTCCCAAATCCCCTTTTTTGTTGATGGTAATCAGTCTTTGGTCGTATCCTCTTTTCGGCCGGCCTTCTCTTACGGCCGTTTGCCCCCATATTCCGGAAATGTTGGTCAGATTGTCCGGCCTTCCCTTGGACTTGC
>JAZDMJ010000049.1:0-6680 GCA_043801115.1 Candidatus Iainarchaeum sp. | reverse complement strand
TGATGGTAATGGAAGTGCAAGAGTTGAAGAATTGGACAAAGTCGGGCTCGCGCTCGGAAACGATTTGCTCGATGGCGTGCTCCAATTCTCCCAACGCGGTCGAAGAAAGGTCCTTGTAGTCAATGCGCTTGACGATATGGTCTATTTCCTTGCGCTCGGCTTCGCCCACGTACACTTTGGAGAGAAGCTGCAGGGAAACTTTGGGAACGACTTCTAATAGGGTAAAGCGGGAAATGCCGATGACTTGGGAAATGGGCTCGGACTTGTAAGACTGCGACTTCCCTTTTGGGAGATAGTCCAACACATACGCGTTCTCTTCGTTTCCCATATTGTTTTTCCCTTCATTTCATTTCACGCCGCTGCGGCTTTCACTTTTTCCACGATTGCCTTCAAGTCTTCTTCGGAAACCTTGGAAGATTTGGGCAAGAGCAAGCGCAATTTGTCCAAATTGTCGGGGCACAAGTCCACGATTTTGACTTTTAGCTCGTCCGAAAGTTCGACAGCTTGGAGTTCTTCGAGCAGTTTTTCGGCCTTGGACTTGGAAAGCTTGGCGTGCTTTCGCGCGTAATCGTACGCCATTTCCTGCTCGTACGCGAGCGCTTTTTCGTCCTGGCGCGCTTTCAACAAGTCTTTCACTTCCGCGAGCGAAATCGGCTTTTGCGCGATCAATTTTTTTCCAATCATACGCTCACCTGTACTGTTTTGAGCGCTTCAATGCGCTTCAAGTGCGCTGGACTGACAATCAAATGCTTGAGCAAATTACCGTCGTAAACCGCGATGTTGAACGAGCGCCCTTGCTTGGCTTGGACGACTCCGGAAAGGCCGTGAAATCTGCGCGGGGGCAGTCCTTCGTGAATGCTTCCATTGGCAACAATTTGCACTTTTTCGCCCACGCTGAACCGGGCCAATCGCTTGTTTACTGAAACCTTGCTGCCCTTTCGGCTGTACTTTTGGCGCGTCTTCGCCCGTTTTCCCTTCGCTTTTTTATTCGTCATTCCTTCACACTTCCAACAATACACTACATTTTTCCAAAACGGTTTAAAATCCCCCACTTTAAAAAGGCCCAATCGCAATTTAACCTTGTTCCGTGAAAAACAACCCAAGTTTTAATAGGGTTTTTAAAGCCTTTGGCATGTTTTTCGTTTATAAAGGTGGAATAGGGGGTTTGGAATGGATTATCAAATCGTGAACCTGGTTGCGAGCGCGAATTTGAATGCGACTTTGGATCTATATAATTTGGCCATTTCCATTCCCAACATCGAATACGAGCCGGAACAGTTTCCAGGCGCGATTTTGAAATTGAAAGAGCCGAAAGTTTCCATGCTCTTGTTCAAGAACGGAAAAGTCATTTGTTCGGGCGCTTCGAGCGAGGAACAAATCGAGCAGGGCATTCGAAAAGCGGCCAAACTCATTCACGACATCCAGCCTTCCGTCAAAGTGCCCGACAAAGTCGAATATACTGTTGTTAATCTTGTTGCCACGGCCAACTTGCACCAATCCCTGGACTTGTTCAAAACCGCCATGAGTTTGGACAATGTAGAGTACGAGCCGGAACAGTTTCCGGGCGCCATTCTCCGAATTCCCGAGCCGAAAATCACGCTTCTATTGTTCAAAAACGGGAAAGTCATTTGCGCGGGAGCCAAGCGCGAAGACTTGTTGAGGCAAGGATTGGAAAAGGCGCAAAAAATGATCCGCGCCATCAAAGCCGAAGGAAAAAGCTTTGACGACGAAGAAGAGGACACTCCGAAAAAGAAAAAATCGCCCAAAGAGGGAGAAGGAGAAAGCGTCGAAGCGGAAGCGTCGAAGAAAGTTTCCCTGCACGAACTGATTGAAATTCCCATCCGACAAGCCAAGAATACGAAAAAGAAAATTGCAAAAAAGCCCAAAAAGAGCGCCAAAAAGGCGAAAAAGCCCAAAAAAGGCGCGAAAAAGGCAAAGCTTAAAAAAGCGAAAAAGCCTGCTTCTGTCAAGAAGAAAAAGAAGCGCTAAAAAATGCCAATCAAGAAAAAACACCCGACGCACGTTGCCCGCAAAAAAAGCAACCGCTGGCTGTACGAAATGGCCATGGCGTGGATTGTCCTCGTCATTGTCGGCGGCCTAGTCAATTTGGTCGTCTTGTCTCCGACAGTCCAAGATGCGGGACTGTTGCGCGCGCAGGCCAAAATGACGTCGGCCATTATTGCATGGATTGTTGTTTCGGGAATCGTCGCGTACATTTCCATTTCCCTGCTCGCGTGGGTGGAAAAAAAGAAGCGAATATTGCTCGGGTTTTTGATGGGAATCTTTTTCACGGTTCCCCAAATTTTGGAATATTTTTTCTACAACGTTCCCGCCGACATCATGGCGTGGAACCTGCTCGGAAATTTGGCCGCGTTTGGAATCATCGGCTGGATTTTGAGCCGCAAAAACACATAAAGCGGCCTTTTTATGATTTTAAAAGAAAGACCGATTGTTTTAGCCAAAAAACAATTGCCGACAATTAACCACAAAGGCAAAAATTACAAAGTCAATTTTCAAATCGTGGTCGACCCAAGCACTGGAAAAAAATACGCGCTAAACTGCAGTCTTTTGGGCAAAAAGACCCAATACAACAAGTTCGACGTTCGAGAGGTTCTCTCGGTCAAAAACCCTGATTTAAAAAAAGCAATCGAAAAGAAGTTCAAAGAACAAGGGTTCGAAAAAGTATTTTTTGCATGATGTCCCGACAAGGACAGCCGAAAAAAGCCCCTTTTAAACCTTTTCTTGGACATATTGTTTGATTTGCGGCCATACCGGAAGAGCAACACCTGGACTCTTTTCGAACCCAGAAGTAAAGTCTTCCAGGGAAAAGGCATGCACTAAGTTTTCGCTTGGAGCGGCCTAAACGCTGCAAATCACCTTTTTCATTTTTTCAAAATTTGATTACACTTACTTTTTCCCGGTTTTCTTTGTAAGACTAATTCTGCACGAAAGTGCGTTAAAAACCGGGAAATCATTCTTTTAAAGCGGGCTCGCCTAAAAAATAGGCATGGAACCGAAGAAGTTCGACGCTAGCGCGGACTGGGCTTTTCTCGCTCCTGGCATATTGGGAATTGGGTTCTACTTTTTTGTGCTCGCCGTTTTCTGGATTTTTATGGCGTTTGAACCGCAGCCTGTTCAATGGACGGCAATCGCTATCATGATATTCATGACGTTGCTTGGAATCGCTTTCATATTTCTCTCCAAACTGGTTTTCAAAAACCGGGCAACAATTTTGGAGGACGGAACAGTCCTCTTGGCTTCTTTCGGGCTCAAACCAAAACCCGGAAAAGACTTGGTACTGAATTCGTTCCGGTTTTGGACGGGAGAGGGGAGCTATTTGGCGGTTTTTTTCAGCGCTTCGAACGTGAAGAGCGTGAAGCGGGTGAGGGAAAACGCGGAATCGCTTCGACGTTTCTTGGTCTGGCCGTGGAGCCAAGAGCGGGTTGAAACTCTTTTTGTCAGCGACGCTCGGGACTATTTGCGAATCGACTTCAAAGAACCGTTGAAAAACAACAGCGCTTTCACGTGGAAGCTCGCAAATTTGGAAAAAATTTATTTCTCCCTGAAAGACCCTGAAAGGTTTGTACAAGAGTTGCGACGCTTTAACCGATCGCTATAAAGTGGGAAACTTTCACTTTTTCGATTCGAAACAGTCTTGGACTGGAAAGGGATTAATATAGCGGTTTTACCATTCTCACTTGAATGGAAGACACCAAGAAAATGCTGATTGAAACGTACGACCACACCGTCAAAGATTACGTGGCGCACGAGTTCGACAATCCTTCCATGGAAAAGCACTACCAGAAATTTCTGTCCCTCGTTCCAGCAAACGCCAAAATTTTGGACGCAGGATGCGGACCTGGAAACGCCGCAAAACGGTTCGCCGAAAAAGGGCACAAAGTTGTCGGCATCGACTTGTCGAAAAAAATGATTGAATTCGCCAAGAAAAAAGTGAAAAACGCGGAATTTTTCGTCATGGACGTGGAAAACATTTCGCTGGAAGAAAAGTTTGATGCGGTTTGGGCCGCATTCGTACTGCTCCACCTTCCGAGAGAAAAGCACCAAAAAGTTTTGGAAAAATTTTCCCACTTATTGAAAGCGGACGGAATCCTGTATTTGGGATTGATTGAAGGAGAAGGGGAGACTATCATGGCCGAGCCCTACAATCGAAAGTACAAGCAATACTTTGTGCGCGTTTCCAAAACCGAGATCGAACAAAAACTGGCTCGCGCCGGATTTGAAGTAGTGGATTACTCGACTGAAGAATTCGACGAAGAGGGAGACGTTTTTTTACTAAGTTCGACATTTGCGCGAAAAAAGGAATAAGCCAAAATTCAACCGCGTGCTTTCTAGTGTACGGGGTGGATGATTTTTTTGCCGGCGCGCTTTCCGATTGTTTGTTGAAATTGCTGAAATTTTTGTGGAATGGCCTGTTCGGCCAAAACTTTGACGCGGTCTTTGAGCCGAAATCCTCTTCCGGCAAACGACTGCAATACGAAAGGCCCGCATGCTTGCGAAATTGTCTTGCGCATTCCAAACTTTTCGCCTGAAAAGCGTAACCGTTCCAGCGAAACCGCGCCCTTAATCCAGGGCTTGGAATATTTTCCCTTTCCAAAATTGACTCCTGAAGTTTTGAACTCGGCAAAGTACGGCTTTCCTTGGACTGAAAATTCGATTGCAAAGTGCGGATTAATTGCATTGTGCATTTTCAGCAAGTCCACGACGACTGTCGGCTTGAAACCGTTCGCTTTCAACGCCTGCACGCATACAATGGTTTGCGGACCGCACGGGTTCATGTAAAACACTTGCCTGCTTTCAATCAATTCTGCAGGCGTTTGCTTGAACAGTTTTTCCTGCACTTTTTCAGCGGGCCAGTCCACTTTTTGCAACCAAGCCCACGTCCACTCGATACAGCGCTTGGCTTTTTGCAGTTCTGTTCCGCGAAACCGCGGAATCAATTCTTCAACAGACATGTCAAGACCTCGCTTTCTTGATGGCCCATTTTTTCGGGTGCGGGGTTTTTTTCCAGTACGCGCGGTTCATTTTCCACACTTCGTTGTAGAAGTATCGCGCGTGCTTGAAAATGTTGTACAAGGGCCACGCGGCGAAGAGCAAAAAGATGACGGCGCCGACAATGGTTCGCGCGTAGGGGATTTGAACGTTGAACGTGGGCAGCGCCCGTTCCAATAGAATGGAAATCGCGGCCAGGCACAAAATAATGAACGCATTGTAGGCCATTTGTTTGACGTGCGAAAAAACGTGCGGCGTATTGTCGAACATGGTCGAGCGGGGCATGTGCACTCCCTTGAACGTGGGAAGGCGGTCGACAAAAGCGCCATAGCGCTGGCGGAAATTGAACAAGGGCTGGAATAGAATGAGTGTGAGCAGGATGAGCACGAAGGCAATGGGCGCCAAAATCGCTCCTTCGCTGGGCGGAAGCGCGACGGCGGCCGCGGTGGCAATAATGACGACGAATTCTCCCAACGGAGTCAGCAATATTCCCGCAAGCGAACTTTCTTCATTTTTGAGGCCGAACAAGGGGCCGAAAAAGCGGAACACCAACAAGTGGGCGGTGATGAGGGCGGCGACGAGCAAGAGCACGAATCCGATGACGATGGAAAGCGTTGCCATGGACGGGACCAAGATTTGCGCCAATTCTTTCGAGTAGAAGAGCGTGGTTCCGAATCCGACGAAGAAGAACAAAAAGAAAAAATCGCGTAAAAATCCCACTTTGTGCTTGATTTTTTCGCCCGAACGCGTTTCGGAAAGCGCGAAGCCGGCAAAGTACGCTCCCAGCGCGGTGGAAAGTCCGAGAACACTGCCCAACGTGGCTACTATAAGCCCAACGCCAAGCGCGTAGAGCGTAATCTCGACGCTGCCCAATCCTTGCTTTTTCATCCACCTTTCCACTTTTGTGGAAAGCGTGCGCACGGCGAAAAAGCTGGCCACGGCAAAAACGAGCGCGGTCATGGACAAGTCCCACGCGCTGCCCGAAGAGGAAAAAGAAGTGACGAATACGAGCAGTAAAATTCCCATAAAATCCTGCAACACTAAAATGGCGAGGGAAATGCGCGCGCCGTATGTTTTTTCGAGTCCCTTGTCCAAAATGAATTTTCCCGCAATCGCGCTCGAAGAGCTGGCCAGCATGAGGCCGATGACGATGGCGAAGAGAGGGGAAAAGCCGAGCAGGAGGGAAATGACGACGCCGGCGAGAACCAAGCCTCCCGTGTCGAGCAATGCCATTCCAATAACGGTCGGGCCTCCTTTCGTGAATTCTTTGAACGAAAGTTCCAAGCCCAAGTAGAACAATAATACAAACAATCCCATTTCGCCGAAGGCTTGCACGAGCGCGTCCGAGGGCTGCAAAAATCCCAATACAAAGGGGCCCAACAAAAAGCCGGAAACAATGTAGCCCAAAACGGGATTCAGGCCCAGGCGCTTCAATACAGTAGAGAGCACGAGCGCGAAGACGACAATGACGCCGATGGTGGTTAGGGGAAGCGCTTCCAGGGCCATGCAAGGAAGAAGTGTTTCGGGCATTTAAATGTTTTGGGTTTTGAGTTTGAACATGGTATTGGAATGGATTTTGGGCGCGGTGCTGGTCGTCAGCGCGATTTCGCTGATTGGAGCTTTTTCGTTTTTTTCGAAAATCGAAAAGCACTTGATGCTGTTTGTTAGTT
>JAZDMJ010000004.1:0-15207 GCA_043801115.1 Candidatus Iainarchaeum sp. | reverse complement strand
TACGAACTTCAATATTTCAGTGGGAATTACGGAAAAATTCATGAACGCGGTCAAACAGGAAGGAGAGTACGAACTCATTGATCCGCACTCCAAACGGCCCGCGCGCGCTGAAAACGCGAAACGAGTGTTTGACATGCTGGTTTCGGCGGCGTGGAGAAACGGGGACCCGGGAGTCGTGTTTTTGGACAGGATGAACGAGGACAATCCCACTCCAAAGCTCGGAGAAATCGAGTCTACAAACCCGTGCGGAGAAGTTCCCCTGCTCGCATTCGAATCATGCAATCTGGGAAGTTTGAATCTGGCCCAGTTCGTGAAGGAAAATGATTTCGACTGGACGGAGCTTCGAGAAGCGGTTCGCATTGGAGTGCACTTTTTGGACAACGTGATTGACATGAACAATTATCCCCTGCCCGAAATCGAGCAAATGACGAAACACGGCACGCGCAAAATCGGACTGGGAGTCATGGGCTGGGCGGAAAGTTTGTACATGCTCGATTTGCCCTACAATTCGGAAAAAGCCGTCCAATTGGCGGACAAACTCATGGGATTCATCCGCAAGGAAGCGGACGCGAAAAGCATTGAATTGGCGGAAAAGCGCGGGCCGTTTCCCGCGTTCGAAGAAAGCACGCTGAACAAACCCGGAGCGCCCAAATTCAGAAACGCGACAAGGTGCTGTATTGCTCCCACGGGGGAAATTTCAATGATTGCGGACACGAGCGGGGGAATCGAGCCCGTATTCGCGCTTTCTTTTGTGAAGAGAGTATTGGACGGCCAGGATTTTTTGTACTTGAACGACACGTTCAAAAAAACAGCGCAAGAGCGGGGATTTTTTTCAGAACAACTGGCGGAAGAAATTACGAACAAGGGAAGCATTGCGCACATCGAATCCATTCCAGAAGACGCGCGCAAAACTTTTGTAGTAGCCTTCGACATCGCACCCGAGTGGCACGTGCGCATGCAGGCCGCATTCCAAAAACACGTTGATTTGGCGGTTTCCAAAACCATCAACTTTCCGCAAGATGCTACAATAGAAGATGTGGAGAAAACCTACATGATGGCGTACGATTTGGGCTGCAAGGGAATTACGATTTACAGGGACAAGAGCAGGCAGGAGCAGATTTTGAACATCGAAGGCGCCCCCAAAAGCACGGCACCCGTGCAAACCGTCGACCCCGGACTCGAATCGCCTTCCCAAGAAGTTAATACTTGCCCCAAGTGTTCAACAAAACTGGTCATGCAGGAAGGGTGCGCGTCCTGTCCCAGCTGCGGCTATAGTTTGTGCAAAGTTTGAAAAATTCAGGTTTTAGATGGTTCCATGGAAGACAGACTGGGAATGGTCCACGTTTACACGGGAGACGGAAAGGGAAAAACGACGGCCGCGCTGGGACTCGCGCTCCGCGCCATCGGACACGGCTTGAGAGTGTACATGGTCCAGTTCATGAAAATCGGGTATACGGGGGAAATCTTGAACACCATGCAAAACTCGCTCTCTCTGGAAATTATTCCCTTCAATATTCCGTGCGAGCACCAAAAACAGCACGACATCGACGTCAAGCTGGGACAGTTCAAAGGATACTGCAAAGCGTGCTTTGACGTCAAGCCCATGGATGCGGAAAAGGCGAAAGAAGCGTTCGAAGCCGCGCGCAAGGCCGCGGTTTCGGGAAGGTATGACATTGTCATTCTGGACGAAGCAAATGTGGCCATGCACAAGGAACTGATTCCCGTTTCGGACGTGCTGAAACTGCTCGACGAAAAAGCGCAGCACACGGAAATCGTCCTCACGGGAAGAAACGCGCCGCAGGAAATTATTGCAAGAGCGGATTACGTGTCCGAAGTGCAACGAATCAAGCACCCGTACGACTTGGGAATCTTCGCAAGAGAAGGAATCGAGTTCTGAATCGGACAAAAAATCCGGTTTTTCGCGGATAAATTCCAAAATCCGAAAAAAATTCCGCGTTTTCAGCGAAACAGTCGCGCTTTTAATGCTTTTTTTCTTCCACGCATACAGAGAGAGTGAAAAAAAATGGAAGTAACCGCGCTATTCAGTCGGAGCCACAACGCGTGGCCGGGCAGAAATTCGGCCGTCGTATTCGTTCCCGGTTGCAATTTCGAATGCCACTACTGCAACGCGCACGCGCTCGTGCGCAACGCGGAGCTACTTCCCAGACTTGAACTGGAAAAAGTGTTCGAAACCATTTTCGCGGAAAAGGAATTGCGGGGAGTCGTCGTAACAGGCGGGGAACCGTTGCTGCAAAGGGAAGCGCTTGTAGAGTTTTTGGACGAATTGAAAGCGGAAGACGTTCCCGTCAAACTTGACACGAACGGGAGCGACTCGGACTTGCTCTCTTATTTGATTGAAGAAGAATTGGTCGACTATGTCGCGCTGGACGTCAAGCACAAATTGAACGATTATTCGTACTTCAAGGCGTGCGGGAACAGGGTGGACTTGTACGAAGTCGCGCAAAGCATTCAACTATTGAAGCACTCGGACGTTGATTACGAATTCCGCACTACTGTAGTGCCCAAACTGCACTCTTTTCTCGACATCCAGTACATCGCGCGCGCATTGCACGGCGGAAAACGCTACGTGCTCCAACAGTTCAGCGCAAAAGACGGAACTTTGGACAAGAACTGGAGCACGCTTCCGGAAATGCCGTACGATAAGCTCGTGCGCTGGGCGTCGCAGTTGAAGGGAATCCAGGAAGTGCGCGTGCGAACTCCCAAAGGCGACGAAATCATCGAAACGCGCGGACAAAAAATCGTTTTGCAATGACTTAGTCCCCATCTTAAAAGGCGGGTATCTTAAGCAATGATAAAAAAGGATTGAAAATATGGATAAGAAAATAATATTGAAGATAGCAGTTGGAATGATTATAACAATCGTAATAGCTGATTTGATAATCGATGCACTAACGCCTCTGCGTTCTCAGGCTTTCCTCTATCGTTTAATAGCCAATATTTGCATAGTTATCGTGTATGCAATAATCTATTTTAAGTATAAAAATAAGTAATAAAATATTGCAAACAAATTTCACGGAACAATTTGCAATACGAATTCTTTGTCAAAACTTTGGCCGTTGATTTGCAATGAAACGGAAATCGTGTAATTGCCCGCGACGGGGCGCGAGTTCGGATCCAATGCTTTGACGGAAAATGATTCCAATCTCGAATCGCCCACGGCGAGCGTGTCCGTGCGCGTGTACGAGGGGGGAATAATTTGGAGCACGTTGCGCGCCATGGGCTCGACGGAAAGCTTGTAGCCCAACGCTTCGCTCTCTGTAATATTCGAAACGCGAATTTGAATCGCGGCCTGCTGGTCAATGGAAGGGTTCCACGGATTGGAAGAAGGCATCAGAATGACGTCGATGGGTTTGGGCTGGAAGAAGGATTGGATGCCGAAATACGCGAGGGCAATGACGATGATGACGGCAATGACAATCGCGAGAGGCTTGATGAGTTTTCCCCAGTTGAAAGAAAAGGAAGGCTTCGAATCCTCGTCGTACAATCCCATGCTATCCAAAAGGCAAGGGGCCTTTTTTAGGCTTTCTGTTTGCCCGCGAATTTGAGCAAGTTTCGGGCCACGTAATAGCTTCCCGCAAACACAATTACTCCGGGAATTCCCAAAAATGGAATGGCCACAGCGGCTCCAGTAGCGAGCGCGCCTTCGGGAGAATTAACAAAGCGGACAATCTTTGAAACGTGAGAATCCACTCCTTTCGTGAAGGGGTTGATTTCGACCAACTGGTTTCCGTCCTTGAAAATTTTCACCATCTTGTCCTCTTCCGAGGCGAGAATGGAAACAATGCCTTTCTCTTCCGAAACCCCTTTCGCGGCCGCGTGCCGAGTTCCGCTTCCCCTGTGTGTGGACTGGCGCGTAATGCGCGCGCCGTAAGCTTTGATTTTTCCCTTTGAATCGACGACGATGGCACCGTCGATTTCCGCAAGTTTCACTAACACTTTGTCCATGCCTTCTTCAAAAATCGTCGACTTGCTTTTTTCAAAAAAATTGGGAAAGTGTGTGTTGAAAGAGTCCGTATCTCCGACGACGAGCAGACATCCTTCTCCGCCGCGCGCGACTTCCATTGCCACTTCAATGCACGTTTCCTGGATGGACTCGTACTGGCTCGAAGCGGAAGACTTTTTCTGGACAATGTCAACAATTCGAGAGCGTTCTTCCCGCCTCGTTTTCTGCTGTTGCGAGTAGCTCGCCATGCTAAAATTGAACAATTACATTCACCTTTGGGAGTTTGGAAAAATTTCAATCGAAACTGTTCAACTAAACTCCCTCATCCTATAAATATGTTTGGGTCGGCCTTTTCGAAAAAGGCCGGCGAAAAAAGTTCGCTTCGCTCACATTCGAACTCACGAGTACAACGTGAAGAGTTTAGAATCCTGCTTCACGTCGAACAATCCAAGGCGTGCTCCCGCGTCCAGCCACGCGTGCGCGTACGAAAGCGAGGCAAGCGCGAGCACGATTTCGCCCTTTTGCTCGAAGTGTTCCGCGTCTTTCACGTAATTTTCCGCCATTTCACGGAAGTCCAGCGCAATTTTGTATAATGCAGAGCCTTTGGGCACACAAATTTTGGCCTTCTTCAGCGCCTTTTTCGTCAAAACCTTGTATTTGTGCACTCGCACGCGTACTTCCTTTTCCACTTCGCTCATTTTTCCGCCTCCCACAATTGAACCGCTTCGCTTTCCTTTTCCGACAGCATTCCGCACACAATCAAGGACTGCGGGAACGCCTTCAACTTTTTCTTCGCAAGCTCTTTCAAACTGCCCTGCACAACTTCCGGCTTTTGGCCTCCAAGGCCCGCAATTGCAATGCACGGCAAGTTTTCGGCCCACTCCAGCAGACCGCGTTTTTCCGCGATTTTCAATAATAGAGAAGCGCCCTCACACGATTCCATCAGTTTCTTTTTCTCCAACTCCAAATCGAGCAGGCACAACGTATGCATTCCTTGCCTGCAATTGGATTCCAGCACGTCGAAAAAGCTTTCGGGAGCATATCCTTCTTTTGGGGCAACAATTGTAATCGTGCGTCCGAACTTGTACGCGTCGAGCCCCGTTTCGGGCAAACAGCTTTGCACGGAAATTCCTTCCAGCACTTTCCATTCAACCCCTTTCTCTTGGCAGTCCAGCAAAAGTTGGATGTGAGTTGTGGCAAACAAAGGCGCGCCGAAGACGCAAAGCGCAATATTTTCTTTCTTCGCGTGGTCCAAGTGGTAGGAAAAGTTTTCCTCGACTTCCTTGCGGTTCAGCAATTCCGCTTTTTTTCCGAGCAGTCCTTCCAAAAACTTGACAGAGCCCGAAGCGTACACGGAAGTGAACGCGTCCACGTAAACAGCGTTGCACTTTTTCAATGCTTCGAGCGCTTCGAGCGTCAAATGCTCGGGTTGGAGCCCGAGCCCAATCAGGTAGAACATGCACTATAAAAGGCGGGAAAAAGAATAAATAGCGCAAACCTGTGGAATACTGCATGAAGAGACATTTTTCGCCCGCCGAGCAGAAACTAAACATCAACAATGGAATTCGGGGACTATTGCGCCAGGTTCAAGGAGACATCAACCACCCGACCCTGACAGCCAAGTTTGTTGAAAACCATTTTAAGAAAAGAGTCAACCTGTACGACCCCATTGTCCAAGAATCCCTCATCTCTCACAAACTGGGACACGTCGTTCTCGAGCTTGGCATTTTGAAAATAAAGCGGCAATTTCCAGAAAGTGTTGTGCAGAGAAACGAAATCGCCAAATTCTACACTCAATTCATCGAAGCAAACAAGGACAAACTTTCCATTCCAAGCATCCAGCAAATCGTTGACAAATATAACTTGATGGACATTATTGGAAAGTGAAAAAATCACGCCCGCCACTTCTAACTAGCCACACGTTCCCACGGCAAGCGTTATCAAGTCCCTCAATCCGGGCGCGAAGCCGAGAATAATCAGAACCGTTTTAATGTACGAGCGCGCGTTTTCGTTCTTCAGTTCCGAATCGAGCAAGTACATCACCGCTGCAATCAAGGCGACTTTCAAAATGGGAAACAACCAGGGCGCGTACTGGAGAATGACGTTGGAAACCACGTGCTGTTCGCCGCACGAGAAAAACTGCGTCGAAACAAAAGTGGCGCTTCCGTCCAGCGCCTGGCCCGCAATGGCCAACAGGTTCAGCTTGTCCTTTCCAAACGAAGGCTTCCACTTTTTCATCGCACTCCAAACTGCCAGGGAAATGAGCACGGCCAACGCAACGACTTCAAAAAATCCCGTCCATTCTTGGAAGCGGAGCAAATCAAAGGCGAGAAAGGGGAGAAAGGAAACGATTCCGATGGCCGCAAACGGCTTCCAGTATTCGACGCGGAATTTTTTCGCGAGAAAGAGCGAGAGCAAAAGCGCTGCAATGGTGAAAAGTCCGACGGCAATGTAAATTCCGGGCGTGAGCGTGTAAAACCCGGGCTCGAGCGGGTTCGCCGAACGGGTAAAAACGTGCAAGTCTTCAATCACGCGCGCGCTGCCGCCCAGCAATACGAAGGGGAGAACGGCGAGGGCGAACTTGAAGTCGAATTTGACGCGCTTGTCCAGCAGGCGGAATATAATGTAAGCCGCGACGACAAGGATGACCAAATAGACGGCCGTGTTCACCAAATTGTAGCCGCCATAGTGCGTAATGGGCTCGACGAAATACTGCTGCAGCCAGTCCATGAAAGGCTTTAAAGCGGGAAAGGATTTAATACAAACATGAAATTGAAGGCCGCGCTCGAAAAAGTGCTCTCCAAAAAAGAGCTCGCATTCGCGCCCAACGCGTTCGACGTCGTCGGAAAAGTCGCCGTGCTGGACGTGCATTCCAAGCTGAAAAAAAAGGCAAAAAAAATCGCGCAAAAACTGCTCCAATTGCACCCCTACTTGGATTCTGTTTATTTGAAAGCGCCAAGAGAGGGAAAATTTCGAACGCAAAAACTCAAATGGCTTGCGGGAAAAAAAGCGGAACATGTTTCGCACGCGGAGTGGGGCTGCATTTTCCACTTGAACTTTGGGAAAGTTTACTTTTCTCCCCGCCTGAGCACGGAACGGCAGCGCGTTGTGAAACAAATCAAAAAAGGGGAAAAAATTGCAGTATTTTTCGCGGGGGTGGGTCCTTTCGCGATTTTGGCCGCTAAACATGCTTCGCCGTCCAAAGTGTACGCATTCGAGTGGAACAAAATCGCAGTGGAGAATTTGGACGAAAATGTGCGCGGAAACAAAGTCGGAGGGAAAGTGGTTTCCGTGCGGGGAGACGTTGCCAAAATGGTTCCCCTGCTCGGAGAAAAATTCGACAGAATCATCATGCCTTCTCCCACTACTGCAAAAAAATATCTGCCCCTTGCATTCAAGTTTGCGAAGAAGAACGCGACTCTGCACTACTATTCTTTCCAAAAGCAGCCGCGCGGTTTTGAAAAAGCGCTCAAAGAGCTCGCGCGCGAAGCCAAAAAGGCGAAAAAGCGAATTGCGCTTTTAAACTGTAGAATCGTAACCCATTATGCGAAGGACTCGGACGAAATCGTGCTGGACGTGAAGGTGAAAAATTGAATATCATTGTTTTGGGAAAGCAAGGGGTTGGAAAGGGGGTTTCGGCTTCGTTTTTGGCCAAAAAGTTGAAAGTTCCCGTGATTTCGGTGGGGCAATTGCTGCGCAAAAAAGCGAAAAAGGACAAAAAGATTGCAAAGCGCTTGGAGAGCGGAAAACTTGTTCCCGCCCGGCAAGCCGTACGCCTTGCGCTCGCCCGCCTGCAAAAAAAGGACTGCCAAAAAGGATGGGTATTGGACGGTTTTCCAAGAGACATGGAACAGCTCAAACTATTGCACGGAAGACTGCGCATTGACTTGGTGCTCGAAATGCACGCGCCCGACAAGGAATTGATGGAACGCATTGCAGGGAGGAGAATCTGCAAAAAGTTTGGACACGTGTACCATTTGAAAAGCCTGAAGCCCAAGCGCGCGGGAATTTGCGACTATGATGGGAGTGACTTGTACCAAAGAGAAGACGACCAGCCCAAAGCCATTCGAGAGCGCTGGAGGGAATTCGAAAAAGAAACCGTTCCCGTGATGAAGTTTTTGGAAAAACACTACAATTTCAAGCGCGTGAACGCGAACGCGGAAATCAAAATCGTGAATCAAAGGGTTTGGAAAGCAGTCACTTGTTGAGCGCTTCCCACAAGACTTCGTCTTGCGGTTTGACGCTGACGCCTTTCGAAGAAATGTCCAATGGGTGCACTTTTTTGCTGTGCGAAGTCCCGCGCATTTTTCGGATGAACAGGGAACGGTTTGGTGGGGTGAAGTAGAGGGAGATGACGCCGTCGGCCACGAATTCTTCGACTCCGTACGCGCTGTACTGGTCGCGCAATCCCTGGGTTTCGGCGGTGAGAATGGATGTTGCGTTCAATTCTTTCAACGCGCTGGAGAGTTCGTACAGCATGTAGCGCAGCCTTCCCGGCTCTTTCACGAAATTGGAAAACGCCGTGCTTGAATCCAAAACGAGGCGCTGGATGTTCAATTCTTTTACCGTGCGGGCGATGACTTCCAATTGCGCTTTGACTTCGCGCTCGAATTCTTGAGAAGAATTCGAAACCAATTTCATTCTGTAAATTTTCAGCAGTTCCAAATCCTGCAATGCTTTGAAGTCCCAGTTGAAGGATTCCATGTCCCACGAAAGATTCGAAGTTGACGTTTCGAGCGTTACATACAAGCCGGGCTGTTTTTCCTCTTTCGCGCCGTAGTACAAGTATTGCAGTCCGAACAGGCTTTTTCCCGTTCCCGTACCTCCGGAAACGAGAGTGGTGGAACCTTTGGGAAAGCCGCCCGAAAGCAGGCCGTCCAATCCCGCAATCCCAGTGGAAACCCTCTCCATGTAGCGAAAAATGCCGTTTCTGGGATTTAAGACTTGCGCAAAAAACGGCTCGAAAGGCGAAAAGCAAGGGTTTAAAAGGGGCCGAAGCATTACCTTAGCGCCGTTATGATGCTGTCGGAAAACTCCCCGTCCGAGGCCCAATTCTCGGAGCCCGTCGATTTGGTCGAACTGATTCACGTTCCCGACTGGAAAACCATTCTCATTGACTTGATCAAAACCGAGCAAATGGACCCGTGGAGCATCGACATTTCAGAACTCGCCGAAAAGTACTTGCAAAAAATCCGAGCACTAGAGCAGGAAAATCTGCGCCTTCCGGCGAACGCGATTCTCGCTTCCGCAATCTTGTTGAAATTCAAGGCCAAAAAACTGCACATTGCCAGCATTGAAGAATTGGAAGAACTGGCCGAAGCGCAGCTGGAGAATGGACAGCAAAGATTGTTCGACCCTTTTATTCCCGAACTGCGCCAGCCGCGCATGTTGAGAGAGGGAAAAGTTTCGCTCGAAGAACTCGTTGCGGGAATTGAAACGATTTTGCAAAAGTCCAAGCGAAAGGATTTGCTGGGAAAGAGCTTGAAGAATATTGATTTCATGATTCCCGCAACCACTTTGGACATCGAAGCCGCGCAAGAAGAAGTATTGAAAGCCATCGCCAACAACTTGGACTCTACGGGACTGTGCAGGTTTTCGAGCATCACGCTGGGAAAGCCCGTGCCCAAAATCGTGGACTCGTTCATCGCCCTGCTGTTTTTAACCAACAAGGGAAAAATCAACGCGTGGCAGGACGAATGGTTCGGGGAAATATTTATCAGCTTGAACAACATTTAGCGAATTAATTTGTAGTCTTTTTCGTCGCCGCATATTCTGCACAAGTATTTGTCTTGGTCGATTGATGTTGCTCCGCATTTGCAAGAAATGAATGTGCCATGCAAATCTCCTTCAATTGTCTCACCGCATTTCAAGCACTTTACTTTCTGCCCTTTCAAATATTTCCTCATTTCAAAACCTCTTTTATAGCATCATCATATTTTTCTTTGAATCGCGTTTTCTTCAGGATTTGATCCAGTTTTTCAGGATTGACTTTTCCTGTTGCCAGCAGATTTTTGATGTCGCGCTTGTCTTTTTCAATCTTGAAGTCTTTTCTTGAAGCCCAAACCTTCTTGTGCGCCATGTGCTCCAAAAACTTGAATTTATCATATTTCCTATCCATAAAAGCTTTGACTTTGTAAACGAGCAACAATTCAGGAGACGGGACAAGCATCTTCTGTTCATCAACCGAAAGTTTCTCGTTGTACTGAAATGCCAGCTTCCAAGGAATTTCAACCATCTTGTTTTCATGCAATTGGTTTGATTCTTTTGAAGTGATTAAATCAAAAATAATGCTTTCAATTTTTATGCCGCCAAGCTCTTGCGGTTCTTCAAGGCTCTTTTCAAAACTGATTGCATCAGGATTATCATCATTGATTTCGAATCCGTTTTCCTCAAAGAAAGGCTTCAGCTTTTCAATGTCTTTTTTTGATTTCAACAAAACGTCTGCGTCAACTGATTGTTCAACGTGCGTAAAAGCAAAAACAGCCCAGCCGCCCAAAACAACTGGAAAATAACCCAACGCAGGCTCTGCAAACTTCAAAAACTTCTTCAAATAGTCTCTCGACAAGTCTGCTGCTTCGTTCATGTTTTCTTGCCCCACAAAGCATTGACAAGCGCTTCCGCTTCATTTCCTTTTTTGTCGCAATACAAGTCGATAACGGTTTGAATCTTTTCCGTAAACCGCAAGCCTGCCTTGTCTTTAAAAATCTGATTTGACAAAAATTTGGGCTTTTGCTTAAATGCAACCACTTGCGTCTTTGTTCCGGGAAAAACAGCAAGCTTTGGCTTTAAAGCAGAACTTGCTTTTTCGCCCGCATAAAAGCAAACCTTGTTCGACTTATAATAATTGGAATACTGTTCCAAAGCAGTTTCCAAACAAAAAACAACAGTTTTCGGCAACAATTTCAAAACCTGCTCCTTTTCCAAAGAAGTCGAAACTTCCAAAACTTTCAATGAATTCATGTTGCGAAAAAATGCCACCAATTCCAGCAGGGAAACTGGCTCAACAACTACATACTTTCCATTTTCTTTCTTGAGCACTTCTTTTTCTTCCAAAAAATTGAAAGTCTGGTTGACAGTGCTCATTCCAAGCTTCAAATTCTTCTTTGCCTGATACTGCGAGCTAGCGCCTTTCTCCAGCAAGTAATGAACTATCACCATCTTTTTCGCAGAAGCCAAATCCAACACAAAACCACTACCTATCCACAATAATGGACATATCCATAATAATGGATATATTGCTTTAAAAGGCTTTGCCCAGTTAGGCTGATAAAAAGAAACGAAATCCTAAGTCTAATCCGCTCCGCAAAGAGCTCAAGCAAAGGTGACTACAAAACCACATAGTGTGGTCACCCATTGAAAATGAGTAACACAAACTGAAAAGCAGGAAAGAGGAGAATAGGAATTTTATGCTTTGAACAAGCGTTAAAATGGAGGCAGGTTTTTATATCTTTATATTCATATATTTGAATATATGAATAGTGATTTGTTTGATTTGCATGCCGAGCTCTGCAAGACTTTGGCTGATGGAAAGCGTTTGAAAATACTTTACTTGCTTGGAGATGGCGAAAAATCCGTTTCTGCACTTGCTAAACAAGCAGGAATTAGGCAAGCCAATCTTTCACAGCACTTGGCAATTCTGAGACAAAAAGGCGTGGTTAAAAGCAGGAGAGATGGAACAACTCTTTACTACAAAATAGCCTATCCAAAAATGGTTAAAGCCTGCAACCTTATTCGAAACGTTCTTTTATCGCAACTTAAAAACAGGCAAAAAATTGCCAAGGCGGTCAAATGATAAAATCGTTTGCTGTTTTGATTGTGGCTTTATTGCTAATTTTTAGTCTAGCTAGTGCAATCACAGAGCAAGAAATCAATGAAACCAAAACTTTGGTTAATTCGGGGGCTGACTGCAAAAGTTTGTCAGATTCTCAATTGGAAATCATTGGAGAATATTACATGGAGCAAATGCATCCTGGGGAAGCCCACGAGCTTATGCATCAAATGATGGAACTTCAAGAAGGTTCTGATGCTGAAAAGCAATTCCATATTAATTTGGCAAGAAACTTATACTGCGGAGAATCAAATGGAATAATGGGTTTTGGAAGCATGATGGGAATGATGCCAATGATGATGGGCGGACAAATGGGAAATGTTTGGAATGGAGGATATTACGGGTATTGGAGCTTCTTGAATATTCTTTTTGTTATACTATTAATTGGATTGATAATCTTGGCTTATTTGTGGATAATAAAGTTGTCGAAAAACACGGATAAAGGTGGCAAAAAATGAAGTTTGGAATAGTCTTAGGCACAAACAAACCAGAAATCGTTTGGAATGCGTTCAGATTTGGAGTAACAGCATTGAAAGCAGGTCATGAAGTAAAATTTTTCTTAATCAATAATGGAGTCGAAGCCGAAGAAATCCCTGATGAAAAATTTGATGTAAAAGAACAAATCGAATCCTTTACTTCAAACAAGGGCACAATTCTTGCCTGCGGAACCTGCTTAGAAACTCGGCAAAAAAAGAGCAGCAAAGTCTGCCCTATTTCGACAATGAAAGACTTGCTCAAAATAGTTGAAGAATCTGACAAAATACTGTCTTTTGGGTGATTTGAATTCCAAAATATCGCGAAAGCGGAATGCCCACCAAATGCAGGTGGAAATCGTTCTTCAAACCTCAAGCTATTCTCGAAACGTTGAGTATAAGCGAGGGCAATATTGTCGATATTGGCAGTGGCTACGGAACCTTTACAATTCCTGCAGCCAAAAGAACCAGTGGAACTGTTTTTGCACTTGAAATTGAGCCAGAATTGGTTAAACACTTGAAAACAATGGCTGAACAAAAAAAGTTAAAAAACATTAAAGCAATCAAGAGAGATGTTTCGAAACAAGGCACGGGTCTGAAAAACAGTTCTGTCCAACACGTCCTATTATTCAATATCTTGCACTGTGAAAACCCAGTTAGCTTGCTAAAGGAAGCCCAGCGAATCACAACCAAAAATGGAACTGTTGCCGTAATCCATTGGAACTATGACCCAAGCACTCCAAGAGGGCCGTCAATGGACATTAGACCAAAACCAGAACAAATAATCGAATGGGCAAAAAAGTCAAGACTAGTTTTATACAAGAAATACAATCTGCCACCTTATCATTATGGGCTCGTATTCAAACAAAAGTAATGAAAAATTTCCACCGGCCATCTTTCTCTCTGGCAACTTCCTATCAAAACCCTGCAAACGTGCCTTGAACTAGAGATTGTTTGGGGGAAATCTTCATTTCCCTGCTTGAAAATTAAATCTTGGCCCGCTTCAACAGCAGCGAATTCGAAACAACGCTCACGCTCGACATGGCCATCGCGCCTCCCGCGAGGGCGGGAGAAAGCGTCCAACCCGTAAACGGGAATAGGACTCCGGCCGCAACCGGAATTCCCACTACATTGTAAAACAGCGCCCAAAACAAATTCTGCTTGATTTTGCGCATCGTGGAACGGCCCAATTTCAACGCGCGCACGACGTCGCGAACGTCGCTCTTCATCAACACAATCTGTCCGGATTCCATCGCAACATCCGTTCCAGAACCCATGGCAATGCCGACATCGCTTTGTGCGAGCGCGGGAGCGTCGTTGATGCCGTCTCCCACCATGGCCACTTTTTTTCCCAGCAATTGGAGTTCTTTCACTTTTTCGGCCTTTTGGGAGGGAAGCACGTTGGCGAAAACATTCTCGATTCCGGCCTGCGAAGCGATGGCGCGGGCCGTGCGCTCGTTGTCTCCCGTGAGCAGGAAGGAAACAATGTTCATTTTTTTTAATTCCAAAATTGCCTGCTTCGCTTCGGGCTTTAACGTGTCTGCGACGGCAATCAGTCCAATCGGGTTGCCGGCCAGCGCGAGAACCATTACAGTCTTTCCCTGAGATTCCAATTCAATCGCTTGCGAAATTTCCGAAAACGATTTCGGAGAGCCGACAAAATATTTTTTTCCCGCAATTGTTCCAAAAACCCCTTTGCCCGCTTCGGCCTTGAACGCGGAGACTGGGGGAAACGAAACGCGCGCACTCTTCGCCTTCAAGACAATCGCTTCGGCGAGCGGGTGCTCGGAAGGCTTTTCCAACGAGGCCGCTAGCTGCAAAATTTTGGAATCCGAAATTGAAGAAAGGGAAACAATGTCTGTAACGACGGGCTTTCCCACAGTTAAAGTTCCCGTCTTGTCGAATATGACTGTGTCGATTTTTTCCGACTTTTCCAGCGCTTCCGCGCTGCGAATCAAAATTCCGTTTTCCGCTCCCTTTCCCGTACCCACCATAATCGCAGTGGGGGTCGCAAGGCCCAGCGCGCATGGGCACGCAATCACGAGCACTCCAACGGCAGCGATGAGGGCGAAAGAGAAAATGGCGCCCAGGAAAAGCCAGGCCAAAAATGTGAACAGCGCAATCAAGAGCACGGCGGGAACAAACCAGGAAGAAACGGAATCCGCAAAGCGCTGGATGGGAGCGCGCGAGCCCTGCGCTTCGGAAACCATTTTCACGATTTGCGAAAGCACTGTGTCTTTTCCCACTTTTTGCGCCCTCAAAACGAGCATACCGTGCTTGTTCAACGTCGCGCCGAACACTTTGCTCCCTTTGGATTTTTCGACTGGAATGCTTTCCCCCGTCAGCATGCTCTCGTCCACGGAAGAGTTTCCGAACACGACCACGCCGTCGACGGGAATCTTTTCCCCCGGACGCACGCGCAAAAAGTCTCCCACTTGCACTTGCGAAAGCTCGACGACTTCTTCGCGCTCGGATTTTTTTCCGAAATCCAGAATCCTAATCGCGGTTTTCGGGGAAAGGTCCAAGAGCCGGCGGATGGCCGCGCTCGCGTTTCCCTTCGCTCTTTCTTCCAGCAGTTTTCCCAGCAATACAAGCGCAATCAATACGGCGCCGATTTCGAAGTACTGCTCGGAAACGAGGCCGAGCAAATGCGCAATGGAATACAAGTAGGCCGCGCTGGTTCCGACTGCTATCAAAGTATCCATGTTCGCGCTTTTCGTTTTCAGTCCCGAAATCGTGCCGTCGTAAAACTGTCTGCCCGCCCAAAACTGGACGGGAGTGGAGAGGAGGAACAAAATCCAGGACTGGAAGGGAAGTTCCATTCCGAACATGGAAACGAGCACGGCAACAAAGGCGAGGACGAGGGAAACGGAAACCTTGCGCTTCAAGGAGCTGAATTCCTGCTCGCGGAGCATTTGCGCGTGGTCGTGGCCCGACATTCC
>JAZDMJ010000063.1:0-3692 GCA_043801115.1 Candidatus Iainarchaeum sp. | reverse complement strand
CCAGATTAATAACCAAGTCGTACACTTTTCCCTTGTATTCCGCGTTGTCCGTGTATACGTCCATTCCGAACAATTTTGAAATGCGTGCAGTCATAACTTCACCCCAAAAATCAATAGCACTACTAAGTCGAGCCCCCTATTTAAAGTTTGCGGCTCGAAAAGTGCGGCGAATAAAAACTACCAAAATAGCGGAAGCACTGGGAGTGCTATTGTGGCTCTGAAGCCAGCAAAACCGGCGAAGGCGGAGCACTGGCCCGCTTTTTGCCCTGCAACGCATCCAGAGGCGAAATCGTCTTTTTCAGCTCTTGCAGGGAAACTTTGGTGTAAATCTGAGTGGTCGAAAGGTTGCTGTGCCCCAATAATTCTTGGATTTTGCGGATGTTTTCCCCCGACTCGAGCAAGTGCGTCGCAAACGAGTGTCGCATGGCATGCGGCGTAACATTCTTTTGAATGCCCGCCCGGATGCTCGCCTCTTTGATGATTCTTTCCACGGAATCGGAAGTCAAGGGAGTGCCGTTCTTTTTGGAAAACACGAATTCAGAGGGAATTTTCTTCTTTCTCAAATAGCGCTTCGCGTCCGTGGTCCAGTTTTTGGACAAAATAACCACTCGATCCTTGTCTCCTTTTCCGCCCCGCACGCGCGCAATGCCCTCTTCAAAGGAAAGATCTTGCACTTTCAACTTCACGCTTTCCGAAACGCGGAGTCCGGACGAGTACAACAACTGCAAAATCAGTCGGTTCCGTCCTGCTTTCGTGTTTTTGAACAAGTCTTTCACTTCTTCGCGCGAGAGCACGGTGGGCAAGTGTTTTCCCTTTTTGGGAATTTTCACATCTTCGACAATATTGCTTTTCAAAAAAGAATGGAAGAAGTACTTGAGCGCGGCGTGCACTAATCCCAGAGTGGCGCCGCCCACGTTTTTTTCATCCTTCATTCTGGCCATGAAGGAAACAATATCGCTGCGGGAGTACTCTTTCAATGGTTTGGGAATTTCGCGCAGGAAGTGTTCTACATAGAGCGAATACATGGTTTGCGTGCGCGCCGAGTATCCCGAAATCGACATTTCCTGTTTGAAGCGCTGGAATGCTTCCAGACTTTCGGCAGGCATGGTTTCTTCAGCCATGCAGAAAAGACGCCATTGAGGATTATATGGCTTTTGTTTTCAAAAACTGAAGCTTTAAATTGTCCAACTGCGCATATAGGGAAGCAAGGGGTGGAACAATGGTAAATCGGTTTTTTTCCGCATCACAGGCCAGTTATGGCCTTCCCAAAGAGCGCACGTGCATGCACTGCAAAAAAGAAATGAGCGACGACGGCAGTATTTTGTGGCTGCGCGGTTTTTGCTCGGACGCGTGCCGGGAAAACTATATCAGCGGACTCCGCAACGAACGCTAAACGCCCCTTTCTTGGAAGAAGGATTCAAAATCAATTTTTTGAGGCGTCGAACAGTTCCACAACATTAATACTCTCGAGTCTTCAAACTCTCCGCCGAATTTGTAATTGGGCAAAAATGAATTGATGCGCTCCGCGAAGGCTTTAATTTCTGAATGCATGGGAACGTTTTCTTCTTTCAATTTCTGCCGCGAAAGACCGACCCAAGAATATCCCTTTACTTCAACGAAGTCGGGCCGGGCTTTTTTAATGAGCGCCGCGAATTCTTTTTCCGAATCCATATTGTAGCCTTTCACGCACGTAATGCGGAGCACTTTCCGGCACTTCAATGAGGGAAACAATTCGAGCGTTTCCATCAATTTTTCCCATGAATTTTCCACCAGCGGGCGGTTCAATTCCAAATGCGTTTTTTGGTTCGGAGAGTCGATGGAAACGTAAAGCTGAGTGGGCAATTCTTTCAAATTTTTCAGCGCTTCCGGCTGCAATCCGTTCGAAACCAAAAAAGTGGTCATATGTTTTTCGTGGTACAATCGAATGAGTTCGCCCAGTTTGGGGTAAAGTGTCGGCTCTCCCGTCAGCGAAATCGCGACGTGCTTGGGAGAAAGCGATTCTTCCCACTTTTTCTTTTCCACTCGCCCTTCTTTCACGAGTCCGCCAAAACCGCTCAACAATCTTTTTTGTGCGCGCAAACTTTCCCCTACAATGGCTTCAGGTTCGTCGAATTTTTCCAGCATTTCGCTGCCCTGCCAGTTCGTGCTCCGCCAGCAGTAAATGCAGTTCTGCGAACAGTTCACGGAGACGGGCGACATTTGCAGACAGCGGTGGCTTTGAATTCCGTAAAAGTGGAACTTGTAGCAGTTTTTTCCCTCTTCGAGGCTGGTTTTCAAATAGTGGCAGGTTTTGGCTGCACTGTGGCCGAACAAAGCATACTTTTGCTTGCGCATCAAACGAACTTGCGCTTCGGGCATGTGGGATTCCGGAGTCGAAAGAGCGACGCCGGGCTTGAAGACGGAAAGTGCCTTGTTTTGGGGTTTAAATGCATTTGAAGCGGGGGGCAACATAATACGAGAAAGGGCGGAGAATGTTTTAAAGGCCGAGCGCGAAGGGAAAAGTTCGCACTACATAAAAACCCCGCAAGGCCGAAGGGCAACGTTTAAATAGTTCCTCGCGGTTCTGTCTTATTGAATTTTTTCGATTGAATTGAGGTGGCAAAAAATGTTCAAATACACGATTGCTCGACAACTGGCAACGAAGCGAGTCATTACCAACCGCGGAGACCAGGTCGGCAAATTGTCTGACTTGCTCGTGAACGAAGTTTCGGGCGAAATCGAAACTTTGGTCGTCGAAGCGGACATGGACAGCAAGGTATTGCGCAGAGTCGGAGCCAAAGACCGCGTGTTGCACATTCCATATTCGGCCGTTACAGCAGTCAGCGACGTATTCATTGTCGACGAACGCGAATTGGCCAACGTGCACGCCGAATAAAAAATTCGGTTTTTTCTTTCCGCCTAGCCATCGGGCTCTAAAATCAAGGAACTTCCGTCCAGTTTCCACTTTCCCAAACAGAACAGAACAAACTTTTTTTCGCTCTTGCGCAATTCTTTTTCCAACTCCGCGCCCTTGAATCCCTTTTTGCGCAATTCTTGCACAAACTGCAATACTTCTTCCACTTCTCCCGCGCGCGCCTGCACCCACACTCCGCGTTCCTGTTTTTCTGCAATTTCTTGTTGAAAGCGGAGCAATGCTTTTTCCTGCGCGACGAGCGAAAACACCAATCCTTTCTTCTTTCGCTGTCCTGCCGTATTTTCGGATTGTTCCGCTCCGCTCAATGTGGACGAAAATTCTTCATCCAGCACGGCGGAGAAAGATTCAATCGGCTTGCATTTAATGGATTGGAAGGAAAACGGCAACAGCCATTCCTCTTTTTGAAATTCGGCGCGCTGCGGAGCGAGCTTTTCCGCGCGGACTTCCAATATTTCGCGCGCGCTGCAGAGCACGGATTCGGCTTGTTTGTTGTCGAGCGCCTTTCCATCTTTCTTCGCTCCGCTTCTCCATATAATTTCTTCCGCGACGGGCGGGGCAAGGCCGTACTGCGCGACCAAAAACGAAACCAGGTTCGAAGGGGCGGAGCGCGCTTTTTCCAAAAACGAATTTTCTTTTTCCTTCAATAAATTCTCTTTCGAGGCGGGAAACTTGTATTGCTCTCCCTTCCACAATTTGCGGTCCTTCCACTCTTGGCGGTGAAAAGGTTGCAAAATGATTCCGTTCTTTTCGCACAAAATCAAATTCCCGTCCGAAAACA
>JAZDMJ010000070.1:0-2748 GCA_043801115.1 Candidatus Iainarchaeum sp. | reverse complement strand
AGAAACATGGGACTCATGGGAAAGGGAATCCACCCCGCCACCATGGCCGTATTGGACGATTTTATTGCCGTGGGAACGCACTGCAAAATCGAGCGCCCTGGAAAGGCCGCGCAATTGTTTCCCGTAACCTCCATTGAAGGCCCTACCGTACTATTGCAAACGGGAGAAGTTTTGAGATTGGACGACGCGGAAAAAGCCATTGCCGTCCGCCCCCTCATCCGCAAAATTCTTTTTTTGGGAGACATGCTCATGAGCTATGGGGATTTTCGAAAAGTGGCTCATCCCCTCGTTCCCAGTGCGTACGTGGAAGACTGGTGGTTGAAAGAATTGGAAAAAATTGCGGAAGAAAAAAAAATTGAAGTGGACTGGGAAACTATTCGCAAAAACTTGCGCGCATTGGACGGAAAAATTGCGTTAAAACTTTCCCGCGAACTCGGAATTCCCCTGCACCCGTTTCACTTGCACTATTACACCGCACTGGAAGGAAAGGATGTTTTGGAAATGGTTTCAGCCGTGCAAAAATGCGACGTGGAGCGGGAGAACGGAATCATTTCAAAACTCGCGTTCGAAAATTCCATTGAATTGAAGGCATGGATGGAAGAGATTGGACTTCCGCACAAACTTTTCCAGGGAAAAATTGTAGTGGAAAGCCCGTACGCGGAAACGTTTTTCGCAACATTCGGAGAAGGAAAAGCCGAATCCTTCATCGAAGCCGCCAAGCACGAAAATGTGTTGGAAATGCTTTCGGCGGTCGCGGGCTTTCAGATTCGAGACAAGGCGGGAACGTTTATCGGCGCGAGAATGGGAAGGCCGGAAGCGGCCAAGCCGAGAAAAATGGCCGGAAGTCCGCATGCGTTATTTCCAATCGCGCTGAAGGGAGGAACGACGAGAAGCATCAACAAGGCAGTGGAAGCGAGCCGCGAAGAGGGTGGAATCGAAGTCGAAGTGTTTTTGCGCGAGTGCCCCCAGTGCAAAAAAAAGAGCGTAAAGAGCCATTGCCCCAAATGCGGAACCGAAAACAAAACCCTGTACTATTGCCGGAACTGCCAGTCAACACTGCACGTTGAAAACTGCGCCAAGTGCGGCGTTCCCTGCCAACGCTATGGAAGAAGGAGAATTCCATTGCACGAATGGTTTGACGAGGCGGGGCAGAATTTGAATTGTAAAGCGCCCGACAACGTGAAAGGAGTCAAAGAGCTCATTAGCGCTGAAAAAACCCCCGAACCATTGGAAAAGGGAATACTACGTGCAAAGTACGGACTTTGGGTGTTTCGCGACGGCACTGTGCGCTACGAATTGCTGAACGCGCCGCTCACCCACTTTCGGCCCGAAGAAATCAACTTGAGTGTGGAAAAGGCGAAAGAATTGGGCTATTTAGTAGACATGGACGGAAAGCCCTTGGAAAGCGTCGAGCAAATGTGCGAACTCTACCCGCAGGACATTGTCGTGCACGAAGGGTGCGGAGAGTGGATGGTCAAAAATTCGCAGTTTTTGGACGACTTGCTCACGCGCTACTACCACGTTCCCGCGTACTACAATGCGAAAACGAAAGAGGACTTGATCGGAGAACTCGTCATCGGGCTCGCGCCGCACACTTCCGCCGGAATCGTCGGGCGCGTCATTGGTTACTCACAAGCAAAACTCGGATGGGAGCACCCCTACTTTGTCTCCGTCAAGCGAAGAAACGTGGACGGGGATCAGGATTCCGTAATGATGCTATTGGACTGTTTGCTCAATTTTTCCGAAAGCTATTTGGCGGACAAGCTGGGCGGAAAAATGGACACTCCCCTTGTATTCACTACATTCATCAACCCATTGGAAGTGGACAACGAAGCGTTTGAAATGGAAACGCAAAACTTTTATCCCCTCGAATTGTACGAAAAAAGCCAGGACTTGAGTTCGCCGTTTTTGGACAGCATTGAAATCGTGGCCAAAAAGTTGGGACGCATTGACCAATACGAGGGCTTTAACTTTACGCATTCGACGGAGCGCTTTGACGGCGGCCCCAAGCAGAGCTCGTACGTGCGATTGCAAACCATGGAAGAAAAGATTCGCGCGCAGGCCAAGTTGCAGGGAAAAATCAATGCCGTGGAAAAAAAGGACGCGCTGGAAAGGGTTTTGGTTTCGCATTTTCTTCCCGATATTATCGGAAACGCGCGCGCGTTTTCCCGACAGGTATTCAGGTGCACGAAGTGCAATTCGAAATTCCGCAGGGTTCCGCTTTCTGGAAAGTGTTCGCGCTGCGGGGGAAACATCATTCTCACCATCCACCAGGGCTCTGTGCGAAAGTATTTGGACATCGCGCAGGACATGGCCCGCGAGTACGAGTTGAGCGACTATTTGCAACAGAGACTCAAAATGATCGAAAAAGAAGTGAATTCGATTTTCCAGAACGAAAAGCCCGCGCAAAAAGGACTTTTCGAGTTCGTCAAATAGGTTTCACAACTTCGAAAAAATGCGACTATAAAAAAATGAGCAAAAATTGTGCAATCAATTTGTAGTTCATTTCTTTTGCCTGCCTTTTCCCATTATTATTTTTTCAAACCCCTTTTTTGTTTTAATAAGTATAAACTGATAATCTCTCCAATTTCCGCCAATTCCTGAAAATTCTTTTTTTGAATAACGCAACGAAGCCCCTAATAAATAACCTCCTAGTTTAAGGCTTTTCCAAATATTGTATAACGCTTTTCTTCGCTCGCTTTGAGACATATATTCTGAAACATTTGCAAATCTTATTGCATCGCATTC
>JAZDMJ010000067.1:0-11578 GCA_043801115.1 Candidatus Iainarchaeum sp. | reverse complement strand
TGATGCGCGCGCGCAACCGCTCGGCTTCAATCGTCTGGCGCGAGGAAGACTGCTGCGCGCCGCGCAGGAAATTCACTTTTTCGACCAGTTGGCGGTCCAATACTTCGAACTGGTCGGAAGAAAGTTTTCCCATGGCATGCTTTTTCTGCAACTCCGCTCTTTCCCTTTGCAATTGCACGAGCGCATGCGGAGAGGGAGAGGGAGAGTTGATTTTTTTCCAGGAAAGGTATGAAACGAGCACGAGGACGATGGCCAGCAGTATGACAAGCCCGAACAATGCGGAAACGACTTGCGCGTTCACGGGAGGAGAAGCGGGAGCCTGATTTTTCAAAAACGAGCTCGAAGGAGTATTGTCATAAGTGGAGTGAATGGTTTTTCCAACGCCCGCGTCCTGTTCGGCCAAATACGCAACCGAAATTCCGTTCTGGAGCATTTGCGCGGCCGTGGCTCCCTGACCTTTCGAACGATAATAGGCCGCTGCTTGCTGGAAGTACAAGGCGTGGTCCAAGTAGAGTTTTCCCCACACGAGTTGCGGGTTTTCGGAAAGCGTTTTTTGGGCGTTGGAAATTTTTTCGTCCAACAGCGCGGACAAGCCGTTCAAGTCTTTTTCCTTACTGTCCTCAGCGGCCTGCGCCAAAGCGACTGCAGAAGCGCTGTCGAGCGCGGAAGAGACAAACCATCCGTTCGCATATTCGCTTCGGGCGCCGTTCACTCTTCGCAAAACGTCTTCAGAGTCCGAGTCGGACGTTACCGTGAGAGCGTCTTCCGCGTTGACGAGCTGTTGTTGCGCCGTCTCTTTGAAAGCGGAGTCGCGGGAAATTTTTTGCTCCGAATTTTTTCCCACATCGTACAATTGCTGGGCGATTTCCGTCCACGCGACCGCGAATTCGAAATCCGAAAGCTTGGAAAGTTCGGCTTCCTGCTGCGCGCTTTCGTCCCCTCCAATCACCAAAGTCTGCGTGCTGGAAATCTGGTCAATGTTTGCCTGCGCCCACGCGAGACGCTGCTCCGCGCCCACGTGGTATTCAATGAAATCGATTGGAACTCCGGCGTCGAGGCTTTGCTTCAGCTCGTCGACGGAGTGTTGGAGGGCAGAAAGCTTGACGTCGAAGGCGGTCGAGTTGGACTGCAAGAGGGAAGGGTTTTGGGCAATGTCTTGGACGAGCAAAACGGAAGTGCGCGCCAAAAAAGCGTTGTTGGCCGCTGCGAACAAAAAGTTCTGGTCGTACAATGCCTGCGCCTGGATGAGCAATTTGTCCGAGTCGCTCAACTCGGCGAGCATGGCGTTCAACAATTCCGCGTCGTTGATCAGGGAAGTGGAAAGCGACTGTTTGGCCTGTTTGGACAATTCGTTCGTAGAAGCAATGTACGAACGGGCGACGGGCGCGAAGGGTTGCACGGAGAGAGAAGAAGGAATTGCGGAAGGAACGAACGCGTAGTCGTTCTGGTCGAATACTTGCTGGTTCACGTCAATGTGGGAAATGTTGGAAAAGGCGAGCGCGAGCGCCTGGTCCAAGCTGGAAACTTCCACGACTTTCAATCCCCAGTTTTCGAGCGCGTATTCGGGAAGGGAAATCGACTGCACTTGGCCTCCTTCGCGGATGACCTGGCTTCCTTCTCCTTGCGGAATCAAAAACAAATCAATGCCTTTCGCGTGCGCGGCCTTGGATTTTTCAAACACGCCGCCCACTTGGCCGATGCTGCCATCCGCGGCAATCGTTCCCGTCATCGCAACATTTGAAGGAAAGGGCTTGTCTTGCAGGGAAGAAATGGCGAGCAATGCCATGGCCGCGCCCGCGCTCGGGCCGTCCACTTGGGAAGCGTTGGACTGGATTTCGAACAAGTAATCGTATTGACTTACTTCTGAACTGTACAACTTCGCGGCTTGGAGCGCGGTCTGCTCCGCGCTTTGAGTGGTCGTTCCAATCAGCGTGTTCAACGAACTGTACACTTTTCCCGTTCCGGGTTGAATCGTTAAAGAAAGAGTTGCGCTGGTTCCCGTGCCGTCGTTCGAGACGGCAAAAATCTGGGACTGGTTCGTGGAAAGGACGGCAAAGGCGGAAGCCGAAAGCAATAGGAGAAAAAAAACCAAGAATGCGGAAAATTTCATAAAAAAAATCCTCACGGCGCGTGCTTTTTGATCTGCTTTTCGAACTGCGAGCGCTTTCTGTAAACCGCAACCATCAAAATAATGCCGAACAAAATGAGGGCCATGATGACGGCTTCTCCCAAACCCCCGGCGAACATTCCCTCGAACGCGTTGAACTGGGCGCCGAACTGGAAGACGAGTAAAAGATTGATCAAAGAAACGAGCATGACAAAGTAGAGCAAGTAGGTCAATTGAGAAGTCCACTCGACGAAGTAGATGAGTTCTTCGGCCATGGAATGCTTGGGCTTTACTGGCATAGGAAAATACTAGGCGCGCCTCGTTTAAAAAGTGTAGTGGAAAGAAGAGCGCCTTGGAGCGGGAAAAGGGAAAAAAATTCCCTTCTACCCGAACAAACTTCCAAGGCCTTCGGCGGCAGCTTCGGCTGCTTTCGAATCGTCTTCCTTCTTGTCTTCCTTTTTGGCTTCGCCTTGCGCTGCGGCAGGAGCGGCTTGCACGGTCATGGCTTGCTTGAGGGCTTCGTCGATGTTGATGTTTTTCAACGCCGCCACCATGGACTTCGTCTTTGCGACGTCCGCATCCACGCCCGCGGCTTTCAGAACGGATTCGACCGAGTTTTCGGAAATTTCCTTCTGTCCCGCGTGCAACAACATGGCTGCATAGATGTACTGCATTTTTGGTTCCTCCAAACGTAATTACTGTGAAACCTCTTTGTTTTCTTCCGCCGGCTTTTCCACTTTTGCTTCCGCTGATTCTTCTGCCTTTGCTTCAACCGGCGTTTCTGTTTTCGCTTCAGAGGGCGACGCAGCTTCGACTGCTTTTTGCAAGGCCATGGCTTCGCGCGCCGCGCGTTCGACAATAAAGGGAGTGGAAGTTCCGTTGAAGTCTTCAATCGCGATGGCGAGCGCGATTCCTTCTCGGAAAATGCGCTGAATGTCCGCAAGGATTTGGTCTTCGTCAACATCCAGCGAGTCCGCCGTGTACAATTGTCCTTCTTCGTAAATGGCCAGAATATTCAATCCGACTTTGACGGGCTTGATGTCCAATTTTGTCAAAACCGAAGCGACGGGTTTGGAAATCGTTTCGCCCTTTTTCGCAACAATCTTGTCTTCCATGATGGCAATCGTGCTTCCTTGAATGCGCGCGTTCAACCCTGCCGCTTTCAAGTCCGAGAGCGCGGGCCCGGGAGGCAGTCCCGTGTCCATGGCCGAAATCGAAATGTCGTCGAGCGCAATACTGCCGGGCTTGGCCGCGATTCTTCCCTTGTTTTTTTTCAAAAACTGGAACAGTTCGAAGGGGTTCATGGAAGTGGCGATGACGGCAATATTTCCCTTCACGTGCTCGAGCAGTCCCGAGTCTTTCAGTTTCGAAGTTTTAAACGCGCGTTCGATGACTCTCACTTTGGAAACGTGGATTTCGGCCTTGCCGTGCAATTTCTTTCGCGTTTGGGCGAAGAGCGCGGCGGGAAACCCTTCCAAAGAAGCGATGGCAATGACTGGATGGTGCGAGAGCAAGTGTTCGACTTTGTGCAGTTCGGTTTCTTTCCAGGCTTTTTTGTGCCGCTTCATGCGTTTACGCTCCTTTTTCCCGAGGCTTTTTCTAAAAAGCTCATTCTTTCACCTTTTTCGAGTGCGGGCTTTTGGCTTCTTCGTGCTTTGCTTTCGGCTTTTCAACTTCTTCTTTTTTCGCTTTCGGCTTTGCAACTTTTTCTTCAGCTTCTTTTTCAACTTTTTCCGCCTGCGGAGCGGGCGGTTCTTTCTTCTTGACAATCATTCCCGCGCGAATCGACTTGTCTGTTTTCGCTTTTTCCTTTTGCGCGTCCGTCTTTTCGCCCACTTTAATGGGCGGGCCCATGGTAAATTTCAAATAAACGTTTTTGATGTTGTATTCGGGATTCGAAACCGCGTTTGCCATCGCTTGGTATACGGCGAGGCAGTTTTCCGCGAGCTCTTCGTCGGGCATGAACTCTTTTCCTACAAGGCACTGGACCAAGGGCATGAATTTTCCCTTCTTGTTCGTCAAGCGCACCCCGCTCTTCATGTTGCGCAGCGCGTGTTCGAGTGCGGAAATTTCGGGCTGGACGGGAACGGGCATTTTTCCCTTCGGAGCAAACACTTGCCCCAAATAGCGGGCCACTGTCAGCATGACGGGGCCTTCGGCGAAAAACGCGTCGAATTCTTCCGCAAGAGAGTTTGCCGCTTTCTTGTCGAACTTGGAAATTTCTTCTTCCAGAATAACGCGCGAAACCTTGTCCTTGGACTGCGCGGCAAAGTTTTGGTCTTTCACGAACAAGGCGGTTTTGGCCTGTCCTTTTCCCGTCGAAAAGGGAAGAAGGGCGGTAACGTCAATCCTGTTTTCGGCTTTTTTGAAGTCGATGTTTTGAAATTGACAATGCATTCTATGGATTGCTTGAATTTTCGCTGCGGACTGGCGTCGCGGCAGCGCTGTACGGCGGCTAAAAAATCTTTCTTGTCCATTTTTTCAAAACCTTCCAAGTCTCCGAAGAGAGTTTGGTATGCGGTTTCACAATCAGTGAAACTATCCTAAAATGGGAAAAAAAGGCTTTTAAAGGCAAAGGTTAGTCGTTTTCGAGCTCTTTCCAGCGCAGGGCAACTTTGCGCTGCAATTTTTTGTCCTTCGAAAAGTTGGCGTAATGGAATGCTTTATTGATGAGTTGTTGCGCGGCCTCTTTTTTTCCCACTACTTGCTCGGCCCATACTGTCCGCGCGAGCAAGTGGTCGACGGCGGAGCGGTAATCATTCTTTTGTGCGGCTTTGTCGGCCATGGTTTGCAGGCACGCCATTCCGTGCTCGTAGGCGGTAAATCGCATACGAGAAAGTCCTTCCGCTTGCGCTTGGCGGAATGCCTCTTCATACAAGGTAAGGGCGAAAGGAAACGTTTTCTTTCCAAATGCTTCTTGCCCGTGCACAAGTAATCCGTCAAAGCTTTGCTCTTGAAAGATTTCGCGCGCTTCGGCGAGATTGCGATAGCGGGAAACGATTTCGAACAAGCGCGTGTTGAGCTTGTTTTGGGGCTCGTCCATCAAGGATTCAATCATGGAACGAAACTTGAGCTGGGCATCCTTGCTCTCCAACAATTCCTGCGCCAGCTTTTCCACTTCTGGCCACTTCTTCCTTCTGGCCAGAATGCGAAACTGCAAAAAAGGGCCGGCCAGAGCGTCTGGTTTTTTTCGGAACAAAGTTATGCGGGAAAGAAATTTTTGAAACGGCTTCATACAAGAAACTAAACCGAAGTAGAATTTATTGGTTTAGGCGAAAACGGAGTCGTATTTTCCCGCGGCGAATTCTTTTTGCACTTCTTTCGCGGGCTTTCCCTCTACTGTAATGCCCATTGCGTTGCACGTGCCGATGATTTCTCGGGCGGCCTTTTTGAGGGCAGTCGAATTCAAATTGACAATCTTCATTTCGGCGATTTTTTTCACTTGTTCCATGGAAAGGTTTCCCTTGACTTCTGTTTTGGGGTTCGCAGCGCCCTTTTCGGCCTTGGACTCGGCAAGAATGAGCGCGGAAGCGCTAGGGCTTCCCACTTTGACTTCGAATTTTTTCGTCTTCGAATCAATGGAAATGACGACGGGAATTTTCATTCCCTTGTACGAGGCGGTTTTTTCGTTAATTTCGGCCACAATCGCGCCGATGTTGACTCCCAACGGGCCCAAAGCGGGGCCTAAAGGGGCGGCGGCCGTGGCTTTTCCGGCTTCAACGACTGCTTTCACGTCTGGCATTTTTTTCGGCTCTCCTGTTCATTCTGTACAAACAAAGCTTTTTCTACTTTCTCAATGGCTTGACTATTTTCTTTCGCTTGGATTTTGCAAGTGATTGTAACAAGAGCTGCGATTCTGGGTCTTTGACGTCAATTCCCCATGCTCTCATGCGCGCTTTGTTTCGATTCATTAATTCAATAATTTCCTGCTCCTTTTGCATGTCGCGCACAAAAAGATTTATCCACCGCTTTCGGGGAGTGCCCATTTTTTCTACTCCTTGATGATGCGGATGTGCTCCGCTGAAATGGTTACGGGAATCTTGACGGTCGCTTCCAGCAATTCCACGGTGACTTCTTCTTTCGTGTCGTTCACTCTCAGAATGCGCGCTTTTTCTCCCTTGAAAGGCCCCGCAATGAGTTCGACTTTTTGGCCGATTTTAATGGACTTCATCAATGGCTTGGCTTCGAGCATGGAAGAGAGCTCTTCCACTTTAATCACTCGAACTTCTCCGCCCGAAACTTCTTCCTCTCCCGTATCGCGGGATTTTGTCCGCAAGTGCGATTTTCCGACAACTCCCTTTCCCTTGATGTGGGGAACGTTTGTAATCGCCCTTCGAATCGTCATTTCGTTGTCTGCTTCGATCAACACATATCCGCGCAATCCAGGGAGAATGCCGAACGAGTAAATATTCAACGCTTCCTCGCGCACTCTTTCCTGCAACAGGTCGACGACCATGCTTTCCTGGTTGACGGTAGTTCTGACTGTGAAAATCATTGTCCAATCACTTTCCGATGTTGAAGTATACCATGAAGAGTCGGATTATAAATCCGATGAAGCCGATGATGAGGATTCCGATTCCCACGACTTTGAGCATGAGAATGAATTCCTCGCGCGACGGCTTTTTGGAAACCGCGAAAATGCGCTTCGAGCTTTCGAAAAATCCCTTAATGTCGAACATTTTGGCACCTTAGGAAAACTCGATCCCCAAATCGATTTCGTCTTTGTGCTTTTTGGAAGAACCTTCGTCCAAGTAGGGAAAGCGGCCGCCCGCGATGACGACCATGGCCTGGATTTGGTGGCGGGGAATCGTGTCATCAATCGTCGCGCCCCAAATAATGTGCGCGTTGGCGCTGATTTTCGTGGAAACGGCTTCGACAATCATTTCCGCTTCGCGCAACGTCATATCGCTGCCGCCCACTACATTGATGAGCGCGCGGTTGGCTTCTGAAATATCAACGTCCAGCAGGGGGGAAGTGAGCGCGTTCTCTACTGCCTCTAATGCGCGCGAGTCGCTCTGCTTTTCGGCAGCGCTTTCTCCCAATCCAATCATGGCGGCGCCCCCTCTGTTCATAATCGTGCGCAAATCCGCAAAGTCCAAATTGATGAGTCCGGGCTTGGTAATCATTTCCGTGATTCCCTTCACCGCGTTCGTCAAAACTTCGTCGGCCACTTTGAAGGCGGCGTTTACGGGAAGGTCGGGGGCGATTTCCAAAATCTTGTCGTTGGGAATTACTATAATAGTGTCGACTTCTTTGCGTAATTTATCCAGTCCTTCCATCGCGTTTTCCATTCTCTTTTTTCCTTCAACTGTAAAAGGGATTGTTACGACGGCAATCGTGAGTGCTTTCAATTCTTTGGCGAGTTCGGCGACAATGGGAGCTGCGCCCGTTCCAGTGCCTCCGCCCAGACCGCACGTAATAAACACGAGATCGCTTTTTTTGAGCAGGTCTTTCAGTTCGTCCTTGCTTTCTTTGGCCGCTCCTTCTCCGATGGAAGGATCGCTTCCTGCTCCCAAACCGCGCGTCAAGTCTTTTCCGATCAGAATTTTCCGGTCCGCGTTAATCGAAAGCAGTGCTTGCGCGTCCGTATTCAATGCATAGGTTTCCGCGCCGTGAATTCCGATTTCGGCCATTCTGTTCAACGTGTTCGAACCGCTTCCGCCCACTCCGACGACTCGGATTTTTGCCTTGGAAGCTTCAAAAAGTCTGTGAATGTCCTTGTCGTCCTGTTCGAGCGTTCTCTCTTTTTGCTCGGACGACGCTTTCGCGCGCTTGACTGCATTGGATACGATTGTTTTCATTACCCCACCTTTGAATTGGTTCGATTTTCTACTCGTTCGGCGAAATCATTAAAAACGAGTTAAAACCTGTTTAATCCTGGTTAAAAACCATTTAAAAATGACACGGATGGCCATGACTTTCTCCGAAACCGTACAAAAAATACTTTCATTGAACGTCCAAAGCGCTTCTTCCGTGCGGAAAGAGGCCGCGCGGGCGCTGTTGAAAGAAGTGAAGCAGTCGCACTCGACCACTGCACGGGAATTGCGCAAAGAAATGGTGCGAAAGGCCAAGCCGCTGATTCTGGCGCGGCCCACCGAGCCCGAAATGAGGACAGTTGTGAGAGTATTGCTCCGCGCAACCCATGTTTCGGACAACATTCACCAAGCGAAGCGGGAAGCGGAACGGGCGGTTGAAGAGTACGAAGCGGACCGCGAGAACGCGCTCAAAGAGATTGCCGAACATTCGTGGAGGTGCTTTCCCGAAAATTCTGTCGTGCTCACGCACTGCCACTCGGATACTGTAATCGAAGTGCTGAAGCACGCGCGAAAGAAGGGAAGAGTGCGGCACGTGTTTGCAACGGAAACGCGGCCCTTGTTTCAGGGAAGAAAAACCGCTGCAGAATTGGGAAGGGCGGGAATTCCGTGCACGAGCATCGTGGACTCGGCCGCGTTTTCCGTACTCCGCGACTGCGACGTTTTTGCCACGGGAGCGGATGCGATTTTGGCGGACGAAAGCGTAGTAAACAAGATTGGAACCGCGCCCATTTCGTGGAGCGCGGGACTGTTCAAAGTTCCCCATTTAGTATTTACTTCGTCGCACAAGTTCGACCCCGCAACTTCCATCGGACTGCGCGAGCAGATTGAAGTGAGGGAGCCGAAAGAAGTGTGGAGGCAGCACGGGAGGAGAGTGCACGCGTGGAATCCCGCGTTCGACATTTGCCCCGGAAGATGGATTGACAGCATTGTATCGGAAAAAGGAAGTTTGACGCCAAAACAGTTCGCGCGGCAGATGGAAAAAGAACTCGCACTGGACAAGAAAGACCGCGAATTCGTAAGTTTAGTGAAAATGCTGCAGTGAAAAATATGCACTACGCGAAAGAGTTGAAAACGCGCATTTACGATTTTGAAAGCCAGCGCTATATTGCCGTACTGCACGAGGACGACGCGCGAGAGCTGGGGCTTCATCCGCTGCAGCGCGTGAAAATCTACAATCCCAAAGTGGGAAAGAGCGTCACGGCCATTGTTGATATTTCAAGGCATGAAGTGAAAGACGGGGAAATCGGACTTTTCGAAGAACTGCGCAAGGCGTTGAACGTAAAAAAACGGACGATGGTGCAAGTCAGCGCGACGCCGTCTCCTGAAAGTTTTGAAGCCGTGCGCAAGAAAATGAAAGGGCAAACGCTTTCGCGCGAAGAAATCGACGCGCTCGTCAAAGACATTGACGAGAACAATTTGAGCGAAATCGAACTCGCGGCGTTCATGACTTCCGTGTACATTCACGGATTCAATTTGGACGAAACCATTTCCATGACGAAAGCGCTCCTCGAAAACGGAAAAACTTTGGGACTGAAAAAGTATCCCATTCTCGACAAGCACTCCATTGGCGGAACGAACGGAAGGGCTACCTTGATTATTGTCCCCATCATCGCATCGCTCGGGTATTACATTCCGAAAAATTCTTCCAGAGCCATTACTTCTGCTGCGGGAACCGCGGACGCGATGGAAGTGTTGTGCCCCGTTTCGAAAAGCATTTCAGAATACAGAAAAATCGTGGAAAAAACGCATGGAGCCATTGTGTGGGGCGGAGCGCTGGACTTGGCCCCCGTGGACGACAAAATCATCAAAATCGAAAACCCGTTGCACTTGGACCCTGAAGGGCAGATTGTCGCTTCCGTGATGGCCAAAAAGGCGAGCGTGGGCGCGCAATACCTTGTAATCGATTTGCCCATCGGGCCCGATGTCAAAATCGCGAATCCGGAAATGGCCCAGCGCATGGCGGAAAAGTTCGTCGAAGTGGGAAAAAGCATGGGAATCAAAGTCGAAGTCGAGTACATGGACGGAGAGAATCCTTCCGGAAACGCGTTCGGGCCCGCGCTCGAAGCAAGGCACGCGCTCGAGATTTTGGAAGGACGGGTTTGGAATAATTTGGCGGAAAAAAGTTGCACGCTTGCGGGAAAACTGTTGGAATTGTGCAACGCGGTTCCGAGAGGGAAAGGGTTCGCGCTCGCCAAAAAGCAGATTGAAAGCGGAAAAGCGCTGCAAAAATTGTACGAAATCATTCAAGCGCAGGGCGGAAAGCCGATGTCAAGCGGGGAAATTTCCATCGGAAAGTTTTCCGAAAAAATAGCGGCCAAAAAGAGCGGAACAATCCAGCGCATTCACATCCGCAAACTGAACGACATCGCGCGAGAGGCCGGAGCGCCGAACGACAAGGGCGCGGGAATATTGCTGCATGCGGAGAACGGACAAAACGTGCAAAAGGGAAAATTGCTGTTCGAAATTTTCGCCGAAAACAAGGACAAACTGTTCGCCGCCAAAAAGCTCGCGCTCGAAAACCATTGCATCGAGTTTTAGGCCAACGCGTTGAACAACTGCACGAGTTCGGGAATGTCCAACTGGTAGACTTTTTTGCCCTGCAATTCCAATTCTTCTAGCACTTTTTCGGGCGATTTGAGTTTCATTTCTTTTTCCAAAAAAGGCCTTGCGATTTTGAGTGCCTTTTCCACGTTCTTGTTCTTGAACCTGAAAATTTGTTCCACAAATAATTCGAATTTTTCGTCGTTTTTCGCTCGGCCGGATGGTTTTTTGCGAATCAACTGAAGACAGGAAGAGTCACTGCCAGGCGGGGGAAAAAAACTGCCCGCCATTACCGTGAAAAGGAGAGAAATTTCGAAATAGTACTGCGAGAGCACGGAAATGGCGTTGTAGTTGTGAAAGCCGGGCGCGGCGGAAAGCTTTTCGGCGAATTCCAGCTGAAAAACCAGAACGGCCGACTTGAATTTCCAGCGGAAGAGCTTGTGCATCAACGCGGAAGAAATGTCGTACGGGGGCGTGGAAACGATTTTGTCAAAGGCGGGAAGTTTGACGGAGAGAATGTCTCCGCGCACGAGAATTGCGTTGGAAGGGAGTTCGCTTTCGAGCGCGTCGAACAAGTGCTCGTCGAACTCTACCGCGATTACTTTTTTGCAGTGCGGGGCGAGGGCGTTTGTCAGAAAGCCGACTCCGGCGCCGATTTCCAAAACCGTGTCTTTGGCAGAGAGTTCCGCGCTTTCAACAATCCGCGCGAGAATGGTTTCGTCCGTTAGAAAGTTTTGGGAGAATTTTTTGCTCGGGGCGAAGCGGTATTGCTGCTGGAGTTCGTTCAGTTTTCCGAGCAAAGACATATTGTTCTCCAATGTCGAAGTTTCTTAAAAGGGAGATTGCAGAGTCAGCAGCATCGAGCATCAGCGAAGATGGTGCGCGTCGCCGGCTCACGCAAGGGCCGACTAGAAGCGGCCCCATTGCGGGCGCGGAGGGGTGGGCGGGCGGACGAAGAGATAGTGTTTGGGGTCATCGCCGCGCAGTTCTTCAATGATGCGCTTGGAAACTGCTTTTTTCATGTCGGGAAGGCCTTTCACGCGCTCGTCAATCTCTTTCAAACTTTCAAACTTTTTCTTTTCCCTTTCCTGCAAGACTTCCAACATGTGCTTTT
>JAZDMJ010000050.1:0-3333 GCA_043801115.1 Candidatus Iainarchaeum sp. | reverse complement strand
AGCTCGAATTGCGGGCGCTGGCGTTTCGGAAAAAGGATTTGGCGCAGTATAACCAGTTGCGCAAGCAGGCCGTCCAGGAATTGTTGAAGGTGGAAGACGATTCCAGAAAGCGCGAAATATTGGTTCGATTGCTGGTCCGCTATAAACGCCGCCTGGCCGCGCTCCAGCCCAAGCCTTAAAGCGTTTTCCCTGCCCCATCCAAAGCATGCAGTTGTGGACAGAAAAGTATTTTCCCCAATCCCTTGAAGGGTTTGTCGGCAATTCGGAAATCGTTCGCCAGGCCCATCTATGGGCCTTGCAGTGGCAGAAGGGTGAAAAGCAGAAGCCCTTGCTCTTTTTCGGTCCGACAGGAATCGGAAAAACCGCGCTCGCTTTTCTACTTGCAAAAGAATTGAAGTGGAGTCTCTTTGAATTGAACGCGAGCGACTCGCGCTCGAAAGACGTGATTGAAAAAGTGGCCGGAGGCGCGGCCTTCAATGCGAGCTTTTCGGGACAAAAACGCTTGGTTTTGTTGGACGAAATTGACGGCTTGCAGGGGCGCGAGGACAAAGGGGGAGCAGCCGCCGTGCTGGATGTTTTAAAGCAGGCGCAGAACCCCGTCATTCTTACGGCCAATGATGTTTACGGGGACAAAAAGCTCGCTTCGATTCGGGGATTCTGCCAGAAGATGGAATTCCGCCGCCCTTCGTTTCCTTCCATTGCGAAGTTTTTGCGCGAAATTTGCGAAAAGGAAAACATTGATTACGACCAAGAATCCTTGACTTTGCTCGCGAAGAACGCGTCGGGAGACATCCGCTCTTCCCTGCTCGACTTGCAAACGATTTGCGAGCATTCGAAAAAAATAACTCTCCAGGATGTAAAGGAGTTGGGATTTCGCGAGCGGCAGGAGCGCATTTTCGAAGTATTGAATTCCATTTTCAAGGCCAAAACCGTGGAAGAGGCGCGGACCGCGCGATTCTCTAGCGACCTTTCAGACGATATGTTGTTGCGCTGGATTGAGGAAAATATTCCCCGCGCGTTCAAGACTCCCGAAGAGCAGATGCGCGCGTTCGAACAGCTTTCGCGTGCGGACATTTTTTTGGGAAGGATTTTCAAGCGCCAGCATTACGGCTTTCTGAAATATGCGGGCGATTTGTCAACGGCCGGAGTCGCGCTTTCGGGCGAAGCGCACGGCTTTTTGCAATTGCAGTTTCCCCAAATTCTCTCCCAGCTTTCCGCTTCTTCTTCGCTCCGCCTGCAAAAGTCGGAGATTGCGGAAAAAATGCAGTCGAAAATGTTCGCGTCCAAGCGCGAATTGGTGAAAGACTTTCCCTATTGGAAGACCATGCTGGAAAAGGAAGAATTTGCCGTCAATTTTGCGGCTGCGTTCGACTGGAACGAGGATGATTTGGGATTTCTGCTTGAAGCCAAGTCCGACAGCAAGAAAGTGAAAGTAATTTTGGAAAAGGCGAAGGAATTGAAGCATTCCCAGTTGAAAACCCACTTGCACTCGCTCGAAGACCACAAACATTCTGAAGAGCACTTGGAAGCAGCCGAAGAAGTTCTTCCCTTGGAATTCGAGCCGGGCAAGCAGACAAAGCTATTCTGACAGTTTCCACGCTTTTTCCGTCATTTCTTGTACAAAGTTTTCCTTCAACTTTGTATATTTCCTTCTGCGGAGTTTGGACTTTTGTGCGGCCTGGCGCTTGAATTTTTCATACTTTTTGGCCTCTTTCGGATGTTTGTTCAAATATTCGACGAACCGCACGCGCTTTTTCCACTCTGCGCTTTCCTTCCACATCAGGTGCAGGTGAAAGCGGACTGGTTTTTTTCCGAACATTCGCTTGCGCGCGAAAAAGAACCGCTTTCCTTCCCTCAATCCCCCGTGCGGAACATACGATGTTTTTTCGTTCAATTTTTTCCACGCGCGCTCGACTCCCTTTTTTCCGACCAAAACTAGGATATCGATGACGCCTTTTCCGGGCAATCCTTTGACGGCCGTGCTGCCGATGTGGAAAATTTTTTCCCGTTTGAAAAACGCGCGCAGATAGCGCTTTTCGGCCGAAAAGTATTTTTTGTACTGGGCGGAAAATGGGTGAATTTGGAAGTCTTCGAATGTTTCTCCCACTTTCACGGATTTGCCTCCTTCATATTTCCAGTTCAAGTACTACTACGGGGTTTTTGAGTCCGAAGTTTTCCAATACTTGCGGGTGCATTTCTCCCAGAATTCCAATGGTTTTTCCGTTTCGTTGCACGAGCGCGCTCCTTCCTTCAACCAACGAAGCGTGCAGTGTTTCCTTCAAACTCCACTTTTCCCCAAAACTTTTCTCCAATGCTTGCAGTATGCTCTTTCCCGCGTTCACGTTCAATGAAGAGTGCGAGAGCGCGATGGCCAGTTTGGTTTTTTCTTCCGTTCCCGTCTCCGTCCCTTGCTTGAACTCGACCGTTTTTCCCACTTCAAAAATGTTGATGGGCAGTTCGTTGTCCTTGTTTTTGAACAAGAATTCCAACAATTCCGGAATGAGGGAAATGCGCATGACGGCCACGTTTTCCGAAACCGGGTTTTCCAATTCAATCAATTGGTTGTTCTGGCGCATGTTCGAATTCTGTTTTTCCTTTGAAGTCAAAACAAACGTGAGCACTTCCTGCAATCCCAGTCCGATGCACGCTTCTCGCACGATTTTCGCGTAATCGCTTTCCAGTAATTGTCCTCCTTTGGTGGGCAGGGAAACTTCCAATGGAACGATTTTGTTGTACCCGTACGCGATGAGCAAATCTTCCACCACGTCAACGGGGTGCAAGATGTCATTGCGCAGGGGCGCGAATTCGACTTCCACTTTGTTTCCCTTCAATACGGCATCATACCGAACTCGCTTCAAAAGCTCCGGAATTTCGCCTTTTTTCAGTTCCATTCCCGAAACTTTTCCGATATATTCCAATGGGACGGACATTTTTTGCAGGGAAAAGTCCGGTGTCCAGAACGGTTTTCCCTTGGGCGGGCAAACTTGAACTTGTTCTATTTTTGCGCCCCTTTCTTCCAGCGCCGCGCACATCACGTTGAGTGCAATGCCGCAAATTTCTTTTGAAAATCCCGTCACTTCGATGAACAGGTTTTTGGTGTCTTCCGTCACTTTTCCCGTGTAATTCGAATTGATGATGGGAGGCATACTGCACACGATTCCCTTGTCGTCGATGACGATGGGATAATGCTTGTGCCCTTTGATCAGGTGTCCGAACTCGATTCCTTTCGGATGCAGTTCTAAAATTTCGTCCAAGTCGAGCTCGTTTTCGAATTCGAGGGGGATGAATTTGATGCTGCGCGGGGCAAACCCTTTGTAGTGGACGGGTGGAGTG
>JAZDMJ010000036.1:0-5643 GCA_043801115.1 Candidatus Iainarchaeum sp. | reverse complement strand
TTGAGCTGTTTTTCCTTTATATTCTATACCTTTTCAGCGCGTCCATTGGCGTATGTTTTGGTCCAAATGTTCGAGCGAGAGGTTGAAATCCTGCAAGAAAAACCCTTCCACGGAATCGTCAAACCAAAGTGTAATGTTCACGTCCGCCCTGACTCCTGAATGGGATAGGAGAATTTGGTTCGAACCGCCCAAAAAATTGACGTCGAGCGGCAAGCTCTTGCACGAAGCGCCGGAACAGTACAAGCGCCAATTCAATGCTCCGCCTGTCACGTGCGCGTTCTTGTCGGACAAGTTTTGCGCGCACTTGGCGCATTTCGAAGCGTCAACGTGCACGACCACATATGCGTATGGGCTGGACGGGTTGAATGCGTCGGAAGGCCCCGCGAACTGGTTGAAGTCGTTCGCGCCATAGCTGTCGTTGATTCCAATGTCGATTTGCACGCGGTTCAAGTCCGAGAGCGTAAAGGATTGGGTGCAGTCCGGAAATGGAAACGCGTTCCCCCACGAAAGTTTGTTCGCGTCCAGGCGCACTGTGTATTGCGCGCAATAGGGAAGCGCGAGATAGTGCGCGTTAATGTCGTCTGTTCCGCTCGGATTCCAGTTCTTGTTTTGCAGCGTCTGAACGGTTCCGCGAATGCCGTCGAAAACATTCGCGTAGCTGGAATCGCTTACGAACACTTTCACGCCGTTCAAAAAGTCGACATAGTTGGACTTGGTTTGTGTTTTCAGCGGGAGGGATTGAAAAAGCGATATTTTGTTTCCGTCGACAATATAGCCGAACAATTGGTTGCGCGAGTCGATTTGCCGGCCGATTCCCGTCTTTTGCAAATTGACGGCCGCGTTTTCAATGCTGGCGAATTTGTTGTTCGTGCTGCGCAATGCTTCCAGTCTCGACTCGGACTGCAAGTCCAAAGAGTGCTTCGAGTTGATTGCTTCTACAAGAGTGATGACTCCCAGGATGAGAATCAGCGTCAACGCAACTGCAACAACCCCTTTGCGCATCTACTTCCTCCACATTTTGTACTGCAACGCGTAAAATCGGGTGAACGGGCCCGAACGGCATTCCATGGCGGCAATGTTTCCGCGCGGACAATCGCGCAGTTTGTTTTCGTCAATGCGCGCGTACAACAGCCCCTCGCGCAAAAAGCTTATTTTGTTCCAGTCTTCCCGCTTGCATCCAACACTGATATTTCCACACAAGTTGCCGTCAAAAAACAAGGGCGCAAACTGCGCGAGCGGGGGAAGCAGTTCCGCGGAAGGGAAAATCGATTCGAGGAAAAAGCGCGTGTTCGTGTCCGAAACCGAATTCCTCCACGCGTTCAAGTTTCCGTCGTTGCGCAATCGCAAATTCGCGTCGATAAAGTTCAAATCCACAAGCTCCGCGCTGACAAAGTTGATTTTGAAGTCGCGGTACAAGAAAGTCAGCGTCAATTGGCGGTTGGCGTCGAAATAGGGCGGGTGGAATACGCCGTTCACGTCCCTCCACGTGTAATTGGAACCCTGTTCGGGAACCAGTCTCGTGTTCGTGGAACACGCAAAATCATTGTTGCACGGGTACACCAAATCATACCCTCCCGTCCACGTGCTCAAAATGTCCACGTTGTGAATGTTGAAGTCCAAAGCCTTGTTTCCCGCTTTTTCCGCACACTGTCCCGGAACGCCGCCGTCCGAAGCCGAGTCAATCACGCACGTTCCCTGAAAGCTCGTCCTGCCGTTGAACACGACGCTTCCAGGCGCTACGGGAATGTGCAAGTTCAAGTCGGGGGCGCCGATGCCGGACTGGTTCATGCCGCGGCCGATAATGTCGTTGGAAATGAGTTGAAAGATGAGGTCCAAACTGTTTTCATCGTACGCGTTGAAAAACAAGCCTCCCGTCATGTAGGCTAGTTGTTTCAGGCTCGAAAAATTGAAGTCCCGCCCGATGCCGACGGAATAAATGATGATGTTTTTCGAGTTCGCGTCCGCTCCGGCTGAAAAGACTGTGGGACTTCCCGTATTATTTCCGTCTCCGAACAATACTACAATTCTCAATTCTGAACTGGGCTGGGCCGCCAAGGTGTCGTTAATCATTCCATTCCTGCCGTCCAATGCATAGCCAAAAGCGGAATCTTCCGTTCCAATGGCGGAAAGATTTTTCAGCTGGCTCAAAAACGCCTGGTCTCCGATGGGGCGCAGGCCAGAGCTCGGCTGGATTTGCGTGCCGGAAACGCTGTCCACTCCGATTTCCGCGTACGCGTATTCGTCCGCTATTGGATTCCAGGGCGGCAATTGGTTGAACTTCCAAATCCACAACTGGGCGAGCTCGATTTTGGAAATGGGTTCGTTCCACTCGACGATGTTTGGAGTCGCGTTCACTCGCTGGTTTCGAATTAATTTTACGGTCAAGTTATAGTCGCGCGCGATTCCGGAATTGCGCACCCACACTTTCCACGCTCCGCTCTTGTTGTTGGCCGCACTGCTTCCGGCGGCGAGATAGTCGAACAATGTCTTGCTTTGATAGTATACTTTGCTTTGGGGAGAGTCTCCGTCCGTACAATTGAATGTATTGATTTGGGTTGTTGTCGTCATTCCCGCGCCATAATTGACATCGCTTGGGGATTGTATTTTGAATTCTGGACAGTTGGAAGAACAGCTTCCCGCCCACTCGAGCAATATGCTGAAAGCGTTGTTGTCGGTCAAAGAGAAAGTATCCAGAAGGGAAAAAGCGGAAGAAACGGGCAAGGTTCCGTTCGACGATTTTACAGTGGTTCCTTTTGCAATCGCGCACTCTTTCGTGCTCGAACTCTTGTCCGCGCCGAAAATCATGTTCAACGGGCTCCTTCCCGTCGTGTTGAATCCCGTGTTCAAGTCCACTCTCAAATATTGGTCGCACGAAATGGTTTGGCCGGTCAAAATTTTCGCTCCCGTGTTCAAATCCGTCACGTTCACGTCGACGAACAAGTTGCCGTCTCCGGCTGCAAAGTTCAAAATTTTGTCCAAGCCGGAAAGATAGGAGCGAAACTGGCCGAGCGGGTCGGCAGGGGACAGCATAATGGGAGAAGTGGCGGGAGAAAAGAAGGGAGCGGAAAATTCGAGATTGACGTCGGGGCCGATATTGCAGTCTCCGGGGCGTTCTTTTTTGACAATCAGTTTTTGGCCCGCAACAAGAGTTCGGTCGCCCGGCCAGCCGTTTCCCGCGGTTCCCGTTCCCGTCAGCAAAAAGCAAGAGTTGAAAGTGGGATTGGAACGGCACGCTTGCGGGTCGTACGAGTACTGCTTGAGTTCGACGTTCAAGTCATAGCCTTGCGGGAGCAGGGAACGCGCGCGGTCGAGAACGGCTTGCGCTTTCATGTCAAGAGAAAAGTTTGCAATATCGTCCGTTTCTTCCAACAATGCTCCGCTATTGTCCAACGAAGTGAACGCGTCGTCCAATGCCTGCTGTTCAGAACTCAAGTTCGCGTTTTCGCTGCGCAGGGCGAGAGCGTGGCCGAAGACGAGAAAACTCGCCAACAAAGCCAGGGCCAGCAACGCGTCGACACTAAACACGAAGCCCTTGCGTGCTCCAGACTGATCGGCCCTGCACAATGGGCTAGCGGAAGACGCGCAATTCGACGTTCGCATCGCCTCCGTTCACGTTGGCCACGCGCTGGAGTACGACAACTTCCGTGTTGGCCTTGGACATGTATCCCGAGTTTTGGTCGCTTCCGCTTTGAACAACGCGCAATCCGAACTCGAACCCTTCCAATTGTAGAATTGATTTGGCCGAAGCATAACTGGCGGGAGAGGACGCGTTCCAGTCCGCCAATAGCGCGAAGAGGCAGGAAAGTTTTTTCGAATCCAGTACGCGGTCGCGGTATCCCAGTCCGAGCAGGGAGACATTGGAAAGAGCGACTCCGGTCGTGCAGTTTTGGTTCTGCCAGTTGGAAGGAGTTCCCGAAAAGCGGAGCAGGGAGTCCAATGCTTGCTGGGCGTGAAAGCGCTGCTCGCGCACTTGCTCTTCGCGCTCGATGGAATCCCAGTTCTGCTGCCACAAAGAGGCCAGAACGGCGAGTACGAGGAACAGGATGAAAACGCCGAGCAAGAGGTCGAACATCATTGTCTGTCCCTTACTGTGCAAAAAACACGCCCCCTTTGTTCTTGTCCAAAATGACTGTTCCGGCCTTCAAGTTCGCTTTTTGGGCAACTCCCAAAAAATAGCAAAAATCGTTTTGCAAAAAAATGGCGTTTCCGTCAATATTCGCGTCCGCGCGCAATTCTACTGTCAATTGCATGTTGTGCGGGGACGTGTACATTTCTTGAATGGAAGAAGCCAGAGTCTGGCACGTGTTTCGTTCGGTCAGCAATTCGTTCAATTGATTCGAAGCGTCCGAGCGCTGGAAGGCCATGGCGAGCACGAGCGTCGAAACCAGCAGCAATAGTACAATGGCGACCATGGATTCCATGGCAGGCTGTCCTTTTTCGTCCATTGGAAAGATTTCGAAAAACCATTTTGGCATTTTATCCCAGCCATTCCACGAATTCGACGTTTCCGTCCACGAGGCGGACGCGCACGATGTGCGTTCCCGCGTTGAACGAAAAAGAAGAAACCGGGTTCAAGAACGCCTGCGTGTTCGAATAATATTCTTGGTCGCCCCACGGCGCCGCCACCACCAGCGACAGGGTTTTTTGAGACGCATTAACGCTTTTTACACCGTCCGGAAACGAGACTTCGACGAACAGTTCGCTGCCGTTTCCCAGTCCGGACACTTGGTCGGACGCGTTGGTCAATACGGCAATACTTTGCTTGGCGGCAAACGAAACACTCGCATCATAGTAGGTCGCGAGCGCGGCCACGAAAATGATTCCCACGGCCGCAAGCAGGAATGCGGTAATCGACAAATACTCTACTCCCACTTGGCCTTTTTTGTTCATGAATGCTCGAACCGAATAACGCCGTTCGGCATTTTAAGGGTTGTCGTCGAACGCGGAAATTTCGGAAAAAAAGAGGGATTTTCGAGAATGTTTAAGAGGAGAAGGACGCGGGTTTAGTTATACTATGCCCGAACAGGACAGTGAAAAGGAAAACGAATTGCTCAAAAAGAGAGTCGTCGGGCTGGAAAAAGAACTGCAAGAACTGCGCAAGCAGCACTCGGAACTGCGAAAACATTTTGGAACGCTGGGCGGAGAAAGCATTCCGTCCAAGCAGAAAGAACTGCAGTCGCGACTGTATACGGTGTTATTGGAAAAGTTTGCCCCGCTCATCAACACGCACGAGAAAAAAACCGTCGGAGAAATCAAACAATTGGTGGACAGAGAGGATTTGACAATCCAGTCCATTGTTTCCGAAATCAGGACTGAAAATTACTTGTTCGAGCGCGATTTTCCGAAAGCGGCCGAAAAGGCGTTCCAGTACTTGGCCGAAGAAGTCGAATTCGTGAAGAGCGGAATTCCCGTCAACTTCTGGCTGAAACCGAGCGAGTCGCTGGAATTCGGAGTCGCGGACGACGAAGACCTGGCCGTATTTCTATGCTCTTTGCTGTATGCGTTGGACGATGAAAAAGCGCAAGTCGTCATCGCCGAAATGGACAACCTGACTCCGCACGCGTTCGTCTTGACGGAAATCGAAAAAGACGCCTTGTTGTTGGACCCGAGCCAAAAGCACGCTTTCAACGCGTTCAAGGGAGA
>JAZDMJ010000078.1:0-6478 GCA_043801115.1 Candidatus Iainarchaeum sp. | reverse complement strand
CGGCTTAACGCGAGCGGAGCGAGCAAGTGGGACTGAAAGTCGCACGCTCTTCCGCCGTGAGCAGACGGCGATGAAAGGAGATGGGCGAGCCGAGGCCGATCGAAAGTATTAAATATTTGCTTTCACATAACAATTATGTGGTGATAAAATGCCGAATCTGACTCTGGCAATCGACAAGGAAACCAAGCAAAAAATGAAGCAACACCCTTCTATTCGATGGTCGCAAGTGGTACGGAGTATTATCGAGAAAAAATTGGAGGACTTCGAAGAAGCGGAACGTCTTGCCCAAAAAAGCAAACTGACGATGGCCGACTTTGAAGAAATTTCCCAAAAAATCGATAAAGCGAGCGCCCGACACGCGTTGAGGCTGTTGCATGAAAGCAACCGTTGACGCCAATATCCTCTTCGCGTGCCTGATTCGGGAGGGGGAAACGCGGAAAATCTGGTTCAACCCGAAAATGAAACTCTATGCCCCCGCATTCATCATTGGAGAATTCCTCAAATACCAGCAGCCGATTGAAAAAAAATCCGAACTGAGCTACCAAGGATTCGAAAACCCGCTCAAAAAGGCCGTATCCCAATTGGGTCTTGTTTCGGATTCCGAGCTCGCCCCATTTATTCCCGCCGCAACAACCCTGTGCAAGGACCCGAAAGACCTGCTCTACTTTGCCTGCGCGCTCAAAGAAGACACGCTCATCTGGAGCAACGACAAGGAATTCAAAAACCAGTCCCGAATCAAAGTCCGAACGACTTCCGAATTATTGGAAGAAGCCGGCCACTTGTAAAAAAAGCAAATTCAAGGCAGGCATTTAAAAAATGCTTGCCGCAGGTATAGTATATCGAAATTCGAGTGCTAGTTGAAAGGAATTATAGAGGTGAAAGGGATGGAGAGCGAACGGACGATTCAAGAAATGCCTGCAACAGAAACGGTAGAGAGCGAAGAAGAAGAGGAAAACGGAGAAGAACTGCCCTTTCCCCGCGCGACCATCGTCAACATGCTCCGCCAGCATTTGGACAAAGGGAAACAGATTAAAGGCCCTGTGAAACGGGAAATGAACTTGTGGCTGGGCAAAATGGTTGAACGCGTTGCCAAAAAAATGAACGAACACCCTTATTCCTATGTGGATACGAGCATGTTCCGCGAAAGCGTGGAAACGTACGAAAACGTGCAGGATATTGAAAAAGAAAAAGAACGAATCATCAAACAGCTCGAATCCATCAAAGCCGCGTGCGACGTTTTGATCAACGAAGTCGACCGAAAGTTTGTCAAGTGAGACTAAAGCTTCCGTTTACTTGGCGAGCACTTTTGCTTTCTTTCGTCCTACTTTGGACATCGACTGCTGAACCAATGCCTTGTCGACTTCGGCCAGTTTTTGCACGACCGGATTGGACGTGTCGAGCTTGTACAACTGCGCCTTTCCCACTTTTCGCGTCGGAACGACCAGCGACTTTTCTTCCAATTGCTTCCAAAATGTTTCGAGCGTGTTCCATGAGACATTGGCGTTCCGGCAAACGTCCTTCTTCGAATAGTCGAACACGTCGTTTTCGAGCAGAAAGTCCAACACGCGGACAATCGGATAGTCGCCCAACAATTGCAACAGCATTGATTTGCTTTCCATCAATGGAAAACTACCCTCCAAGAGTTTAAATAGTTGACTCTTTCTGTTTCAAAAAATGAAACTTTCTCCGTTCGAGATTCGAAAGCGGCTCTTGTACAAGATGGCACGCCATCATTGGTGGGGTGGAAAGCACACGGCAATCGAAAATTTGCCCAAAGGATTTCTGAAAGAACTATGGAAAGACGTCAAAAGCGAAATCAAAGAACTCGTTCGCGAAGGAATCCTGGTCGAAAAGCCGACAGGGTACGGCCTGCACGTCTCGCTCAATGTTTCCAAAAAACAAGAAATCGAACGCATCCTGTTCGAATCATGAACCTGCACGGATTTCTTTCACGCACTTCACAATCCACGACTTCGGATTATTGTACAGCAAGTTGCGCACGGCGCCCTCAGCCAAGTTTGAGCTTTGCCGCTTTTCTTCGGATTAGTTTCAGGTCGTGCATGGAAAAAAGGGAAGCGGCATCCTTGAAAAGTTCTTGGCTGTTTTTCGGGGAATGCACTCCACTCAAAATATGTCGAAGGGGGACATCGGTTTTGGCCAAAAAGCCAAATTGATCCAGCTTTTTGAAATGGTCCGAATGTACATAGAACCCCTTTTCCTGGTAATATCGGTCGACAATGTCGGAACGAATCGTTCCCTCCCGCAATTCAGTCAATGGACCTTTGAGTAGCTCGGACAATACAAACTGGGGGCCTTCAAGTTGGAGGCGCCGAATTGTTTCCTCATAATTTTTGGGATTTTTCCTTCTCAGATGATTCAACCATTTCGATTCCGAAATCGCTTTTGACAATTTGGGGACTTCGAGCACAACCGCAACCGAGATACCAGATTCGAGCAGCGAAGTTCGTATTGGAAAGTCAGGAAGGTCAAAAATCTCCTTTCCATAGATTTTCGAAATGAGAGAAGGAGTGTATTGGAACCGTTTCAGGTGGATTGCATGAAACCCTTTATTCTCCAAGAAGTTTCGAATTTTAGGCAATTCGCCGTACATTTCAGGGTTGACCACAAGCAAGCCGAGCGGCTTTTGGGGATTCAGGAATGTTTCGGAAATGGCTTTTCTCTTGACTTTTTGGGAAACGAATTGAACGATTTTTATGGGGTGCGTTTTTCCAAGTCTTAAAAAGCCCAAAGGATAGACTTTACGGGCAAGGTTTTGCAAATATTCGATGGAGCCAGTCTTTTTCAACTTGTGAAGGTTCTCTGCAATGGTTTCCATATTGGCCGCATCTCTAGACAGACCACTTTTCCTCCGGTCGATGATTTTCTTTAATGTTTTTTTCATGGCAACCCCAACTTTATATTCTTAACTCAATGATTATACTCTATTCATGAACGAAAGGATTCTATCGGTTGTAGCGAGTATAATCACACACAATAATAAGTTTTTGGTCATCCGAAGGAATTCCAAATATTTCAAACCTGTCAAAGCGTGGTTTCTCATCAGAGGAAAGAAAGTCGAAGTAGAACAACGAGTCCCGTGGCTCGAATTTCCAGGAGGCAAGATTGAGTTCGGTGAAAGCATTGAAAAGGCGGCCGAACGAGAAGTATTGGAAGAAATTAGTTTGAAAGTGAGGGCCAAGAAAATTTTGTCTCCAATTGTAACCTACATCTGCGATGACGGCAACATGAAGAGCCACTGCTTTGTTATCCCTGTGCTATGCGCGCCAAAAAATGTTTCATCGTGGAAATTTCAAAAAAACAGGGAAGTGGTGGACATTCAATGGCTTAGAAAAGGCGAAATTCTCAAATCATACCACGACCTTGCCATCAATGTCTTTTTTGAGGAAAATTTTTAGACATTCTTTTGAATCACGAAGATGGAATTGTCTAGCGAAAAACGCGTATCCATCTGGTTTTGCCTCAAAAATTTAAGAATCTGCTTCCTTCGAAGCGCGTAGTGTTGTCGTTCATATCCGAAGAGGAATTCCAGCTTTTTAAGCATCTCTTCCCCATCCTTGGCCTTGATTGTGGCACGGAATTGACTGACTGAAATGGAGACTGGCTTTTCCACAAAAAAGTTGAGTATATAAAGAAACGTGTTGTTGCGAAGGAAGCCATTCCAATTATTTTTGGAATAAAAGAAATGCTTTAATGAAAGGTAGTCTCCACTCAGAGCGTTCGTGACGATCAAGATTTTTCCGCCTTTCCTCATGCAAGAAAAAAGCTTTTCCAATTGCCTTTTCCGGTTGTTTGGATGAAAGTAGCAAACGGAATGAGCAAGTACTGCAAGGTCATAGTGTTTATTTGGAAAAAATCGTTGCCAGGAACTGTTTACAATTTCCGCATTTTGGGGCGCCGTCTTCTGGAATGTTTTCGCCCGAACTTTGTCTTTTTCCACAATACATATTTTTCCGACCTGAGAAGAATAAGCACATAGGAAATTTCCGCCAATTTCAACAGCGCGCTTCCAGAACCGTTTCCTAACTACACTCCCAATCATTTCTTGAATCATCGCTTTCTCGGAGTTTTTCCTTCGAAAAAGCTGAAACTCTTTGTCGAGCGGCCAATTTTCCAACTGGGCTTTTGTTTTTCCAATGGTCTGAAACAAGTCAATCACAGCCCAAAGGCGTATTCAAAATTTTTGAATATATTTTGTAATTCTTTTCGAGACTGCAAATGATGTTCTCATTCAATCGACGCGGCTTATGATTCACACAGAGCAAGCTTGTAGAAAGGCAAGGAATCACAAAAAGGCCTGATGCAATTGCTCTCGCCGAAAATTCTGTGTCTTCGAGACCCCAACTTTTGAATTTTTCGCAAAAACCGCCAATCGTCCTTGCCGTTCGGGTAGAGACTACTATGTTATGACCAACTACTGTGTTCGCAAGAGTAATTCCATGAATTTCTCGAAAATTTCCAAACTGTTTGAGATAAGCCGTTTGGTGCAACAGGCGGGTAGGGGAAGGCGTCTTTGGCCTGCTCGGCGTGTAAAAATCGCGCATATCCTTAAAATAACGGAAATCATCCCACCCTTTATTTGTAAGGGAAATGCCGCGGGAAATCTGCTGAGAAAGTTTTTCAAGCTTTGATTTTTCATATTCCACGTTGTGTTTCAAGGAAAAAGTGATGATATTGTCGAACAATTCATGTCTAGCCAGGTGCTCAAATAGAAAATCTCGGTCAAGCAAAACATCGGAATCAAGAAAGAAAACAATCTCGTTGGAAGCCTTTTTCAGACCCTTATTTCGACTCGCGGAAATCCCCATATTTTGCTTATTTTTCAAATAGATTATTCGGAAGTCGAAGTCTAAATGGTTCACCCATTCGGCCAATTCTTTATTCCCATTGTCGTCTACAATAACGACCTCTATCTCGTCCTTTTTGGACTTCATGATGGATTGGGATTGGATGGATTGAAGAGTCAGAAATAGAAGATCAGGAAACTTAAAAACAGGAATAACAATGCTGGCACTGCGAGAAACGGAAATCGACTTGGGCAGTTTACGCCGACTTAACAAATCCGAATGGTAGTTTTTCCTGAATAAGTACTCTAAATAGTCATAATGGTTATCTCTAAACATTAACAACTCTTTGATAGACGGGTTTTTGGGGTTCATAATGGCTAACTGGCAAACCAAAATAAATGGGTTTGGTTTAACGCCAAGCTTCCAGTGAAAGGGGCCGCCCCTCGAGTGACGAGTCATTTTCTCGCTGACCAATAGAAATAGAGACCCATTTATCGGCGGGAACGCAATCACTCCAAGTTCAATTCTTTCACGCGCTTGGCAATCCACGACTTTGGATTCCGATGCAGCAGATTTTGAATCGCACCCTCGTTGTGCGGTTTGCGAACCAATGAGGCTTTTTCAAAATCCACAATCACGGGAAGCCCTTTTCGAACGAGAATGTTTTTGCCCCGTTTGGACAACTGGCCGTGGTCGATGCCAGCAGCGTCCAACGCGCGGGCCTGTTTCAAGAGCGCGGTTTCGAACTTTTTCCACTGCGCGGGAGAAATTTCTTCTTCCAGCCATTTGTTGAATGTTTTTCCTTCAATGTATTCCATCAGAATCGCCTGCGACTCCGCGTTCCAGCCCAAGAGCTTCGGGCCCACCCCCGCTTCGTTCGCGGCGCGCAAATGGTCGGTTTCCTTCTGCAGCCAAAACTTGCGGGAAGAGTCGGCACGCGCCACTTTGAGCGCGGCTTTTTGAGTTCCATTTTCCACTAAGTATACCATCGAAGAGTGTCCTCGGGCGAGTTTGGAAAGGACGCGCCATTCAGCCCCTCCAATGAAATAGGATTTAGGCGTGCGAAGCCCTTCCTTTTTTTGGGCGCACCAGCAACAAGCTTCCGCGGACGGCCACGTGAATGGCATACAAATATTCATTGGTGGAATACTTTTTTCGGCCTCCAAAAGGCGGCCAGGCTGGGTCGTTCACGTAAATGTGCCGTCTGTCAATTCCGGTAATAATGTTGAAATGGTAGTTCATTTTGGGCTTTTTTTCGTTTAAAAAGTTTGAAGTCAACAAAGCGCCAACGGGGCGGCCTTCCTTCAATTCTTTTCGAATCATTTGTTCGGTTGGAATTTCGTTTCGCATTTTTCCGCCCGCCTGCAAAAATTTGACAAAATAAAGCAAGGCTTTCTTGTTTTTGGCGCTTTTTTGATGTTCTCGCACTTTTTCTAAATACTGGATTAGGCGATTGCCAGAAAATTTTCTCGATTGTTTGGTGAAAAAAGCCGGATTTAACCCGACAATTTCAACTTCAAACCCTTTTTGCATCAAAAAAAGCCCCAACTGGCCGATAAAGGTTCCCTTCTTTGAGCGTGTGATAGCCTTTCGAACGCTTTCCGGGCCTGCCGTTATCCCATAATAGGTCAAAAGCATGGCCGCGCTTGCCGGCCCGCAATCACTTGAACCTG
>JAZDMJ010000059.1:0-11752 GCA_043801115.1 Candidatus Iainarchaeum sp. | reverse complement strand
GAGGTTGTGCTTCTTTGCCGACGCATAATCTTTGTCATCGACTGCTTTGGAAAGCAAAACGTGCATTCTTTCAAGCTCTTTGGAATTTTCCTCTTTCAGCACGAGGTCGAAAAATGCGTCCGCCTTTTCGTCCGACAATATAAACGGTTTTTTTGAAACGCCGTCAATCCACAATTCAAGCTGTCGGCCATCCACCCGCTCTCTCAAAACCGTTCCAGGCAATGGAATGACATTTTCGTTGACAAACACAAAACCGCCAAGTTCAACCAGTTCTGCAATGCCATCGAGATTTTCCCCAATGGTGTCAAGAGTGTCGGCTGGCGAAATAAGAATAATGTATGCAACGGGAATAATTCCATTGTCAATGCAATTCTTCAAGACGGGAAGGGCGTCTTTCGCTTTGAACCCCTTTTCGTAATAATCCAGTATTTTTTGGGAAAAATTTTCGACTCCAACATATATTCTGTCAAACCCGGCCTCTTTCATGAGCTCGAAATGCGTTGTGTTGAACTGTTTTAAGGAGTCAACCCTTGTTTCCGAAAAAAATTCCGCTTTCACTTTTTGGTTTCGTATCTCCAACAACAATTTTTCGAACCAAGGAAGTACGGCCGCAATGTCCGCATCCGCAAACTTGACTCTTTTTACCTCGAAATTTTCAGTCAACTGTTCTATTTCTTCAACCACCTTTTCTGGGCTTCTCAAGCGAATTTTTTTGCCGTAAACCTGCGGAACACAGCAGAAAGTGCACTGGTGGTGGCATCCCCTGCTTCCCAAAACGTATGCAAATCCGGCATATCTTGAGAAGTCGACCAGGCCAAAATCAAGCGGTGGCAAAGAGTCCAAATCCGAAATTGGCGGCCTCAAAGGCGTTCTAAAAAGTTTGTTTTTTTCCCTGAACAAAAGACCGTTAACCTCTTTCAATTTTTCGGGATAGTTTTCAAGAAATTCTTTAAACGTTTCTTCTCCTTCTCCGATTGCAACAAAATCGACTTGCAATTTTTTTTCGAAAAATTCTTCCGGCATTGTCGTGGCGTGAATCCCTCCGGCGATGATTGGAACTTCCGGAAGCCTGCCTTTAATATAAGAGGCGGTTTTTTCGCACTCTTTGAAAGTGTAAGAATAGACTGTAATGCCAACGATTTCGGGACGGAAGGAATCCAAAAAACGGCCGATATCTTCAACTTGCAGGTCGAGAATTTTGACTTTGTGTCCGCCTTTTTCTGCCACGGAAGCCAAATACAGCAGATTTAAGGGAAAGGCGATTCTTCCCCTTGCCTTGTTCTGTACGAGCAAAACATTCATATTTTAAGTTTCGCCACAAAAGGACTTTATACGGGAGCGTTCCTCATGCAGCACGAAGCGGTTTTAAAGGAATTTAAAAAAGTCTTGGAAAAAAGAAAAAACGTTTCAGCGGCGATTGTCGTTGGATCTGTCGCAAAAGGAACCGCGACCGAACATTCGGACATCGACATCATCGTGATAACTTCGAAAAAATTGCAAAAAGACACCCGAGACAATATCGAAACCGAAAAGTTTGGGGGAAAGAAAATCCAACTCATATATGCAAGCCCGCAAGAAATCGAAAAAGACATTGCCGAAAAGCTGGTTCCCAGAATAGACCAACTTAGGCATTCAGTACTGCTGTTCGACAAGACGAAAAAAGCGAAAATGCTCATCCAAAAAGCGAAAAAGTTCAGGTTCAACGTCGACATCAAAAAGAGAATCGCTCAGGCCGAAGATGGTTTAGACAAGTTCGACAAGTTTTTTGAAGAAAATGAAAATTCGATGGAAAAACTCTCGCTCGTACTATACTCGTTCTGGCTTGGCAGGGACGTCATAGAATTCAACAACTCATCTTCTACGTCGATAAAAGATTACAAGAACGAGTTAAAAAAACTCGACCCTGCCTTTTTAAAACGGTTTGAAAAAATAATTACCCAACCCAACAACAAAAAAGGGGCGAAGAAAGCCCGCAAAGAGTTCGCCGCGATGATAGCCGAAGCCCGAAAGAAATACGCGTAAATACGTCATTTGCCGAACTTTTGGAAAAATTTATATTGTTCATTTACCAAGAAACAATACAGGGGTGTTTCTGTGCAAAAACTTGTCGAGAAAAAGATTGAATTTCAGGAACCGGAATACAGAGGAATCATAAAGTCATGTTATGGGAAAGATGGCTGCCCTGCCGGATTTACGGGAAATTAAATGCGGTCAGTCCAAGAATTTTCTGAAAAATTTTTGAACCAGTATATACGAGAAGAAGAAACAGCGCAAGGAGCAGAGGACCCATCAATTGATGATGACGCCTATCTTGACACTTTTTTTCCGTTTCAAATCACCTGGTTCATCAATCTCAACTGCAACCTTCGGTGCCCGTACTGTTTTCTCCCTGAAAAAAGCGTTTCTTTTGAAAAGCCAGAAAACGAGCAAATTCAAAAAATCGCTTTGGCTTTGAAAAAGCACGAAATTTTTAGCGTCGATATTCTGGGCGGAGAACCTTTTTTGGAAAGCGGAAAGACTGTTCTTGCAGTTCAAGAGCTCAAAAAGAACGGAATTTCCGTCAGAAGTATTTCGACCAATGGAACCATCTTCGACGAAGCGCTAGTCAACGAATTGAAAAAAAATCCCTACCACGTACTGCAAGTCAGCGTCGACGCCCCAGACCCAAGCACGTACGAGAAGGTTAGGGCAGGAAAAAATTTTGAAAAAATCGCCGAAAACATTGAAAGGTTTGTAAAGTCCGGTCTCAATGTCTATCTTGGATTTGTAATAACAAAGGACAATTTCGAAAAAATCGGCGAATTCTTCGATTTTTGCGAGAAATTGAGGGTAAAAGGAGTCTCTTTTGGAGGCTTTGTCCCCGTAGGCCGGGGAGCGGGAATAAAAGAAAAACAATTAAGCGCGGAAGAAGCCGCCAAAGTTTATCGCAAAATAAAAAATAGAAAGACTTTCTTGAAAGTGCTGATGCAATCCGATATTTCAGATGGCGGCTGCTCGGGCGGGATGGCCTATGCCGTGATGATGCCAAACGGGGATTTGTACCCTTGCGCGATGCTGATTTGGTGCGAGAGGTTAAAAATTGGAAACATCCTTGAAGAAAAAATGTCCAAGGAAAATAACGCATTCTTTAGGAAAGTAAACGCTTTCAAATTCACTTCCAAGTGCAAGGACTGCAGTTATCCCCCAATTTGTTCGAAGGCGTGCAAAGCACTACTGCTACAAAATTATGACAGTTTGGATTTCCAACAAAAAAGCGGGTGTCCGGATGAGGATTAAAACAAATCAGGAACTGAAAAGCAGAGTTTATCTCGAGAAAGTTTTTGTGTACGATCCAAAAACCGACAGGATTGCACAGTTGAATCTTTCCACGGCGATGGTTTTGGATAAGTGCCAAACCGAAAAAAGCTTCGACGAATTGATAGGCGAATTAAGAAAGGAGTTTCCTAAAAAAGGACGTGAAGACTTGAAGCAATCTTTCGCAAAAGTTGTGAAAACGCTTCTCGAAAAGAATTTCTTGGAGCTGGCTGAATGAAACTGTTGTGTTCAAATCCTCAGCTTTCTTTTTGCGACTCGGCTTTGCTGGCGAGAGAGTGCAAAGCGGACGGATTTGAATACCATATGGAGGGAAAAAAGTCGCCCAAAAAGACCGCCGAACATGGTTTGATTGTAATCCACTCTAGGTTTGCCGAACTAAACCTTGGCGCATACAATGCGCAGGTTCGAAGGTTAACCATTAACGAGGTAAAAAAAGCAATTGCCCTTGCAAAGAGAGCGAACGCAAATGGCATAACAATCCACTCCGGATACTGCCCGCTCTACGAAGGACAAAATGGTTGGAACAAAAGGGCGTCTGATAGCATTGAAGAACTGATTAAAGAAGCAAAAAAACACAGGAAGTCCATTTTTTTGGAAAACTTTCAGGACTCCCAAAACGTGATGGGACATTTTTCGAATTCTTTTTCGTCAAAACACTTCAAGCTCATGCTTGACTTGGGGCACGCCAACATTTACGCGGGCGGAGGCGAAAAATTCTTCGAAAGACTCGTGGACAAGTGCTTCGGAATACACGCCCATAATAACTTTGGGAAAAAAGACACCCACAACTCGCTTGCAAAAGGAAATATAGACTACAAAAAAATAGTTCCCAACATTGGGCGAAAAGCACTCATTCTAGAAATGCTCAACAAAAGAGATTTTGAAGACAGCATAAACCTAATTAATGAAATTTTATGATTGAAATACAGATAGGAAACGAAGACTTAAGAGTCAAAAGCAGTATAAAAGTCAAACTTGATTTCGAAAAATTAAAAATTATTTCGGAAAAAACGAAAAATCAACGCATTGGCCTGGGCGGAGAACCGTTAAAGCCAAGGCAATGGAAAAGAATTCTTGAAATTTTTGCAAAAACAAGAGAAAAAAGTCTTCTTTCAGACATTAAATACATAAACGACGAAAAGCTGAATGCCGCGAAAAAGCTCGGATTCAAAGTTTACGTGTCTGTAAAAAACTTTCAAAAAGCGCCCAAAAACAAAATAGCAAGGATAAAGAAAAAAGTTTGCGGATTCATGGTTTTAAACAGCAACAAAAATATGGATGCCGTAAATTTTTTCAAAAGAGAAAAAGCGAGACTTTACATCGAAAATTTTGTTCCTTCCTCCAAAACCGAGCTGGCCAAAAGAAAGAACCTCAAAGTAAAGCGTTGCTCTGCTGGAATCAACATAGGAATAACTTCTAACGGCGATTGTTTTCCCTGCATTACCATGCGCGACATTCCAACCAGCAAGCTAGGAAATCTAATGAAAGAAGACTTGAAGTCGTTAAAATTCAAGGGCAGAAAATTTGCCCAAACTTTGACAAAAGAAGAATGCGCCGCAATCAAGAGGAAGTTAATGCCGACATGCGAACAACCTGCCCGCAAAAACTTCTTACCATAAACCTGCCCCGCATATCCATCAAATTTCAAGCGGGCTTTAAAACCATTTCTGGCGTATAGAGTGTATTCTGATTACAAACTTGGAGGGATTTTAGAATGGCGAACGAACAGGGAATGAACCAGCAAGTCATGTTTTTGAGCGACGGAAGCCGAAGAGTACGAGGGAGAGACGCGCAGCGCATCAATATTCTGATTGCCAAAGCGGTCGCGAATGCCGTGCGGAGCACGCTGGGGCCGAAAGGAATGGACAAAATGCTCGTGGACGATTTGGGAGATATTACGATTTCGAACGACGGCGCCACGATTTTGGGAGAAATGAGCATTGACCATCCGGCCGGAAAAATGATGGTCGAAGTCGCGAAAACGCAGGACGACATGGTCGGAGACGGAACCACTACCGCAGTCGTAATCGCGGGCGGACTGCTCGCGAAAGCGGAAAATTTATTGGACGACGAAATTCATCCAAGCATTATCATCAAAGGATATCGGATTGCGGCGAAAAAGGCGAAAGAGTATTATACTGAAATTGCCGAGCCCGTCGGCGTGAAAGACGTGGACACGCTAAGGCACATTGCGTTGACGTCCATGACGGGAAAGAGCGCGGAAGCGAGCGAAGAACTTTCAGAGTTGGTCATGAAAGCGGTATCGCAAGTCGTGGAAGTGGAAGACGGCAAAACCGTGTTGGACGTGGACAATATCAAAGTCGAAAAAAAAGTCGGCGGCTCGCTGGCCAGTTCGGAAATGGTCAGTGGAATCGTTTTGGACAAAGAAATCGTGCACGCGGGAATGCCCAAAAAAGTGAAAGGAGCCAAAATCGCGTTGGTGGACGTCGCGTTAGAGATTAAAGAAACGGAGACGGACGCGAAAATCGAAATTACTTCTCCCGACCAATTGCAGGCTTTTTTGGACCAGGAAGAAAACATGCTCAAAAAAATGGTCTCCAAAATCAAGGAAGCCGGAGCGAACGTGATTGTGTGCCAGAAGGGAATTGACGACATGGCCCAGCACTTTTTGGCCAAAGAAAAAATTCTGGCCGTGCGCAGGGTGAAAAAGTCCGACATGGACGCGCTCGCGCGCGCCACCGGAGGAAGAGTCGTTTCCCGCCTCGACGATTTGTCGAAAGAGGATTTGGGAAGCGCGGACTCGGTCGAAGAGAAAAAAATCTCCGGAGACCAGATGACGTTCGTGCAAGGGTGCAAGAATCCCAAATCCGTTTCCATCCTATTGCGCGGGGGCTCCGAACATGTCGTGGACGAAGCCGAGCGCGCAATCCATGATGCAATTATGGCCACTGCAACCGCGCTCCGCGACGGAAAAGTGCTCGCGGGCGGCGGAAGCTGCGAAGTCGAAGTCGCGATGAAGTTGAGAGAATTCGCCAAAACCGTGGGCGGAAGGGAACAGTTGGCGGTAGATGCCTTCGCGGAAACCCTGGAAATCATTCCCAGAACGCTTGCGGAGAGCGCGGGAATGAACCCCATTGATTCCATTGTCCAATTGCGTTCGAGGCATTCGGGAAAGGGCGGAAAAACCATCGGCATCGACGTGTACGCGGCAGAATATGTGGACATGAAAACGCAGAAAGTGTTCGAACCGCTTGGGGTCAAGATTCAAGCCATCACTTCGGCGGGAGAAGTCGCGGAAATGTTGCTCAGAATTGACGACATTATCGCGGGTTCGAGCAAGCCGTCTTCGAAGGGAATGCCCCCCGGAATGGACGGCATGGGCGACATGTAAAGTTCGCCCGTTTTTTTATTTTTTTATTAAATTTGGTTTTCGAGGGGCGGTTGCGCGCCCGCGCTTTGGCTGACCTGTTCAAAGTCGACTGTCAAGGATTTGAGTTCTTTTTTGCGCGTCCAATTCCGCTTTCCATACTGCGCGAGCGGCCAGAACAGTATTTCCAAAAACGCCCACGCGATTCCCGCCGCAAATCCGGCCAATGTTGAGACTCCAAACGGGAGCAGAAAGAAAACAATGGAGAGAAAGACTTGGATGGACAAGAGCCTTCGCTCTTCCGCTTCTTCCAGTACGAGTTTTTCTTCAAAGAGTACTTTGGGAGAAAATCGGAACGTCAAATACGCGGCAATCAATGCAAGCAATAACAGTATCAAGAATTCCCACGGGGCGAGAATGCTGGGCGCGCCCAAAAACACGGAATTGATTCCATTGGCAAGCAAGTCGTAAATGGTTCCCGTTCTTCCCGCATTTTTGCCGAAAATCTGCTCCAATACCGAACCCGACTGGGCTCCGCTCTCTTCAGGACCGGCCGGCATGCCCGGTTCTGAAGGGCCGCAATTTTCCGTACACTCCACATTCTGGTCGACGATGGTTCCCTCGCTGGAAAGAGTAATGGAAATGATTTTCGAATTGTTCGACTTGGTGATTTCAGGAATTACTCCCGCATCGTCCGCAATCACGAAAACGTGCAGCGTAAATTCTTGACTGGCGAACGAAATCGTTCCGGGAGAAGGAGTTCCCGCGTTCAAGTCCACTTCGAACGAAAGTTCTACGTTGGTAGAAGCGCCAAGAGAGAGGTTGTTCACTTTCTGCCTGGAAAGCAGCAATCCCAAATTGTTGTTGGACTTGGCTGCAACGCCGAACACGCCCGCTCCCGCGTTTCCGTCGTTTCGAACCGCAACATTTAATGTCAAAACATTCCCGTCCACGAATACGGCAATGTCTCCCAGCACCAGGTCGGGCAAGTCGATTTGGGGCGGTACAATAATGTCCGTCACTTGAACTTCGTTTTCTCCCGTATTGTTGGATTTTGTGACTTCCAAAATCTGGTTTGTAGAGTCGGCGAACGCGATGATTTTGTGCACTCCGACCCTGTTTTCGAAATAGCGGAACGAAACCTGTTCGGTTTGCCCAACGGCAAGGCCTGAAACGGAAACGCGCGCGAGTTCGGGAGTGTACACGTTGCCTTCAAAAATGGAAACCTCAAAACTGCCCGCGGACAACCCGCCAATGTTGGAAACCACGACATTGACGTCGGCATAATCCGAATTCCAATCGCCTTTAATGCTGGCAATTGTCAAATCCGGCAACGGGTTTGGCGGGTTTCCCGTCTCATACTTGACATTGGCGGTTTGTGCGGTATTGCTCGACTGTCCTCCCGTATCCACTGCAGTCCAAATCGTGTACGCGGTCGTGTTTTCCTGCAATGTAATGGAAGTATAACAAATATTATTGGTCGGATAGACTGTAATGACGTCTTTGAATCCGCCTTGAACATAGCGTTCGACAGTGCACGATTGGGCGGGAAACGTTCCGAGAGAAATCGTTGCCGAAAAGTTCGCGCTCGGCTGTGCAATCGTGGTATACACGCCAGGCGAAACAACAATCGACGGCGGAGAGTTCGACAAATTTGCAATAAACGACGTCAAATAGCCCAAAATTGTCACAAAATCCGTAGAAGACGTTCGACCGCTAAAGGGCTGGTTTATTGCGGCAATGTGGTTGTAGTCGGCCGAGTTGGAATCGTCTCCCGAAATATTGACTCCGGAAGAAAAATTCGAATCCGAATTATAATCAGCTGAAGAAGGGGCGAACGCGAGGACAGAGAGCGCGAGCAAAAAAACAATTACAATCGTCTTCCGCATTTCAAACCCTTTTGTAGAAAAAGGGCCTACATTGTATTAAAGGTTTTTCCAAAAAAAGGAAAAAAGCGGGACTTTTTTTGCAAAAGCGCCTGCGGTTGAAACCAAAACTTTCAATGCCAACACAAAAAGCAAACAGTTTTACTTTTCTTCAAAGAAATGCCAAAAAAGCTATTTTCGATGTTTATCGAAACCTTTATAAATGCTAGCAAAATATTATTGTAATATGCTTAAGATAGAATTAGTGTTTTTGGAAATTTTCAAGGGCGCAAAACCCAGAAAGAAATAGCCGAAAGGTTAGGCATTTCCTTGAGCACCGTAAATAACGCCGTTGAACCGCTTGCAAGGATTGGCGCAATCGAAAAAAGAAGTTTTGGCTTGAAATTGCTGGACAAAGAAAAAGCGCTCGCTTTTTGGGCGAGCATTAGGAATCTGGAAAAAGACATTGTTTACAAAACAAGAGCAGAGTTGAAAGTTGCAGAAATCGAAAAGCTGATGCCTTCCGGAATTTCCTTTACCGCTTTCAGCGCTTTCAAAAGAAGGTTCAAAGAAGTTCCAGCAGACTACAGCGAAGTATATGTTTATGCCGGAGAAGAAGAGCTGGCAGAATTGAAGAAAAGATTTCCGCCAAAAGAAGGCCCGGCAAACCTGATTGTTTTGGCAAAGCCAAAAAACATTGAAGTTGAAAAAATTGTTTCAAACGAGCAAATGTTTGTCGACTTGTGGAACTTGAAAGAATGGTATGCAAAAGAATTCTTGACTGCATTAAAGAAAAAAATGGGATTGGAATGAAACCAAAAGAGTTTTGGCACGAAAGCCTTACAGAAGAAAGTTGGAAAAAGCTCCAAGAACTGTCAAAAGAACTCGAATTTACCGTAATCGGCGGCTGGAGCGTTTGGCTTTGGACGAAACAACACAAGAGCAAGGACATTGACATAATAGTAGACTTTGAAGAACTTTCAAAACTAAAAGAAAAATATTCGATTGAAAAAAACGACAGATTAAAAAAATACGAAATCAAAATGCAAGGCTTCGACATAGACGTATATGTTCCATACTATTCAAAGCTTTCGCTTCCAATAGAAGACTTGCTGAAAGAAAAAACAAAAATAGAGGGAATAAACACGATTTCAAGCGAAGCGCTGCTAATACTCAAGCAAGGCGCGGAAATAGAAAGAAGACAAACAATAAAAGGCCAAAAAGACGCAATAGACATACTAACGCTATTGATATACGCGCCAATAGACTTCAAAAAATACTACGCATTGCTGGAAAAAAACAAAAAAGAAAACCTTTCAAAAGAACTAACCAAAGAAATAAACAATTTCAACCCAAAAGATTCGGAAAAGTATTTAGGCACAAGCTTCAAAGAGTTTGCAAAAAAGAAAAAAGAACTGCTCGAACGAATAAAAAAAGGGAAAAAATAGAAAAAAAGCAGGGCTTTTAGCAAGCGCCTGCAGTTGAAGCCAAATTTCCATTGGTTATCTTCACACAATACGGATTGCCGTTTGCTGTGTCGTATAAAGTGATTCCAGTTCTGTTTGTTGAGGAACCGACTTTCATTGAACTTCCAGATACTATTTTTCCCGCAACATTCAAATCTCCGCTGCCCAAACCGCTCGAACTCGCCGCTTCTCCCACTCGCAGAATTCCCACCACTCTCGCGCTTTGTTCCACGCGAACCTGAGTTGCCCTAATATTTCCAGCCACATCCAACTTGGCCTGTGGAGAAGTTGTTCCAATACCAACATTTCCAGTAGTGCCAGCACCATTAGAAGGACTGATGAAGAATGTTGGAATGTTGCTGTTAAAACCAACAGCAAGAGAATTGGCAGTGGTGTTTGTCAGTTCGCCCCCCACTAAGGAACCGCTTCCAAGAACTATCGCATAATCAGCATCAGAAGTAACATAAGAGCCCAGCGCAAATGATCTAAGCCTTTTTGCCCATGCTTCATAACCTATTGCTGTTGCTGTTTGTCCCCCCGCAAAAGATAATGTTCCTGCAGCGAAAGAAGATGTTCCACTCGCTTGAGTATCAGTACCAATTGCTATTGAACTAAGCCCTAACGCTTGGGCCGTGTTTCCAATTGCTGCAGATCCATCACCACCAGTAGAAACACTAGACGGACCTATTGCAAGAGTAGATGAATTGTATACGCTTGAAAAACCACTTCTAGAATAAACTTTTCCACTTGCCTTTATGTCGCCTTCAGCCAAACCATAAGTGGTAGCAGAACCAACAGCAACAATGTTTGGATTAATATCTTGCCCATTCGCGTCCGCAACTGCTTTGACTCCAGTCAAGTAAGAGCCGTCTCCATATATGAAACCATTGGCGCGAACATCTCCGTTTACATCAAGCTTAGCCAACGGAGTGCTTGTTCCAATTCCAACGTTTCCAGTAGTATTGGCCCCATTGCTTGGACCTACGAAGAGAGTTGGAATATTAGAATTGAAGCCGACCATCAAAGACTTGTCAATATTATTAATTATTTTGTGGTATGCATCAATTCCTGAGCCAAAAACTGCAGAGTATCCTCCATTAGCAGAAACCATATAACCAATAGCAGTAGAAACTTCTCCATTAGCAGAAGCAGAATTGCCTGCTGCAAAAGACTGGTTTCCAATAGCTTTTGTATTAAAACCGACTGCGGTTGTCATCCAACCTTTGGCAACAGTTCCATAACCTAATGCAACAGAATAATTGCCAACATTGGAATCATTCCATTCGTCTCCTGTAACCCCCCCTGCTCTTAAAGCGGCTTTGCTAGGAACCCACACCAACTTATCAGAAGCAGAAGGAACACCTGTACTACCATACACTGATAAACCCCCAAAAATGTTTGCATCTTTGTTAACAGTTAAGTTACCGACAACATTTAGATTGTCGTTTATATCTGTTGCTGAAACAAATACTGCTCCAGCAAACAAAACAACAAAAAATGCCGTAATGGTCAAAATGTTTCGATTCATTCAACACCAACCCCAAAAAATTTCATATTAAATGAAAATTAGGAAAAAGAATATATAAAGTTAACTGTTTTGAGTTAAAAAGGGCCTTTAAGAAGAATTTTGGTCTGCCGGCGGATTGCTGTCTTGCGCTTGCTCTGAATTTTGGTCAATTTGCGGTTCTGTATTTTGGTCCTGAATGACTTTGTTTTGGTCCAAAATGACGGGTTCTTCGATCGGCGTTTGGGTGTTTTGGTCCGTAGAAATGTTTTCA
>JAZDMJ010000075.1:0-9580 GCA_043801115.1 Candidatus Iainarchaeum sp. | reverse complement strand
AGCACGGCTCCCAGTTTTCCGGCCATGCGCGCGAGCGTTCCCGTCTTGTAGGCGCACATTTGAAGGTACTGTTGTTCCGAAATTTCGGATTTTTGGCCCCTGTGCCAGTAAATGTCCATTCCTTGTCCCGCGGAAAGGTTGATCATTTCCTGCGTGGCAATGTCGTACAGTTTGGCTTTCTTTTCAGCGTCCAACTCAGTGTTGTTGATGAGGAGTGCGAGCGGAAAATAATACATGGCGTTTCCCGCGTTGACGGCAATGTCGACTCCGTAGATTTTGTGCACGCACGGCGCTCCTCGGCGCAAGGCGGAATCGTCTTCGACGTCGTCGACCATGAGCGTTCCGTTGTGAATCATTTCCACAATGGGAGTGTATTTCAAAATTTCTTCCCCTTTTTTTCCGCTGACGGCTTCATAGGCCATCATCATCAGGGCGGGGCGCCAGCGTTTTCCGCCCCTGTCCAGCAAGTCCCAAATCGGCTTGGAGAGCGAGCCATTCAAAGTTTCAATATCGTACGCGTAGCGCGGTTTTCCCAGCAGGGCTTCCACGCTTTTTTCGTTCAAATTGTGGGGAACCACTTTTTCGATTTCTTGGTTGATTTTTTTGGACTTTTCTTCCAACATTTTTTCAATCGGGCTCATGGCATTCCTCCTACACAAAAGCAATACTTCGTCATTTAAAGAATTCTGCTTCGTCAATCGTATAATAATGTTTGGTTGGTTTCGACAATCGCCATTCCTTTTATGCCTTTTTTTGCCCCTTCTGTTATGCCCTTTTTCGAACAGCTCTATCCCGAATGGAAGTCCGTTCAGCGTGAAAAGTACGAACAGCTCTTTCCCCAAATACTCGCTTTTCTCCCTTCCAATGCCGAATGGTTGGATGTTGGAATTGGCAAGGGCTGGATGGAAGAATTCTTTCGCAAAAAGGGAGTACAGTTCAAGCGCGTCGTGGGAGCGGACATTTCAGAAGAAGCCGTCGCCCCGCGCGTGCCGTGGATTGAATACGCACTTTCGAAAAATTTCAAGTCCGAGGAAAAATTCGACGTGGTGGTTTGCTGGGATGCACTGCACTTGCTCGAAGAAAAAAAGATTGAAAATTTTTGCAAGAAAGACGGAATAGTTTTGGTCGGCATTCCCGTTTCAAAGGCCAAATTATTGGACTCGATTTCGGGAACCGTGCTCGCGCAGGGAAAAGTGGGAATCCAAGAGCAGAGCTGTTTTGTGCTGCTGAAAGAGTGAATGTTCAGGGCTTGTACACGTCGTCGTGGTGTTTGAGCTTGTCGAAGAGGATGTAATTTTTTTCTTTCATTATTTTGAACAGGAGAACGAAGCTCTTGTCGATGTGCACTCGTTTGTAGTCTTTGAGCGGATATCGGAGGTTTTTGTAAAAGTCGATGCTGGTTGAATCTCTTGAAGCGATTTTTTCCACTTTTTTCCAGACTGTTTCGTAGCGTTTTTTGTCTTTTTTCAGCAATTTGGAAAGTGTTTCTTCCAATTCGCTGCTGAAATCGAACGAAAATGCCAAGCTATTTCCCTTCTATCAGCTTTCGCAATTGGGAGGCAGTTCTGGTCCGATAGCCGTATTTTTTGATGTGCCGCTCGCAGGACTCGATGACTTCGCGCACGACTTCGTCCTTGACTTCGCGGTCGACGAATTCTTCTCCGTACATTTCGGCGAACTTGTCCAGCGCTTCGCCCTTGTCGCGGAGGCCGTACTTTTCCTTGACCACTCCGAGAACTCGATTGGTGTAGTTTTTCACTTTCACGTTCATCGCCACGCTATTGCTCAAATTACATCACCTAACGAAAACTTACTTCGACTAACTTTAAAGCTTTTCGTTTGCTTTAGGCGTTCTTGCTGACCAGCACGGCTTTTTCCCCGCTTTGTGCGAGCCAGACCAAGTGCTGCAGGGCTTCTTCCCTGTCTTCCAGTCTATATATTTCTCCGCAATAGCGCACGAGCTTGTTCCGTTCGAGCTCGTTCAAAACGCGCTTCAATTCGAGCGGAGAAATCTGTGTCAGCAAGGCCAAATCGCTCAAGCGCACGTTGCAGTATTTGCACATAGTGGCAAAAGTTTTGGCATGCCGGACGGAAAACCAGGGCAGTTTTTTTTCGTTCACGATTTTGGCGCACGTCATTTCTACAATGTTCATGTTTCAACCCCTTTTTTGGCTTTGGAGGGATTCAGGTTGGATAGGCATTGCAAGCAACGCCCAGTTTGGGGGCTTTAAAACGCGGTTCAACCCACTTAAACCAAATGGTTAAAAACCTGAAACGGAGAGGTTGTAGTATATGGCCTTGCATTTGGTCTTGCCCGAGCTTTCGGCCAAGCACTCGGTGAAAGACGCCGTCATTGCCGAACTCGTCCAAGAGTGGCCTCTTTCGACGCAAAAACTCTTTTTGCGCGTCCAGCGAGATCATGGCTTGAATGTTTCCTACCAGGCCGTGCACAAGGCATTGAAAGAGTTGGTGGAATTGGGGGTGGTTTCCCATCAAGCCGACGGCTATTGTTTGGACAAGAAGTGGATCGAGCACTTGAACAGTTTTAGCGCGCAACTCACGGAAGCCTACTCGACCGCACCCCATTTGTTCGCGAAAAAGACATCAACCCAGCTTTCGTTTGAAAGCATGTGGCACCTCTATCAGTTCATGCTCAACGCCCTCTCCTCTGGAGCATTTCACCACGGAAATCCCGCGCGCGGGTGCGCGCAAGTCTCTCACATGTGGAACTGGTTTCCCTTGGGAGGAAGCAAGAAAGAGTACGAGTTGATTCGCCAAATCGCCTCGGACACGCCCGTGTACATTGTTTCCGCGCACGATTCGAAAATGGACGCGTGGTGCGCCGACTATTACCGCGCACTGGGCTGGAAAGTGAAACTGGGGGTTCCGTGCGCGGACTCATGCGACGTTTTCGTGCACGGCCCTTCCATTATCCAAATCTATTTTCCGGCGGAATTGGAGAAAGAATTGGCGAAAGCGTTTCGCGATGTTTCAGACTTGTCCTTGTCGCAGTTGCAGATGTACAAGATTTACGAAAAACTGTTCTACCGCAAGGCCGACATCAAAGTGGTCGTGCTCCAAGACGACGCGCTCGCGCAGCGCTATTTCGACAAAACAAGAGCGCATTTCTAGGCTTGGGGAAGGTACAACAGTTTATTGTAGCGCTTGAATCCGAAATACTCGTAGTGCCTAACTTCGGGAAACGCGCGCTGCAATTGCTCCATGGTTTCGAAAAACGCTTTTTTGGAAGGCACTTCAATGTCGAACTCCAAATCCCATCCTCCGATGGTTTCGTCCACGTATGTAATGAAAGGGTTCGCATGGCAATAGGCAATCATTTCGTCCAGTTTTTGCATGCTTTTGAGTTCCACATTCACTTTGAAATAGAGAATGCCCAATGCTTCGAAGTTGAGGAGTACGTGGTATCCTTGGATGACTTTTTCTTTTTCCAGGCGCCGGATTCGGAACGCCACTGTTCTTGGGGGTGTTTTGGTCTTTTCGGAAAGCTCTTTCAAGGGAATCCGCGCGTTTTCTGAAAGTTCTTTGAGTATTTGCAGGTCGAGAGTGTCGACCGAAACTTGTTTTCCGCTTCCAAGGGCTTCCTCTTTCGTTTCATCGGTTTTGAGGCCCGTAAGGTATGCGCGCCGAAAATGACGCACGCGCGTGAACAGGCAGATTTTTTCCCCGTGCACGAACTCACGGAACCGCGAAAGGAATGCTTTCCAAATCTGGTCGAACTCTGGAACGCTTTTGACCCAAATTCCGACTGCCAGGTCGAACACGCTTTCGGTTTCGGCGACGAGTGATACGCGAGGTTCTGCAATCAAGTACTGCACGATGCGGTTTCGGATTTCCGACGAACTGTCGAAGAATTGAAGATAGACTCGAAAGTTGAGATATCCCATTTGCATGTTGTTGATGACGGCATAATATCCGCGAATCACGTTTTCTCTTTCGAGCTTTTCAATCCGGTTTGCGACGCTTTCCGGCCGCAAGCCGACTTGTTTGCCGATGGCGGAAAGGGATTGCCTTGCATCAACATCCAGCGCATACAGGATTTTTCGGTCCTTCTTGTCCAATTCTTCAAACAACATGATTCAAAATAGCGCAATACATGCTTTAAATATTGCGCTTTTATGGGATTTTTAATCATTCAGGTTAAATTCACGCAAAACCACTTTATGTAGAGGGTTTTGCATGGAAACCGAATCCTATTACGCCCGCATGTACGAAACTGCGCGGTTCATGGACGAGGCGCTACTAAAGGCCATCCAGCCCTTGCACGAGTTGGATGAAGCAGTCTTTCCCTTGGCCTCTCACTTGGTTTTGCTGCGCGCTTCCAATGGAAGGCCCAAATTGCGCTATGGTTTGGTGCGGGCGGCCTATGAGCTTTGTGGGGGAACGGATTGGAAGAGGGATTTGGTTCCCGCGTGCGTGGCCGCGGAGTTGCTCAACATTTCCACGTACGTGTTCAACCGCATTTTTGACGAGAAGGGAGGCACGAAGTGGTCGCGAATGTCCGTCGCCAACCAGTCCGTGGCGGGAATGCTGTTGCGCGAGCTGGTCGAACGGGCGATTGCCGAAAGCGAATACGCTTCGGAGTTGAAAGCAAAGATTTTGGCGCTTCTTTCGGAACTGCATTTCACGTTGTGGAACGGGTTTTTTCTCGACTTGAACCGATTTGAAATCGAGAAAGTTTCTTCGCTTTCCGAAGCCGAATATTTCGCGCTTTACGAGAAAAAGTGCGCCGACATTGCGGGCGCATTTGGGGGAAAACTCGCCGAAATCGGCGCGCGCATTGCGGGCGCTTCTGATGAACAAATCGAAGCGGTTTCCAAAGCCGGCTTGCTGTTCTTTACCGCCATCCAGTCGACGAACGACATGGCGGATTTTGTCGTGCCCGCCGAAGGCGAAGTGTTCAAGTCCTACAAAGACCAGTTTTCGGATTTGTTGCACGGGAAAGCATTCCTTCCTGTCTACCACGTGCTCCGCCATGGGAGTGCGAGCGACAAATCATTCCTGCTTTCATTCGTTGGAAAAGAATCCTTTACCACGGAAGAAATTGTGCGCCTCAACCGGCTGATGGTGTCAAGCGGGGCGGTCGAAGTTTCGAAAAGATTTACGGTTCAAAAAGTTCACGCCGCGCGCAAAGAATTGAATATTTTTCCCAAGACTGACGCCCGCGGATTCTTCAAGTACATGATTGCAGGCGTCCGCTCGAGCAAGTTCTGGAAAGGATTTCCGAGTTAGAGCTTGTTCAGCGCGTCTTCGATTTTGTCCAACGCGGTTTCGATTTTGGGCAAAGCGGTCGCATAACTCAGGCGGAGAAACCCTTCGCCCGAACTGCCGAACTCGGTTCCCGGAACCGTGAGCACTTTCGCTTCATCCAACAAGTACTGCGCGAGCTGCGCGGAGCTTTTTTTCACTTGGATAAGGGGGAACACGTAGAACGCGCCTTCGGGTTCGACTTCCACGTGCAAACCGTTCATGGACTTCAAGCGTTTTAAAATGAATTTTCTCCGCGCGTTGTATTCTTCAGCCATTTCTTTGACTTCCTTGTCCCCGTGCTCCAACGCGAATTGCGCGCTCAATTGCGCGGGCGTGTTCGGAGAGAGGGAAGAATACACTGCCAGTTTGCCCATTTTTTCGACCAACCACTTCGGGCCGCACGCGTATCCGACTCGGAAGCCGGGCATGGCATAGGTTTTGGAAAAACTTTGAAGGGTGAGACAGTATTCGAACATTCCATTCAAGGAGGCAATGGAAACGTGCTTCGCTCCGTCATAGACGAATTTTTCGTACGCTTCGTCCGAAATAATCAATAACTGGTTTTCAATCGCGATTTCGGCAATTTCTTCCAGCACTTTCTTGCTGAGAACCGTTCCGGTCGGGTTGGAGGGAGAGCACAAAATGAGCGCTTTGGTTTTGGGGTTGATTTCCTTTTTCAGCTCGTCAGTTTCGATTTGAAATCCGTTTTCGTGCGTCAAGTGCAAGTCCAATGCAAACCCTTGCATGAGTTCGACTCCGGGCTTGTAGGCGATGAATCCGGGATTGGGCACGATGATTTCCTGTCCCGCGTCGCAAATGCACAAGTTGGCCAGCAAGAGCGCTTCCGTGCTTCCGGCAGTAACGCACACATTTTGGAGCGCGTTTTCGACGGGAATTTTGTTCTCTTTTTGCAGTTTTTTGGCAATCGCTTCCTTTAATTCGTGCCTTCCGCCTGGAGGCGAATAATGGGTGTAGCCTTCGTCCAATACTTTTTTGCAGTATTCGATGATGGGTTTTGGGGTGGAAAAATCAGGCTCTCCCGGGCCGAGGGAAATGACGCTCGCGTCTTCTTCCGCAATTTTCATGATTTGCGCGAAGTCGCTGGGGGGAAGCTGGGAAGCGCGTTCGGACAGCAGGTGTTCGAGTGTTTTTTTGGCAGGCATAAGTTCACTTGATGATGCGCGGGTCGGCAATCCAGAAGCCGTTCGCGTTGGCAATGACGGGATTGAAGTCGAATTCTTTGACTCTCTCTCCGAGCATGAAATTGGAAGAATTGACGAGCAATTGTGCGAGCGCTCCTTTGTCCAGCGCTTTCGCTCCGCGCCATTCTTCGAGCAGTTTTTTTCCCTTGACGCTTTCCATCATTTCCTGCGCGTCTTGCAGTGAAACGGGGCAGATGCGGATTGAAACATCACCGTACAGTTCGACGCTCGTTCCTCCCACTCCGAACAAGAGTGTCGGCCCGAAGGTTTCGTCCTTTTTGCCCCCAATAAACAATTCGCGTCCTTTGACCATTTCTTGAAAAAGTACAGCGTCCACTTTGGCTTTTTTGTCGAACTTTTTGACGGAGTCCTGCACGTCGTGGAACGCTTTCAACGCGTCCTTTTCCGTGCGAATGTTCAATACAACCGCATTCGCTTCTGTTTTGTGGGAAACGGTTTTGCTCAATGCTTTGACGGCAATGGGCGCCTTCAATTTGGCAAACGCTTGCTTGGCCTGGGATTCCGTGCGGGCGAGCGCAAAAGAGGGATAGGACAGTTTGTATTTTTTGAGGGCGCGGATGGCCACTTCAAAGTCCCATAGCATGTGCAATCCTTCCATGGAATGGTTTAAATCGTTTTGGACTCCTGGTGCAGTTCCCCCCAAACATTGACGAATTCGTCGACCAATTTGTCCAAAAAACTCGAACGGTAGCGGATGAGCAGCTGGGCGGCTTCTTTTGGGGAAGCGATGGAGTACGAGGCTTCCTTTCTGCGCTTGTTTTTCAATAAAAGTCCCGAGTCCGACATTTTGTCCAATAGTTTGGCCGTTGACGAGTAAGGCAGTTTGAGCTTGCGCGCGGCTTGGAGGATGGAAGCGTTCTTTTTGGTCAAGAGATACAATGCAGCGTGGCGCATTTTGTCCTGGCGGAGCAACGGCATCCATTTTTCTTCTTGGGGGAGATGTTCTACCCGCATGGCGTAATAGCGCTTGGTGTTGTCGACTTTTTCCGACTTCAATAAATCGTTTTTTTCCAAGTATTCCAAATGGTATTGCAGCGCTCCCGTCGCCATGCTGGTGCGGCGCTGGATTTCGCGAAAGTGCAGTCCGGGAGATTTTCGGATTTCCGCGTACAATTTTTGCCGTGTTTCCAACGCGAGCGCGTCTGCCATTTGCTTTTCCCCTCACTTCCGCATCAATGCCGTGAACAAGAGCGCGAGTATCGCCAAGTCGAACAAGTTCAACACGGCGGGAATGGCCACGTTTCCCATGATGAAATACTTGTCCGCGATTTCAATCAAAATTTTGAACGTGAAAAACGCGAACGCAATTCCAACCAACATGAACTGCTTTTGCTGCGTTCTCCGCGCCGCCTTCCACGCAATGACGAACAGGAAAGCAGCCAGCAGGAAGTCGAGGCCGAGCGTGATTTTGTCGAACGACGAGAGTGCTCCCGTTATCGAGCCGGAGTCGTATCCGGGAAGTGTTTTTTCGTAGTTGATCCAAGTTGTTGCAATGGCCGTCAAGGCCAGCAGTCCGATTAGTGCAATGATTGCAATGTGCGACTCTTTCAAATACATCACCTGTTTTTACTTGAAGGGTTTTCTTGTTTTAAAGCTTGGTGGGGAAAAAGCAGAGAAAATGCGAGGAGGGCCGTTTTCGGCCCTCTTCGTTGTTTTTTGAAAAGGTGCTATGGAGTTGTTTTCTTTTTTGGTTTATAAACGGTTTTTGGTGCTATTTTGCCGAGTTTGGGACAAGTTGGAGAAATGGCAAGCTTTTTCTACTCCTGCGACATATTTCCGGTTATGTCGCGCTACTTGAAATTGAACGTATTGGGGGCGGGAAAAGAAGTGGGAAGAAGTTCCCTCTTGCTCGACTTTGGCGAAAAAGTATTGCTGGATCGGGGCGTCAAACTTTCTCCCGAAGGCGCCGAATATCCCCTGCCTGTGAAGGAAAACTTGGACGCGATTGTCATTTCCCACGGTCACATGGACCACAGCGGAGACTTGCCCAAACTTTTTCTGCGCAGCCACGCCATGACTTATTTGACAAAGGCGACCATGGACATTTCGAAAATGTTGTGGTTCGACTCGTTGAAAATTGCGGGACTGGAAGGCTTTGACGCGGGCTTTTCCAAGGACGATATTGCGCGCGCGGAGCGGTATTCTTTCCAGCTTCCCTACAAAAAGCACGTGAACATTACGCGCGATACGAGTCTGGAATTTCACGACGCGGGCCACATTGTCGGCGCCGCCTTGTGCAAGCTCTTCCTGCCCAATGGAAAAAACGTGCTCTATACGGGCGATTTCAACTATATTGACACGCGCTTGCACAACAAGGCCGACTTGAAAGTGGGAAAAGTGGACGTATTGATTTCGGAAGCGACGTATGGAAACCGAGAGCATCCCCCGCGCAAGGAAGTCGAGCAGGAGTTCGTGGAAAGCGTGGAAGAAGTTTTGTCCAAGGGAGGGCACGCCATTATTTCCGCCTTTGCCGTGGGAAGAAGCCAGGAAATCGTCGACGTGCTCGTAGAACACAAAATAGACGCTCCAATCTATTTGGACGGCATGTGCCAGAAAGCCGCTTCGATTATGCTCCAACATCCCGACATGCTGGCCAATCCGAAAGCGCTCAAACGGGCATTGCAAAAAGTGAACTGGGTCAAAAAGCCCAACGTGCGCAAAGAAGCCCTCAAAGAGCCCGCTGTTGTTGTAACCACTTCAGGAATGCTCCAAGGCGGGCCCGTTCAATATTACTTGCGTCACTTGTACAAGGACGAAAAATCCAAACTCTTTCTGACGGGCTTTCAAGTGAAAGACACTCCCGGAAGGCAATTGTTGGATTCGGGAAAAATGTTTTTGGAAGGACACGAAGTCAATGTTAAAATGCAAGTTGAAAAATTCGACTTTTCCGCGCACTGCGACCACGCCGGGCTTCGAAAGGCCATCGCCAAAATCGACCCCGCGCGCATTGTCCTCGTGCACGGGGACGCGGAAATCGTCGACCAGTTCCGCCAAGAGCTGCACGCGGAAGGATTCAAAGTCGACAGCCCCAAAAACGGCGAAACTTTGGACCTCCTTTAAACGATTTCCTGCTTTTTTGCTTTCATGCT
>JAZDMJ010000072.1:0-2249 GCA_043801115.1 Candidatus Iainarchaeum sp. | reverse complement strand
TATCCATTGCTACCGCCATTCGAAAAGTCGACCCTTCAATCGACTTGATTGTCGCAACGGGTTCTTCTCTTCCCGACCTTTTTCTGGCTGAAGGCATTGAAACCGTCAAAATTCCCTCGTTCAAATCGTTCATTCACGAACAGTATTGGGACATTGTGCCACGCTATCTATCCTTGCCATTCAAAACAGTGCAAAAAATGCGTTCAACCCTGCTCTATTCCCTCGTTCAAACATTCCAGCCCAACTTGATTCTAATTGAACAGTCCCCGTTTGGCCTGGCTGGCGAGCTGAAGAAAGTATTGAAAGCCAAAATGGAAGGAAAGTTGAACTCGAAAATAGGGCTTGTTACTAGAGGAATCGGCGCCGCAACACAATTGTACAAACCAAACTCCAAAGAAAAAAATTTGTTCAAAGCAATAAATTTTGTTTTCGTCGCTGACGACAAGAGAAAAGGAATATTTTGGCCGGGCGTGTTGCAGTTTCTTTCCAAAAAAATCCGCTATATTGGAAGGACGGCCATCAGAACAAAAAAAGAGTTAACTCCAACAGAGAAAGCAAGAAGCAGTCTTGGCGCTTCAAAAAAAGAGTTCCTTGTCGTTATCAGTTTGGGAAGAGGCAAAAAAAATGAAGCACTGCTTAGCTCAACCATTAAAGGAATCAAATTCTTTTGTCCAAAATCTAAAATCATCATATTTTCAGATCCCTACCAAGCTCTTTCTCAAAACTTTTCCAAACAATGCACAATTCTTCCCTTTACCAGATACGCAATCGATTCCATTGCAGCTGCTGATTTGGTCGTTTGTCGGGCTGGTTACAACACGATTTCAGAACTTTTGATGACCCATTCAAAGGCACTCGTTATTCCTCGAATCGACCAAAGCCATGAACAGGAAGATAGGGTAAAAGTGTTTTCAAACGAATTGAACGCCGAATTTTTGGACGAAAGGAATATTTCTCCCAAAATTATAGAACTTGCTCTTCAAAGGCTTTTTGGAAAAAAGAAGTCCCTAAAAAAGGCCAAAATAGACAAGTATCGCGTGGCAAAAAAAATTTTGAAAATTGTCAATCAATAGCCACATTACAGCGAGAATACAGTTTTGGAACGTTTTTGGTCGCGTTGAAATTTTTTTGAGCGTATTCGAACGCCTGTTTTTTCCCAACTTCAACGTCAATTTTTTCAATCTTTTTTCCAAGCTTCAAAAAATCTTCTTCGTTCACGCCTACGCCGATTTTTTGAAAGAGTTCGTCCTGTATGGGATCTATTTTGGGATAGACTGGAATGCTTCCAAAACAAGCAGCTTCTGTCAATGTGTTGGCAAACACTTCGTGGACAGAAAGGCTAACCGTAAACCCTGACTTTTTCATTTCTTCGAACAGCATATCCTTCATCAACAACCCTAAGTATTTAACATTTGGCGCTTGGCTTTCGGTTCGAGTTTCGAGACCACAAACGGAAAAGTTCAACATTGGATTGTTTCGGGCCATTTCTTCAACCATGTCAATTCGCTTTCGGGGACGATTTCGAGAGGCAATCAACAAGCGGTTGGAATCAGCCGGAGGGTCGATTTTTTGCGGGAAGTGTTGTTCTGAAATTCCAATGTGTTGGGGTACAAACGTTTGGGCAGTTTGAAAGTTTTTTTTGAACAATTTTTCTGCCATTTTGCATGAAACGTGAAGGTAGTCGATGTTTCCTTTTTCGAGAACGTAGGGAAAGAATGTTTCTTCTTCTCTGGCCAGAAACTCGACTTCGGGCTGGTCGACAATTTTGTTGGAAAAGCTATGGAGGGAAGCAACTGCGGCGATGAAGGTGCCTGCGTTTTTTCGCTTGAACAAGCGGTTGAGCGTGAAACCGGCCAATCGTAAATCGGCCAAGTAGGTACAATCAAACTTTCTCTTGGACAAAAGTTCGGCAGTTTTCAGTTCTTGCAATGCCCTGCTTTCGCAGAAAATATACTCAATGTTTCCAATCTTGGCATGCCCGCCCGGGGGAGAACGGCAAATTACCGTGACTGGTTGGGTTTTTTCCAATTCGTCTATCATTGTTTTAGAGCGAGATTCGAGGCCTCCAAGTTCTGGGACAATTCTTCCAGTTACGAATAGGATTGACATACAATAGCACTCCGTTGACAGCGAGGGTCTCTTTTGTTAAAAGAATGAGTAGTTGCAAAAATGTATGCTTTGCATCCGCCCCTGCACGCGTTCAAAATGGGGCAGCCTTTGCACTCGGGCAATTCTTTTGGATGACGGAA
>JAZDMJ010000048.1:0-10833 GCA_043801115.1 Candidatus Iainarchaeum sp. | reverse complement strand
AAGTCCAAAGGATACTTTCTTTCTTTGAATTCCTTTATCGTTTTAACAACAAGCTCTTTTCCATAAAGACCAATAAAAGGTGCGAGTTTTCTTGCATGGAGATTTCCGAAGCCGAGATCGCGGAAAATTTTTATGTTCTCCTGACTGGTATGTTTCAAAAAAAAGCCAGTGTCCTTTTTGCTGACGTTTTTCAAATCATCAAGCTTAAACCCTTGCTTCAAAATACCCTCAGCAGTTCCCAAACCAAGCGCGTGCGCAATATTCAAAAAATAAGGCTTTTCTTGTGCTCCTTTCTCCGAAAGCTGTTTTGCAAGAACTGGAAACTTTTTGCTGAAACCCGCAATCTCCTGCTCTGCTATTATAGGATACGCTTTTCTTGCAACGGCATTTACATCACTGCCGTGAAAAGCAACAAGTTCTCTAAGTTTGCTTGAAGGCGCTTTTTCGCCCAGCTCCAAAAGAGCCCGTTTGGTCCGGCTCATTTTGTTAACGTGCCCCATTACACCGTCCGCCCTCCCGACCTGCCTAAGCCAGCCAGTTTTGATGACATAAATGGAATAGAACGCAAGGGCGGTTTAAAAGACTTCGACCGGAAAACCGCTCTCGAAAGGCCATTTAAAAAACTTCAAACTCCTACAAGAACGTATGGGCTTTCATTCCGCCATCCAAGAAGCCGTCCAGCGCATCCAGGCCAACCGAAAAGAACAGCAGGGCGCATGGAAACGGCTCGGATTCCTGCGCGAAAAAAACCTTCAAGAACTGGGAAAAGAGTTTCTGGAATCCGCGTTTGCCACGCCCGTACAATCCATTCCGTCGGAGGGAAAAATCGCGGGAACGGATTCGGGCTTTGAAAAACAAGAACTGCACGCGTTGGACTTAACACTCATCCGCGCGGGAGCGGTGTGTTTTGAATATGAAAAAAACGCGCTAAAGCGTTGCACTTACTGGCCTTCTTCGTTCACCTATCCAGAACCGTTTCTGGGCTCGCGCGCATTGGAACGCGAAGAAAGCGAAAAATCCGTATCCGTCCAGAGATTATTGAAAGAAGTGGAAGCATGCAAGGAAATCATTGAAAGGGATTCCCCACGATTCGCGTTTTTGGACGGAAGTTTGGTTCCCCAGTTCCAGGACAAGCCCAACGGAAAGAGCGAATTGAATTTTTCCTACGAAACTTTGGTGTTTGCGTTCCAGCAATTGTACGAAACAGCGGAAAAAAACAAATGCCAATTGGTTGGATGTGTGGAAGATTCGCGCGGAAACCGCATCAAGCAAATGCTGGAAGAGAGCTTGCACGAAAATTTGAACGGACTCAACGACATTGCTTTGTTGGAAGGATTGCTGCATAAAGGAGAGCGCTCGTTCGTGTTTTCGTACACGAAAAGCCCGCAAGAGCACGCCATCGTGAAAGACTTCAGCTCAACATGGCAGGAATCCCTGCACGCATTCTATTTGCGCCCTTCCTTGTATGACGTTCCCCTGCGCGTCGAATTCGTTTCAAAAAACCCGTTGAAAGACGTGCAGCGCGTGGCCGAAACAGTATACGCGCAAAGTAGCGCACACCAGGAATACGCGTTTCCCGCCGTACTCATTGAAGCCGACTTGCGCGCCAAGCTGAGGCCAGAAGAAGTCCGCCTCGTCAACGACCAGGTTTTTGACCAGATTGGACGAAACGTGGTTGTATTCAAGCGCCGCGATAGGAGGCCGTTCGCGTGAATGACCGGAAAAGCGGTCAAGTAAGATTTAAATAGCAAAAGGTAAGCTGTTAATATGGTGATGTAAGATGTTTGACACTGTGCTTTCATCCAAGGGGCAACTGGTCATGCCGGCAGAAATCCGCCAGCTGGACAATCTCAAAGCCGGAACGCGTTTTTCGATTCAACGAACGCCTAACGGCTACGTGTTTGTGCCAATTCCCAAAAATGTTGTCAAAGCGTTGTCTGGACTCACGAAAGACCTTAACATTCCAGAAGACGCATTGAAAAAAATGAGGATAGAAGATGAGCGAATCTTTCGAAGAAAGCACCTTGTTTGACACGTCCGCAATCTTAAAAGTGGTCAACCAATACAGAGGATTCGAGCAAGTCGAAGTGTTGCTGGAAAAAGTCGAACAACGAAAAATCCGCGGCCTGCTTTGCCCGCTGACTTTTTTCGAAATTGTTCACACTTTGGGAGGCAAAGACCCCAAAAAAGCCGCAAGCGTTCTCGCATATGTCGAAAATCTAGGCTTTGACCTCTTGACCACCACCTCCGAAACCGCAAAACAGGCCGCATACTTGGAACTTAAGCACAAAGACTTGTTCCTGTCGCTCGCCGACTGTATTATTCTCCAAAGTGGAATCGAACAAAACGCCACCATCGTCACTTCAGACAAAGCATGGCAAAAAGTGGAAGAAGCGAAAGTGAAAGTGGTATAAGAATGAAAGACGAAAAAATGATTCGATTCTGCCAAGACTGCGGCTCGACCAATGTAAAAGGAATTGATACGGATGAAACATTCACCACAAAAGTAATATGCATGGACTGCTTGTACAAAGGAACGCCGTTGGAAGGAAGCGAAGAATTCCGACAAGAATATTTGAAGAGAATTGAGAAGAAGGAAAGAAAATGAAAGAAGAACTCGGAACCGTCATTTCAACTTTCGAAGGGCCATCGCCCAACCAAGTTGATTTTGTCGTAGACAAGGAAGTCGTCCACCGCGGACAGTACGTTGAAATTGAATATTCAGAAGGAACCATGATCGGCCTCGTGCAGAATGTTCTCAAAACAAACCGTTACTTTGAACGGGCCGAAAGCGTGAAAGAATTCGAAAAAAACGGGCGCGCGCTCTTTGAACAGTTTCCGATCGGAGAATGGGAATATTTAGTCGCGCAAACCAAACCCCTTGGAGTGTATTCAAAAGAAGGTCGAATTAAACGCCCCACATTTCCACCCTCTCCCGGAGCCAAAGTCAGGCTCGCGAGCGCGCAAAAACTGAAAGACTTCATGGGAATGAAAGAAGACGGACTGCACTTGGGAGAAATCTCCTACCACGACGTTCCCGTCAACGTGAATTTATCGCGCCTATTGCAAAAGCATTTAGCAATACTCGCCATGAGCGGAGCGGGAAAATCTTATCTCGTTTCGGTATTGCTCGAAGAATTACTGGAACGGCCGAAAGAAAAGGGAAGAATGGCGGTTGTCGTATTGGACCCGCACGGAGAATATGCTTCCTTCGCGCAAAAACCTTCCGCGGGATTCAAGGATTACAGCACAAAAACGAAAATCGTGCGCTCGAAAAGCATCAAAGTGGGCGTTTCAAAATTGAACGCGGGATTGTTGCAAAGCATTCTGTCGGATTTGAGCGCCACGCAGAGAAGAGAACTTTCGCGCGTGTTGGAAAACTTGAAACAGGAAATGCGCTCGGGATTGGGACCATTCGGACTGCAAAAAGTGAAAGAATACCTGCAACAGGACGAGGACTTGAACGAGAGCACGCAAAAAGCCGTGCTTGCGCGCGTTGCAGAGTTGGAAGAACTAAGACTGTTCGAAGAAACCGATTCTTTTTCGTTGAACGATTTGATTCGGCCGGGACAATTGACCATTATCGACTTGAGCCAGGAAGTCAGCGCCAAGCGCAAGCAAATCATTGCCGCATACTTTGGCAGAAAATTGTTCGACGAGCGCAGGAGAAAAGCCATTCCTCCCTTCTTGTACATCGTGGAAGAGGCCCATAACTTTTGCCCGGAGGGCAAGGCCGAGCACGCGCTCGCACGTCCGACCATTGAAATGATTGCGCGCGAAGGGCGAAAGTTCGGCGCTTCCGTGTGCGTCATCTCGCAGCGGCCCAAACGCCTCTCTACTACAGTTCTTTCGCAGTGCAATACGCACATCATGCTCCGCATGACCAACCCGTACGATTTGAAGCACGTTTCAGAATCCAGTGAAGGATTGGACGCGAACAGCGAAAAAATGATTTCCTCGCTTCGAACGGGAGAAGCGTTGATGGTCGGAGAAGGCGTTAATTTTCCCTTGTTTTTCAGCGTGCGCCAGCGCCACTCCATGGAAAGCAATCTAGGAATCTCGCTCGAAAAAGCGGCCAAAGACTTCGAAGACGACAAAGAACAGGAAACCGACGAAAGCGAAGAATTCTTGTAGTTGTATTTTCGCTTTCAGCTAATTGGCCCCGGTTCGCGAATCTCAACTAGGTTTGTATCTTCCGTGTGGAATGTGCGGGAAATTCCCCCTGGGTTGTAACGGTTTAGAATCGATTCCAAGCACTTTCCGGGCTTGGGTGTTGAACAAGCATAAATTGCTTTGAAAAAAGGGCCGGGGGCAAAACCAAAATTTGGTTGCACATTCAAGTCTATCTTTTCAATCAAAGTACATGCGCCAGAAGTAATGCCCGCATTCAAATCGCACGCGCCCGCCAAGCAATCGCTGTCAGCAGCGCACGCGCTTCCCGCATCCGATGCTTTCTTGAAACAACCCTTCATCCATCCCCCGACTGGATGCAAGTCTGACATGCGAATAACCCCTCCCAATTCTTGGCACTGTGTGTCAAAGTCCACCCAACAATAAGGCGTGTTCAGTACGGGAGACTCGCTATCGATGCATTCCGCCACCGGAGATTGATAACCTGCGTCAAGGAATGCCTGCAAATCAATGCGGTTTTCATCTGCAATTCCGCCCGAATTCAAATCGTTTTGGTCAGTAGCAGATTGCACACAACCAATGCCAAAAAACAATACTCCCACCACCAAACACAGCAAAGCCAATTTCATACTCCAAATAACTGTTTCAACTATTTAAGCATATGCAAATCAAAAGGTCAAAGCGTTTTCTTCAACTTTTCAAACGTTTTTTCCAGTTCTTCCCACTTTTTCTTTTTGGAAACGATTTGCGCCTTTTCGGGCGCTTCTTTTTCCATCAATTTTCGCACTTCGGCAAATTTTATTTTTTTCACTTCGCTTAGCATTTCTTCCGGAACGAGGAAAAGCAAGGGTTCGACTTCTTTCAAAAAGTTTCCCTTCTTCAACTGCGCTTCAAACTCGTCGTCGGGCATTTCCTGCAAATAGCCGACCAGCATTTCCAGCAATTCAGCCATGTTGTTTCTACCTCGCTTGCGCTCGAAACTGCGCTTCCATTGTCATGATGGACTCCAGTTGCACAGGGTGCACGTAGTGGGAAAGCTCTTGCAATACTTGCACGCGCTTTTTTCCGCCCGCGATGGATTTCGTTAAAGACAAGGCGAGCGCGGCAAAACCCAAATGGCGGGCCAAAAATCCTTGCTGGGCCAATTCCAAAAGCAGTTGAAGCCGTTCCTCATCACCCATGGATTCGATAATTGATTTGTTCTGTTTAATCCAGTTTTCTTCCTTCAACATCCTGTCGCGGTTAATGGCTTCGATCTTTGCTTTCCGCTCTTCCGGCTTTAAGTCTTTCAAAGTCTTCGCAACCGTTTTCACGTCCTTGAACGTGCTCGACGCAATTTTGTGCACTCCCTGGACCACTTTGATTGGATCGAGAAGGGAATGCTTTCCAGACGCTTTGTGCAAAGGTTCGGGCATGATTCAATTGGACGGCTTTCAACTATAAAACCTTTCACTGGCGAGCGGAGCGAGCCTGCACCAACGAGCAACGCGACGCGATTTTTGCAACGCAAAAATGCGCCCATTCGCATCAAGCGAATCGGGAGTTGGTGCGCGGACCTGCCCTACGCAATGGGCACGACCGGAAAACTGCTCTCCCGAAACCGCATTTATATACGTGAACTGAATTTCCCTTATGCCTCCCGGTACGCTCTACTTGGCCCGCGTCTGCTATTTGCCCGAAAAACGGCAAATCGGCTGCCAGTGGCAGAATGGCGGAAATTTTTACAGCGAACGCTTTCCCTTTTTCCCCAAATTGTACATTTCAAGCTTGAACGTCTCCAAAGAGGGAGTGGAAGAAGCGCTAGGCACGTGCAATCCGAAAAGCGTTCGATGGAATTGGAGCGCTGAAACGGCCTGTATTCAAACCGCCACATTCGAAGAACTGAAAAAAGTCGGAAGACTATTGGAACAGTCGTTTTCGTGGAACGTGCGGATTGCCGAACCCGAACGGCAGTTTTTGGCGGAAAAAAACTGGAGCTACGGGCAGGGATTCCAATTCGAAGACGGAAAGGCAGTTCCCTTGCAACAAATAGAAGCGCCACGCATGGCCGTCGAAGCATGGGTGAACGACTTCCGCTCCACCCTCGAAACAGCCGACCAAAAATTGCAGGAAGAATTATTACAAGAATTCGCATGTAGCTATTGGCTCAAAGTTCCCCTATTAGAAGCACCAAAGTCTTTGACGGACAAAATGGATTTTTGGACGGAAAACGAGCTCTTCTGCTATCAACAGCCGTCCAACCGAGCTCCCGTGCATTCGCACATTCAATCCATCCCGCGTTCTCCATCGGCCGAACAATTTTTGCACTATAATTTGGGAAGCGATACCATTGACTGTGAATGTTGTTCGAACGAAAATTCCAATTCTTTGCCGTATTCGCTCTGGGAGTGCGCGATCTTGCAAGACAGTGTTTACTTCGAGTCCGACCATTCGGGATTCGCGCTCGAATTCCACCGCCAGCACCCGCAGACCGCGCTCCAGAGAGAAAAATGGAAAAAAACGTGGAGCCTTTCCACTCTCCCCGTCGGCCCGCTCGCGGAAGGAGAACACGTTCTCCTGCCCCAAAGCGACGCTTTCAAACTCGAACGGGCGGGAAAAGTGAACGTGCTCAAAGAAAAAGAAAGACACTGGCATTGCGTGCAAAACGCCAGCGCGCTGGCCAACGCAATCCAATCCTTGAACCAAACTCTTGCATACCTTGGGAGAGAACGACAGGAGGTGGAAGTCCGGGAAAGCCAAAAAAGCCTGACTTCCATTCTCTTGCTATCCAACTCTCTGGATTATCAATTGGCGAATGCGGTCCAGCAAGCAGGACGCAAGATTTTCGAACTCTTGCCCTCGCACTGCCAGAACGCGCAAAGCGCTTTTTTCGACCCCGCATTGGCCCGCGCCGTCGAAAGCATTGCCCGAACGCCCGCGCTCGCTCCGCCCAAAACCGCCCCCAACCCATCCATTTCCGCTTCCTTTTTCCGCCCCGCCCTGCAATCCACTGCGCGCGCCTAAAAGGCCGATTTTTAAAGGTTTATACCCTTTATAGTGTATTCTTCGAATCGAGCCTTTCGGAGAAGAAAAGGTTTTTGAAAATGCTGACACGATTTGAAACAACGAGACTTGTGAGCGCGCGGGCGCTGCAATTGTCGCTTGGAGCTCCACCCATGGTCAAAGCGCCGAACAAGGAAATGTCCATGCTCGACATGGCCAAACAAGAACTCCTCGAAAAAGTTTTGCCCTTGGCCGTACTGCGCGAGTATCCCGACGGAACCATCAAAAAAATCGAAGTGTATTAAAAATGGGAAAAGCGATTCCGAAAGGCATCAAAGCGCGGGCAAATATTCTCCTTGAAAAGTTTCCAGACTCTTTTTCGACGGATTTTGAAAAAAACAAGCAGTTCGTGCAATCGCTCGAACTTCCCTTGTACAAAACCAACCGCAACCTCATTGTTGGATTCATCACTCGCCAAGTCAAGCAAAAAATCAAAAAAGCGGCCTAATCCGCCCGCGGTTTAAAACGAAAAAGTATATTAAGTCCAATTGAATCACATTATGCATGGCAACACCCAAGCCAAAGGTTCCGCTAAAAGACCGAACGCGAAAAATTTATCAGGAAGCAAAAAGGATTGTCAAAAATCCCATCATTTCCGCCCACGCGCTAAGTCTTCGAACACAGCGCGCCATGAACTTACACACTTTTGAGCAAATTTGTAAAACCGTCCAAGGAAAACCCGCCATCGCTCAACTCTACTTGAATGCGCTCGAAAAAAACCCCAAATTTTTTATCAAAATCCCAAGCACGAGTACAATAAGTCTTGGCAAATGGCTTGGAGCAAGTTACGATGTTGAACAAGCCAAAAAAATGATTCAAAATGCGTTAAAAGGCAATTCCGAAGAAGAACCCACATATATGAGGTATGGCCCGTTTCCCTGACAAAACAATATTGAGACTTGCTCGTCTAATTTCCGTTTCGCTTGACGGGAACGCTCACGCCGTCCAAGTCCTTGTCGCGCTGCATTTCGTACAACGTTCCGGAAGCGGCTTCTTCCATCAACGGGTCGTGCGTTATTACAAAAACTTGCTCGACCAATTCGGGCAATCGCTCTTTCAACAATTTGGCGAGTTCTCGAACCGCTTTCTGGTCCAAATTATGAGTCGGCTCATCCAAAATGAGCAATCCCAGTTTTTGCGTTAGCACGAGCGAAAAGGCCATTCGAATCGTCAGCGCGGCCGCCGTGCGCTCTCCGCCCGAAAGAATGCCTTCCACGCGCGTCCACTTTCCCGAACGCGACTGGCAGAAAAACTCGTAATCCCCTTCAACGATTTCCAATTTGGCGGAAACGAAATCCTGGTAGGGATAGAGTCGCGGCCACAAGTCCTGCATGGCCAAGTTGATTGCTTCCAGCAATTGCGTGCGCAGTTGTCCTTGCGTGTCTTCGAGCGCATTCGCGAAAACGGAAAGCAGTTGGTGCAGGCGCTTCATTTCCTCCACTTCGGACTGCATGGCCTGCAACTGCTGCAGCGAGCGCTGGACGTGCTGCAAACTTTCCCGCACTTGCGCGACCATTTGAAGTTCGGCGTTCCTTCCGCTTTCGGCCCTGGAGAACTCGTTCTGCGCTTTCGAAAGCGCTTCTTGCAACGCGCGGGACTGGGAAGGGTCGAACTGCAAGGCTTTGGACTGCGAAGAAACCTCGTTCAATCTGGACTGCGCTTCGCCCCAGTTTTTCCGCTCTTCCAGCGCCTTGCGCTTTAACTCTGCGAGTTTGAGCCTTTCCTGCACTTTTTGCAGTTCGAACGGAGAAGCGGTTTTTTCCATCACGCTCAGCAAGGGATTCAGCTCCTGCAATTCCGTTTTGCACTTTTCCTCCTGCGCGCTCAAATCTTTCACTTCCAACGCCAATCCCAATGCGCGGTCGATTTTCTGCTCTTCCTTTTCCAGTTCTTCCAAAGTCCGCTCGAACATTTGCGCTTCCTTTTGCGCGGATTCGAGCATTTTTTTCGAATTTTCGGACTCGGACTGCGCAAGCGCGAGGGATTTTTCCAGTTCCTGTTTCACGTTGTGCGAGTGTTCGAGCGCAATCGGCTGCAGGCACACGGGACAGTTTCCCTTCAGCGAAGCGACTTGGGAAAGCTGCTGCTGGATGTTCAACAACTGCGCGCTCCATTGCGCGGAAGAATTCTGCGCTTCGGAAAGTTTTTTTCTACACTCTTCTCTCTTGTTGCGCGCTTCCACGCCCTTCAACTGAATGTGGGCGAGGGATTGCTCAAGTTCGGAAACGGGCCGAGGCTCGGCCTTTCTTTTGACGGAAAGGTTTTCGGCAATCAGATTCTGTTTCGCGTTCAGTCCCGCCGCGCGCTTGACGTATTCTTCAAAAACGAGCGAATCCTTCAGCGCCTTTTGCTCCCTTTCTTTTAAACCGCTCCATTCCTGGGCGACAATTCCGGGGTCGAGCAGTGAAACAGGCGTTCCGATTTCCCTTTCATATGAAGAAAGCTGCTTGTTCAACTGCTCGGCAGTCGCGAACCATTTCGTCTTTTCGGCTTCCAGTTTTTGGAACTGCCTTTCTTTCTCTCCGAACTGCAATATTTCTTTCTCCAACGCGCCCGCCTTTTCCTTCCACTCTTTTTCCGCGTTCTCAAATTCCAACGCCTTTCGCGTTCCCTTTCCAATCTGCTCTTCCAAGCGCTCAGCCTCTTTCTGCCAACGCTCGGCATCCATTCCCTTCAACGCGCGCTCTTTTTCTTCGAACGAAGTCTTGCACTGTCCCGAAAGCTTGACGGCGTTCTGCCGCGCGCTCTCGTAGCGCTCCAAGTGCAGCAAGTCGTCGAATTTTTTCTTCCGCTCCCGCGGAGAGAGTTTCAAAAAAAAGTCCAACTGGTTTTGCTCGCTGTAAACAGCGCGGGAGAACAATTCGAAATCCATTCCCAGCAGTTTTTCGACTTCCAAATTTACGTTGCTCGGCTGCGGGCCTGCTTTGATGACAGAATTTTGCAACAATTTCGCCTGCCCGCTTTTTCCATCCGTAAAAAAAGAGCGCTCGAGACAGTAGTTTTTCCCTTCGAGCGAAAAGTCGAGCTTGACGCGCGAAAACTCCTGCACGGAAGGCTTGTGCATCACTGTTTCCGCCAAAGTCAAGCGCTTCGCGTTCAATGCAGGAAACGTTCCATACAAAGCAAAACAGATGGCGTCCATGACGCTGCTCTTTCCACTGCCCAGTTTACCCACTAAAACATTCGTTCCCTTGGAAAATTCGAGAACGGACTTCTGGTGCGTGCGCCAGTTTTCCAACTCCACTCTCTCAATCATGGAGGAAAAGAGAAAGCAAAAAAGGTAAAAGCGATGGCCCCGCTTTTAAAGCAAGGTCATCATTTCGACTTCGACTTCGTTCAAGCCCGGCAAGGCCTTCAACTCGGCTTCCAGTTTGCCCGAAGCGTCGTCGTCCTTTTCAGGCAGCAAAAACGCGGCGCGGAGCAAGCTCATTCCAAAAGCAATGGGCTCTCTTCGCACTTCTTTCAACTCTCCGCTCTTCACTTCGCGCACGGCCTTTTCCACCACGTCCACGTTTTCAGGGCCGTCGGGATAGAGTTTGTACACGATCAAAGTTTTTCCCATCCAAAATCACTCCATTTTTCACGCCAACTTCTTTAAAGCTTTGAATGCAGAATATTGAATGCAGGCAAAGAAATAAATGCCTTGCAAAAAGGGCCCGT
>JAZDMJ010000047.1:0-7709 GCA_043801115.1 Candidatus Iainarchaeum sp. | reverse complement strand
ATAGCAATACTCCCAATGCCGCGATTTCGGAATGGGGTTGGTTGGTTACGCTCAAATTGTAGTCCGAAATTTCGTACACTTCTCTCGGAACCTTCTCCGCTCCCACGATGATGCACAATTTTTTCGCCTTTTTCAGCAAATTCAATTTTGATTCGAAGGGTTCGCCGTACATGGTCAAGTGGACGAGTACTTTTTTCTCTTTTTTCGCTTTTTTGAGCGCGCTTCTGAATCCTTTCTGCGTTTCGACTTCGATTCCCTTTCCCCAGTTTTGATTGACGGCTTCAACAGTTTTTCGAATCCGCGAAGCGTCTTCGCCGCAAATCGTGATTTTTTTGCACCCGAGCGCGCGCGCGGCGAGCGCGCAGTGCGTCGTAACGCGAATATCCCTTTCTTTCCGGTGCCCGATTCGGACGACTTCAATCCATTGCATGTTTTTGAATCTGTTTCGGCGGTATTAAAAACCATTTTCCAATATTGTTTGAAGTTGGTGGGCCCATAGCTCAGCTGGAAGAGCGCCGGCCTTTTAAGCCGGGCGTCGGGGGTTCGAGTCCCCCTGGGCTCGCTTTCGCCGAAAAAACGGCGAATGCAGAAAAGCGTTGCGATAGAAGAGTGAAAACATGCCGTCAAGACTGGATGAACTGGAAAAAAGCAAGCGCGACCATTTGCAGGCGCTGCGCTCGAAAGGCATCGACCCCTTTCCATATTCATTTCCCGTTAAAGACTACGCGCGCGGTTTGCGCGAAAAATTCGACGGAATGAAGGCAGAAGAGCGCTCGTCCCAGCGTGCCACAATTGCTGGAAGAATCATGTCCGTGCGCAGTTTCGGAAAGCTTTCTTTTTGCACGCTCCGCGACGCGACGGGCGACATTCAAGTCATGGTTTCCGAAAAAGAAGCCGACAAAAAATCCTTCGAATTGATTTCGTTTTTGGACGCGGGAGATTTTTTAGGAGTGGAAGGAACCATCATTAAAACAAAAAAGGGCGAGCTTTCCATTCTCGCTTCCAAGCTTTCAATTTTGTCCAAATCCATCAACTCGTTGCCCGAAAAATGGCACGGCTTGACGGACATTGAAACGCGCTACCGAAAGCGCTATTTGGATTTGGTCATGAATCCTGAAGTGAAAACAGTATTCGCCCAGCGGGCCAAAATCATCCAGTTGGTGAGAAAATTTTTGGGCGAGAATTGTTTTTTGGAAGTCGAAACTCCCCTGCTCCAGCCCAACTATGGGGGAGCAAACGCGCGTCCTTTCATTACCAAGTCGCACGCGTGGAAATCCGACTTTTACTTGAGCATTTCTCCAGAGTTATATTTGAAGCGCTTAATCGTTGGGGGCTTCGGCCGCGTGTACACGATTTGTAAAAATTTTAGAAACGAAGACGTGGACAAGACGCACAATCCCGAGTTTACCATGCTGGAGTGCTACTCTGCCTACTGGGATTACGAGGACGTGATGAAATTGACGGAAAACTTGTTCGCCTTTGTCGCAAAAGAACTGAACGGAACGACCAAAATCAAATACCAGGGAAAAGAGATCGAGTTGAAGCCGCCGTGGAAGCGCTTGACGGTCGAGCAGGGATTAAAACAGTTCGCCAAGTTGGATGTTGCAAAAATGTCGGACGCGGAGTTGAAGAAGGAACTGCAAAAGCACGAACTGGAAGTAGAACCGTTCAAGCGCGGTTTGGCGGTTGCCGAATTGTTCAAAATCTGCGAAGAGCACTTGGTCCAGCCGATTTTCATTCTCGACCATCCGAAGGAAACAACCCCGTTGTGCAAGCCCAAGCGCGGAAACCCGGCATTGATTGAAAGGTTCGAGCCCTACATTAACGGCTGGGAGATGGGAAACGCCTACTCTGAATTGAACGATCCCGACTTGCAGGAAAAATTCTTCAAAGAACAGGCCGATCAGGGAAGGGCAAAAGGCCAAAACCACCCGCAAGATTTCGAATTTGTGGAAGCGTTGCGCTATGGAATGCCCCCGTGCGGAGGATTGGGAGTCGGCATTGACAGAATGGTCATGCTCTTGCTCGACCAGCCAACGATTAAAGACGTTTTATTTTTTCCGCAATTGCGGCCCGAGCGGAAAACAGAGACTGTTGTTTCGACTGCGCGCGTCGCTGTTCCAGAAAAGTTCGAGTTCGAAGTTGATCCAAAAATAAAGTCTGCATTTCCTGCTTTGCGCGTCGGCGTTCTCGTGGTGGAAGGTGCAGACAACTCGGAGCGGGGCAAGGCCATCGCTTCCTTGCAGCGCTCGGCGGAAAAAGAGTTTCGAAAAAAGTTCGAAGGCAAAGACCCATTAACTATTCCACAGTTGAAAGCGTGGCGCGACGCGTACAACCAGTTTGGCGGCAACCCTTCCAAAAATAAACCTTCAGTGGACGCGCTTGCGCGGAGAGTGTTGAACGGAAACCCGTTTCCTTCCATCAATCCCTTGGTGGACTTGTACAATTATGTTTCTTTGAAATATTTGTTGCCTGCGGGTGGAGACGATTTGGACAAAGTGCAGGGAAAAATCCGCTTGTGTTATGCGGACGGTTCCGAACGTTTTGTCATGCTGGGAACGGCGGAAAGCGATTCTCCGGAAAAGGGTGAAGTTGTTTACAAGGATGATGTGGAAGTGTTGTGCCGTCGTTGGAATTGGAGAGAGGCGGACAAGACAAAATTCACTCCGCAGACTAAGCGCGCGGCCATTTACGTGGAAAGCTTGAGAAAGGAAGACAATTTGGATGGTGCGTTGGAAGAACTCGCTTCTTTGGTCCAAAAATATTGCAAGGCCAAGACGAACTGGTTCATTGTTTGAATCGTCAAGGAGGATTCTTTAAACTCTTGCTCGGACGTTTTTCATACTTTCACGGTTTGTGGCATCGAGGCGGAGCCGAAGATGGCGCGCGGGTGCCAGCTGACCGTGACAGCTGGGGTGGTAGCGCAGCCCGGTAGCGCAAACGGCTGAAGACCGTTGTGTCGCGGGTCCAAATCCCGCCCACCCCATTTTTGGTTTTTGGAATTAACGGCCATTAAAAAGGCGCCATTTTTTATAGTTGAATGCACTAGATTTAACAGTGATTAAGATGCGTATTGTCCCCCACCTTGTTCGAAAAGTTGTCGCGATTCGGCCAAAAATTCCCGAGAGCGTTTTGAAGGATCCGCAACTTCTGAAAGGCGATAATCCAGTTCGCTTTGGAAAGGGAGAACGATATGAAGTGGTGGTAAAACCCTTGTTTCCGGACGGTTTTTCCTACCTGAAAATAACCGACACTCTTTCAGGAAGGACTTGGAACGTCACATGGGAGAACACGAAAGCCAGACGTGGATGAGGAACGGTCAGAAAGACTAGCGAATGAGCAGTCGCAATACCACCCCAAATATTTATAAAGTCCAATATCGTAAAACTTGGAAGGTGAACTGAATGGGAACTGTGTTTGAAGATTTGCTCTCCGCTTTCAAGGGAACGGAAAAGGAAATCAAAAAAGGAAAGCGCTGGGCGTTTCAAGAAAAATCAGAAAAGAAGAAAAAGAAGAAATGATTTCATTCGTCTACGTTGTGGACAGTGATTCCTTTTTCCGTAATTTCGAGCGGGTGCAAAAATTCGGAATGCTTGGTCGCCCTCATTTTCCGGATGTGCAACAGCCTATTGTTTCGCACTCCCACTTCCAGATAGCGCAAGGAAATGACTGCGTCTGCAACATATTCTTCGACGCCATAGGTCCCGAATTTTTTGTCCCCTTCCGCGACTTCCGAAGTCAGAATGGAAGTCGCTCCGATTTTGGCCAGCAAATAACTCAACTTTAGAACTGCTTTTCTCGCCTCGCCGGGTTCGTCGAATTTGAGCCCCAACGCTTGTAATGAATCGACAACCACTCTTTTTGCGCCCACTTTTTTGGAAGCGCGCAGAATTTCCAGCAATAATTTGTCCAAATCAAATCCCGTTTCGGGAAGGGCAAACGCTTCTTTGGAAGGAATTCCGATTTTGGCCACGCTAGCATCCACGATGTGGAGCAGGTTTTCCTGTTCAAGCTTTTCGAGCTCCCAGCCGAACCGTTCAACGTCTTCGCGTATCAGTTCGGGCCGCTCGTCCAGCGTTACGTACAGTCCGGGCTCTTTGTATTTTTTCGCGCCTTCAAAGAGGTATTGCAGGGAAAAAATAGTTTTTCCCGTTCCCGTTCCCCCTGCCAAGAGCATGGTTCTTCCTTGCGGAAAGCCGCCTTCGATTAAAGAATCCAGTCCGGGAATTCCGGTCGGAATGCGTTCCATGCTAAAAAGAACGGGTTTCCAGTATAAATAGCTTTACGCGCGTTTGACGGTTGAAACGCCTTTCACTTTTTGGATTCGTTCGAAAATTTTTTCCAATTCTTTCAAGTCCTTGGTTTGCAGCTGGAAGCGGCAGAGCACTTGCTTGTTCGTCTCTTTCAAGGCGTTCGCGCTCTGGATGCGCACTTGGGACTGCGTGAGCGCGCGCAATAATTCGGAAAGCATTCCGGGATTGTCGCCAGCGAGCACTTCAATGTTGACTTCAAAACTCCCTTTCCCTTTCACGTTCCACGCCACTTTGACTTTGCGGTGCTTTCCCGAAAACTTTCCGATGTTTTCACAATCCGTCCGGTGCACGGTAATTTTCCGCTTCGTTGTCAAAAATCCGATGACATCGTCTCCGGGGACGGGCGTGCAGCATTTGGCCAGGCGAATGTCCTTTTCTTCCGCACTCTGGATTTGAACGCTCTTGATTTCTCTTTCTTTTTCCTTCGCTTGCGGTTTTGCAACGGCTTCGATTTGCAATATTCCCCTGATTTTCTGTTTTGCCTTGTCTGTTTTGACCATGGCCAGCCATTGCCGTTTCGGGGTTTGCTTTTCCGAAGTGAGAATTTCGACCGCGTCCCCGTTGTGCAGTTCGAAGTCCAAGTGGACCATTTTTCCGTTCACTTTCGCCCCGCTCGCTTTTTTGCCCACGTCCGAGTGCACGGCAAAGGCAAAATCCAAAGGAGTGCTTCCTTCGGGAAGTTCGATGACTTCTCCTTTCGGGGTAAAGCAGAAGATTTCGTTTTCGAAAAAATCGACTTTGAGCGAGTCCATGAATGATTTGGCCTGTTCCGAGTCCTGCTTCCATTCGAGCATTTCTTTGAGCCACGAAAGTTTCGAATCCATTCTTCCCCCGCGTTCCCTTCCCTTGTACTTCCAGTGCGCGGCGATTCCGTTCTCCGCCTCCTGGTGCATTTCAAAAGTTCGGATTTGGATTTCCACGGGTTTTCCGAAAGGGCCGATTACATCCGTCTGTAAACTCTTGTACCCGTTTGGTTTGGGCTTGGCAATGTAATCATCGAATCGTTCGGGCAGGGGCTTCCACAGCGCGTGCGCGATTCCCAACAAGTTGTAGCATTCGTCCACGGAGTTGCACAATATTCGGACGGCCAGCACGTCGTTGATTCTGTGCAGGAGAAATTTTTCGCCGTATTTTTCCTCGTATTTTTTGATTTTCTTGTAGATTGCGTACAAGCGCTTGCTCCGCGCGAGCACTTTGGCGCCGATTCCAGACTCCGCGATTTTCGCTTCCAATTCTTTTTGGATGGTTTCGAGTTCTTTTTCGCGCTGTTCCGCGCTCGACGCGAGCGCGTTTTTGATTTCTTCTGCCTTTTCCGGCTCTAGAATTTCAAATGCGTTGTCTTCCAGTTCGCTTTTGAGTTTGTTCATTCCGAGGCGGTGCGCGAGCGGGGCGTAGATTTCGAGGGCTTCTTTCGCTTTTTCTTCCTTGTTTTCGAGGGCGGGATTTTCTAATTCAATGGCTCTGTCCACAAATGCGACAATGAGTGTGCGAACATCTTTGCTCATGGCGAGGAGGATTTTTTTGACGGCTTCTTCTCTCTTTTCCGCGCTCGCTTTTTGCGGGAGGGTTTCGATTTTTTGCACGGCTTCGGCCAGTTGGGCAGTATCCTTTCCGAATTCTTTTTCGGCGTCCGCCAGCGTCAGCGTTCCATTGCGCAGTTTGGGAAGAATTTCAATGGCGCGCGCGCTCGCGTCGTCCATGGAAAGCGCTTCGACCCATTGCTGGAGGGCGGTTTGGGGCATGAAATAGTCGTGGAAATGAAGCTTTTTAAGGCGGAAACGCATTTATAGAAGGAACGTCTATAATTCGTTCAATTGTGTTTTTGGGGTGAAATTGTGAAACAGCTGGTAATCGAGTTTTCGGACGGCGACGAGCTCATGGAAGGAATCGTGCAGGCCGCGAAAGAGCACAACATCGACTATGCGCGCTTTCGCGAGGGAACGGGCGAATTGAGAGAGTTCGACCTGATTTCGGACGATTTCAACTCTATTCCATTGGCCAACAACCCGCACATTCTGGCGGCAGTTTCGGGTCGAGTGTTGAAGCAGAAGGGTAGCGGAGAGCCGAAAGTCAATTTTCATTTGACCTTGTTCCGCAAGGGAGCCAAAACAAAGCCCTTGAGCGGAGAATTGAAGAAGGGAATCGCGAACGGAACCGTCAGTTTGGTATTGGACGTTTCAGACATGGGCAAAATAATTGAATAAAGGTGAAAAAAATGGCAAACATTGTATTGAAATCCTCGCTCTATCCCATGCGATTGAGCATGCGCGAAAAGCGCGCGGGAGAATTGCTGATTCGAGTCGAAAACCGCGGCGACAAGGACAAGCTGTTGAAACTCGATGTCCAGCTTCCCGACACTGTCGCGTTCGACAAGGCCGGCATCAATCGTTCGATTCAAAAACGATTGGACATTGTCAAAGCGAACGAGTCGAAAGAGTTCAGGCTTCCCATTTTTACGACTCCGCGCGCTTCTCCCGGCCTGCACACGGGCCGAGTAGTGGTTGCGGAGCACGCGAGCAACTATGATTACGAAGTCGCGCGCGTGGCCAAAGAATTGAGCTTTCGCATTATCGTGTAAACTTTAGGCGTTTTTCTTCCTTTTTTCGCCCCTTTGAGCCGTTTTTGGGGATTTTTTTCGCTTTTTGTAGTTGTCCCTTGCCCCGACAGGCGTTTCCGAATCGAAACCTATTTATATAAGCCGTGCATTCTTTTTCCAGAGTCTTTTTTCGGTCCCAAGCCGAAAAATTCCCACATACTCCCAAAAAGGTGATGCCGTTGAAAATTATGAGCGTTTGTCCCAACTGTTTTTCCAGCCGCGTGCACCAAAAAATCGGCTCTTCCTTGATCAAAGAGGGCGGAATGCTGAAGATTGCGGACGACATGGGCGAAGTCATCCAATGCCCCGACTGCAACCACGTTGGTGTTGACTCGTTTTCGGGAAACGAAAAACTCGTTTCCATGCTGAAAGTGAGAAGGCGCGAAAAGGAAAACGCCGCCTCTTGCATGGCCGCCGTCCAAGCGCCCGAAATCGAAGCGCCCAAACTGGCCGACATGTCGGACGCGGACACTGAAATCATCATTGCGCAAGTGCCCAAACTCGAATAGGGCAGGGCATTTTTTTATTTTTTCAAACACACAAAGGTCGCTTTCGGCGATTTTGGCTCTAATGAAGTAGCTGGTTGTATTTGTTCAGCAGTTCTACGTATTTTTTCCATTCGCCGTATTTGATTACCGTTGAAATCCTCGACTCTATTCGTTCTCCCCATTGATATGCATTGATTCTTTCCGGAACTGCTATTTTTGAAAGAGAGTTTTCCAATGCTTTTGCTTCTTCTGCCAATGCGGGAATATTTTTGAATGTTTTTATGTCTTTTTTGATGTTTTCAAACATTTTAT
>JAZDMJ010000022.1:0-5818 GCA_043801115.1 Candidatus Iainarchaeum sp. | reverse complement strand
GAATTTTTCGAACAGCATTTTTTGTAACTGCAGTTGAACCCTGTCCTGCGCTTCCTTTTCGTGAAAGGGAGTGTTGGAAGCAATGGCGTCCAAACTTTCGCCGGAAATGACATCTTCCATTTTCTTTTCCAGCAATGCCTTTCCAATGTGGGGCAATAAATCCGTAATCAAAAACGTGGGCTCGCTTTCCCTCTCTCCATAGCAAATGTCGTGCCGTTTTCCCTCGGAATCGAAAAAGTGGCCGTGCAACGCAAGGGGAACATTCACCCAATGCCATTGTTTGATGCCGCCGTAATCGGGCAAATTCAGCATTCCCAACCCCGAATCGCTGTACGCGGGAGAAGGTTTGAGGTCGAGCCTGTTGGCGTCAATGTGAGAGCCGATCAATTTCATTCCGTCTGAAATGGGTTTGGAGCCGAGCACGAACAAAAACAAGGAACGCCCGCGATTGTCAATCCAGAATTTGGAACCCGCTTTGAAGCTGGCCTCATTGAAGGGCTTGAATCCCTTTTTGCGCGCTTCTCTTTTGATAAAATCGACGATTTCGTACTCAGTTTTGTAATCGGCCATGAATTCCTTGTAGGATTCGGCAAAGCGCATGGCTTCTTTTTTCGTTTTCTCGTCGAACAGCGTCCACGCGCTTTCCTTCTTCCATTCGAGCTTTTTTTTCAGCGCTTCCGCTTCTTTCGACTTTTTTTCTTCGGCCATGCAGTATAGACGGTTGCGCTTTTTAAAGCGTTTTCGGTTGCGAAAGGGAAAAGGCATAAAAGTCGCAACGCCTTTCTACTACCATGCCGAGCCGAGCCTTTGTAGTGAAACGATTCGACGAATTCGCAAAATCCCTTTCTTCCAGGGACAGGATTGTTCTGCTCTACGATACGGACACGGACGGGGTTTCCGCGGGCGTTATTGTAACGAAAGCGCTCGGGCAGATTTGTCCGAAGGCGAAAATTTTCCCAATGATACAAGAACATATTCATGGGGAGCTATTGGAAGAAACGCTGAAAAAAATCGAAAAATTGAAGCCGTCCAAAGTCATTATTACGGATTTGGCCTTCGACCACGCGCCCAAAAATCTGAAAAAATTGTCCAAACTCTTTCCCGTATTATTCATCGACCACCATCCAAACTACAATGGAGACTTGAATTCGAAAAATCTGGCGTACGTGAAGTCGGGCGCGCTGTGGAAGGGAGAAATTGCCAAATACCCTGCCTCGAAAATGTGCTATGACTTGTTTTCGCGCCACGCGGAATTGAAAAAAGAAAAATGGATTGCCGCCGTTGGAGTCATTGGAGACTATTCAAGCCGGCCATGGAAAAAATTCATCCACAAAGCGGCCAAAGAATCCAAGTCGAGTTTGAAAGAACTGGCCAAGTGCGCGCGGCTGTCCAAAGCCACGGAAAGCATTTCCGTTTCCAACGTCAAACCCTTGTATGAATTTTTATTGAAAGCGAAATCGCCCAAACAATTATTGCGCTCTCGCTTTGGAAATTTTTTGAAACGGGTGGACAAGGCAGAAAAGAAAGCCGTCCGCGGGTTTGAAAAAAACGCGCAGCACTTTCCCGAACAGCACGTTCACTTTTACGTTTTGAAGGGAATCATTAATATCAAAAGCGTCGCCGCGAGCGTCATCTCTTTCTCGCACTTTCACGAAACCATTTTCGTCTTCCAGCCCGAAGACGGAAAGTACTCTTTCTCCGTGCGCAGGCAGGACGGAAAAATCGAACTCAATAAATTGATTGAAAAAGTGCTTCCGAAGTTGAAGGGAGCGAAGGGCGGCGGGCACAAGTACGCTTCCGCCGGAATCATCCGCAAGCAGGACTTGGAAAAGTTCGAAAAACTGGTTGTGAAAGAGTTGACTTCCTCTCCGCACTAAACGAACTAAAATAAATTAGCGCAATTTTCATTCTTGGCAAAGCCAGCGGTTTCGATACTTTTATAAACAAGAACGATTCCAAGTACTAATATGGTTTCAAAAAATAATAAAAGCGAAGAAAAACAAGATGAAGAAAAGCAAAGCGAAAGCGGACTACCTGATTCAAAAGCCAAATACTGTCAAGATTGCGGCAAAAAAATAAGTCAAAATGCCGCAATATGCCCAAATTGTGGCGTAAATCAACCTGGCGCAGAAAGTACAGAGAAAAAAAGTAGAACAGTTGCAGTAATTCTGTCCATTTTCATTCCCGGAACTGGTCAAATGTACGCCGGACAATTCGGTTTGGGTTTGCTTATACTTTGCACCTCTTGGCTTGTAATCCCCTGGTTGTATGGAATTTACAATGCAGCGACAAGAAAAGACCTTAAATGACCAGACAAAAGAAGCAATACATTTCCTAAAAGAAATGTCGCCGTATTTGCTTTCACATCACAATAAGGAAGAATATTTTCGTTGCATTCAAATCAAAAAGGCAAAAATCTGCGCAAGATGTTTTGGAATATATGCCGGAATAATATTCGCGCTCATTTTCAATGAAATAATAGGACAAAACTCAGTATTTGCGTTGGCCGCAATGCCAGGATTGTTTGAATGGACAATATACAAATTCAAAAAAATAAAAATAACACCAAAAGCATTAGTTATTCTTGGCTTTTTGATGGGAATCGCGTGGGTTTATTTTATAATAAAAATATTTGCCGGAGAAATAACAAAATATTTAGTTCTACTTGCAATTTTTTACTTTGCTGCCTTCCTAATAGCAGCAAAAAAGACTGTGCTCTAAATTAATTCCTGCAAACTTTTTGAGCGTCATGTAATTAAAAAAAGAGTTGAAAAAGTTCGAGAAATTGATTGTAAAAGAGCTTGAAAGAGAATAACTTGCCACAACGACATAAAAAGATTCAGCGCACGAATTCGACGCCGGGCTTTCCTTCAAACTGGCGGTCTCCCGTTAGAAAGGGAATGCCCTGGCTCTGGGCAAACGCGTAGCCCAGACAGTCGGCATAGCTCAGATTTTCGCGGCGGAATTCGAGCTTGAAGCGCATGGCGGAAGGAATGACGGACTGGGGAAACGAAACCGACCATTGGGAGTACTCTTTGAAAACCGCATCTGCAACGGTTCGCCCGTTTTCCCTCAAAAACCCGTAATAGAGTTCGGCCAGGTTGAAGTCGAGCGTTACGAGCGCCGCCTCTTCAAACCGCGAATAGCGCGGATTGCCTTTCGCAATTTCGACCAGCGCGTACGTGTCGCAAAAATACTCTTCAGTCGTATCCCTCATCGATTTCCCTCATCAACTGGTCGGTCGACTTTTTGGTTTTGAATGTTCCAAACACTTTCCGAAAAACGTCCCCGCTCGGCTTTCGCATCAAAACCATTCTCACTTTCGAGTTGGGCAAAATTTTCTCTTCCTTCACGATTTCCGACGGAATCGTCACTCCAATCGAATTGCCCCACTTTTTCGCGCGCGCTTCAAACTGCTTCAAAACTCTCACCCTAACAGCAAGTATAACTAAATTATATTTAAAGGTTTGCTGGAATACGGCGAATGACGGAAGAAATCCTGAATTTTCAGCAGGTTTATTATAGGGGCACGGGGCTGTTTTCTTCCATGTCAAAGACAATGATTGCCGCGATGGGAAAGCATAAGAACGCGAACGAGTTCGTCCAAAAATTTTTGCTCCCTTCCATGAGGCGGAACCGCGTACCCTCTTTAGGGGTGGAAAAAATTCGACAAAGAATGCCATTTACTGGCACCGAGCGGTCGATTCTTTTCGAAGATTCGGCGAGGCCGGGAAGGGTCTGCTTTTTGCAAGTCCAAGCCACGTGGGTTCGATACCCTCTTGAAAAAGTCAAACAGCCGAAAGTCCGCGTTTTCAGCAAGCTCGGCATTCCCGTCGCGTGGGGAGACTTCGGACAAGCCGTTAAAGAATTCGGCGGAATCCAGCGAGTGCACCCCGGATTCGGTTCTCCGAATGCGGGCGGATCATATACGCTGCTGCTTCCGACTGAAGCAATCGCACATTGGCCCAAAAAGGAAATCCTGTTCAAAGGTCGGAAGAGAGTCGTCTACAGCGTGGATCATCCGACTTTCATGGAACTAAAAAATTACGGCCAAGCCGCTTGGATTTTGGGAAAATTCGTCGAAGCCGTCATGGTCGAAAGCGGCCGAAGGCCGCCTTCCTCCTTCATCCGCGGCTTCAATTTGGAAAAAGTGAACCCCGCCTCGATTTCCAAAGAAGAAGCAATAAAGGCGTTTGTCCAAACCACCCGAAGGTATCAGAATTTTTTCCAAAAACTCGTGCAAGGCAAAACCGAAAAAGAAGTGACCGAGCTCATTTCGGAACGGTTCGACGTTTCGGAAAAGTTCGCCGAACAATACGCCAAAAACCTCTCCGACATTGCCAGCACACACGACGAACGCGAAGCAGTGCTGCGCGTCATGAAAATGTTTCCAAACGAAAAAACGGAAAAATAGGAAAAAAAGAGGGCCTTTCGGCCGCTCTTTTCTCGAAACAATTACTTGATGTAGTCGATGCCGAAGTCTTTGTCTTTCGTCGCGTATCCGTACTTGGGAGCCGCTTTCGCTTGCGAGCTCTTGATGAACGGAGAGTGCACGCCCGTAAAGATCGCAATGACTTCGATCTTGTTTTCGAATGTTGGATCGACTCTGGCGCCCCAAATGACTTGAGAGCGGGGGTCGATGTTTTCGGTCAGCATTTCTCCGACCGCGTTCGCTTCTCCGAGAGTCAATTCAGGTCCGCCCGTAATGTGAATCAGGCAGCCCGTGGCTCCGGAAACGTCGACGTCCAACAACGCGTTTTTGAGCGTGTCTTCGACGACTTCGTCAACCTTGTTAACAGACTTGCTTTCTCCGACGGCAATCATGGAAAGGCCATGATCTGCCATAATGCTTCGGACGTCTGCAAAGTCCAAATTGATGAGCGAAGGCTGGGTGATGGTTTCCGTGATTCCGCGAACTGTTCGCGCAATAACTTCGTCCGCCACTTTAAACGCGTCGCTAATGGGCAAATTGGGAACTAATTCGACCAAGCGGTTGTTGTCGATTACAATGACTGTATCCGTTGTGGACAGCAATCGTTCCAATCCTTCTTCCGCTTTAATCAAGCGCGCTTTTTCCAAAGCAAAAGGGTACGTAACGATTGCAATGACAATCGCTCCCTGGTCTTTGGCGATTTGCGCGACGACGGGTGCGGCGCCTGTTCCGGTTCCGCCTCCCATTCCGGCGCTGACAAACAACATGTCAACCCCAGAAAGGGCTTCTTCCAATGCCTGCTTGGATACTTCGGCGGCTTTGGCTCCGATTTCCGGATAGCCGCCCGCTCCCAAACCGCGCGTGACGCTCTTTCCGATCAAAATCTTCGTGATTTCGTCGTTAATGAGGGCCAAGTGCTGCTTGTCCGTGTTAATCGCAATCAATTGCGCTCCTGAAATTCCCATATTGGCCAAGCGATTGACAGTGTTACAACCTGCACCACCGCATCCGATGACCATGATTTTTGGCGCTCCGAATTCTTCGATGCGCTCGTCGGCCTGGGAAGTCGACGATTTTGACTTGTTTACTGCACTTTCCAAAATAGACTTCAAGTTCTCACCCCAAAAGAGAAAATTTTTATACTCAGTATTGTGCATTCCCGCTATTTATATATTTGCCCGCTTCTTTCCGCAAAAATTCGGAAAGCGAATTTTTTCAAAGCAGAAATTTGGAAAGCGAAGTTATGAAGCGGAAAAAACCCCTCTTATGTAGTAGGATTTTCGTTATGTTGCGGGGCCGTAATGTTTGGTACGAAGACTTCCCAGCTGCTTTTCAAGCGCTTCTTTTTCCGCCCGAAGCCGAGAAAGTTCGGCAGAGGACTTTGCT
>JAZDMJ010000034.1:0-8415 GCA_043801115.1 Candidatus Iainarchaeum sp. | reverse complement strand
TGATAAGGTGCGTCATTTTTGGCGTGGGAGACACGTTGTACAATTCTGAGTTGCTCCGCCAGTTGAACGATAGAGAAAAGCTGGAATTGGAAGAATTGCGAAAGGCAGGTTATCATTTTTCGGCAAAAGCGTATTTGGTGGCTTCGGAGAAGGTTTACAAGAATTGGGACAAATTGAAGTTTAAGAATCGCAAGCAGTTCATTTCCTATTATGTGCAACACTATTTGGGTATTAAAAAGCCGAGTTGGGCTTTGGCGAGAAAAATATATAAGGCGTTCTCAAGCTTGTGCCCGCGTTTTACCCCTGAGCAAATGTTTTCCCCCAATGCACGAAAAATCATAAAGTGGCTGGCCAAGAACGGTTACTATTTGGGGATTGTAAGCGATGCCCATACGAAAGATGGCAAAAAATGGCTTGGAAAAGTCAAACTCGACAAGCACTTTCACCACATTTCCATCTCCCACGAGATTGGCTACGAAAAAAATACTTCCAAGCCATTTCAATTGTTCCTGAAAAAAATGCAACAAAAGAATAAAATCAATCTAGAGCCGCAAGAGTGTCTAGTCGTTGACGACAGCCAGGGCGCTTGTCGAAACGCGCAATCCATTGGGATGAGAGTTGCGCTCTATGACCCATTTAAGCGAAAAAAATTGAACTTTTTCCCAGAATATCGAATTCACAACCTATTGCAAATCAAGAAAATTTTAGAAAAAGGGTAAACCGAATTTCATTTAATTTTGGTCTGTTTTTGGACTTGTTTTACGTATTTTTTCAAAAACTGTTTGTTTTCGTCGCCCATGAAGGGACCTTGAACGCCTTTTTGGATATATTCTCCTATTTTGATGTTCGAATTGGACTTGGCTTTTCGAAACTTTTTCCACTTTTTCAAGTCTACATCGACTACTTTCAAACCCTCTTTTTCAATCGTGTAGATTGTGTTGTTTGGGAGGGCTAGAACAGCTGGCCCAGTAATGTGGTATTCGGGTTGGATGGTTCCGCTCAACACAATAGGAACTTGGTTTTCCATGCTTCGAACGAGCGCAAGCGGTTCCCAAAACTTTTGGCCTTTGAACGCGTGAGAAAGGCAAAAGATGGCGTCTGCGCCTTTTTGTTGCAAGTAGCGCGCGGTTTCGGGAAAAAACAAGTCATAGCAGACAAGAATTCCAATCTTCCACTTTTTGAATCGAAAAACGCGAAAGTCGTCGGCTTTTTCGTCGCGAACTTCGTTGGCAAAAAAGTGGCCCTTCAACTGTTCTCCAATCAAACGACCGTTTGCAAAGTAAAGCGCTTTATTGGACTTTTTGTTTCCTGCGCCCGCAATAATGGCCATTTTGTGATTTTTCGAGAGAATAGCCAGCACGCGAACGGCCCTCTTTTGAGCATTTGAATCGTTGGTCGAAATGGGAAAAGTTTCTCCAAAACAAACAATCTCGGCTTTCAATTTTTTCGACTTTTTGATGAAGAATTCTGCTTTCTTCAAACGCTCTTTCGTGCTCTCGCCTTCCTTAAGCAAAGTAAACGCGATTTTGACCATAACTTGTTTCTCCGCAAACAAGTGTGTATCCCATCTAGTTATTCCTTTTGACGGAATTCGACCTTATTTTTGGTATATTACCTAGACTGGTTTAGGGTTATTGTCAGTTCGTCATCGGCCAATAGGGTAGGTAATCCAAAACCGTTTAATAGCTACTTGAAAGTGGCGAAAGACGAAGATTTGGTGTTATTTGGTTAGTATATGGTATTGCTTTATTAACCTCTTGGGCCATTTTTGTAATATGTTGGTTCGTTGGTCGTTGCATGCCAAGCACCGTTTTGCCGAGCGGGCGGCGAAGCTGGGAATCAACTATGGTGAGATTGAATGGGAAGTCAAAAAGCAGAAGGTTCGGGTAAAGGAGGGCGTGGATAAGTTCAAGACGGTTTTCAAGATTCAAGGTGAGTTGTTGACTGCGGTTAAGATTGAAACCCGCGAATACATTCACGTGCTGACGTTGTGGGAAGCGAACGAAAAAGAGGTTGAATTATGGAAAAAGCAATAAAATGCCACTTGTGCGGCGGAAATGCCGTGCTTCATTTCGAAGAATTGGCGTTGGATGGCGGAAAAATCGTCATCAAAGAGTCGCCGTATTACAAGTGCGAGAAGTGCGGCGAGAATTTTTCTACAGAAGAGCAAATGCAGGAATTAAGCGACCAAGTCAATTCGAAATTCGTTTTCAAAAGGCCGATTATCAATGCGGGCAGGAGTTTGGCCGTAACACTGCCTTCGGATTTGGTGCAATATTACAAGTTGAAAAAGGGGTTGAAAATCAAGATAATCCCGAAAGGAAAAAAAGAAATACAGATAAAGCTCGAATGAAACTCATATTGGCGAATATGACTGAAAGGAAAAGCAAATCAAAGAAAGTACCAATCAAATGTGTCATTTTTGATATATATGATACGCTTTATGATGGCGCGGCATTGTTGAAACGGCCTTCCCAATTCCAACCAGAATTGAACGTTCTACGCGAAGCCGGTTATTCGTTCAATTCCAAGCAATATGAAGAAGCATGGAATCACTTGAGCAAGGACTGGAACAAGCTTAGATTCAAGCAAAGAATGTCTTTCATTTCTTATCATTTGCAGCGCTATTTGGGCATCAAAAAGCCGAGTTGGATATTGGCACGCAAAATGCACCTCGCGTATGATTATGCCTTCAAAGATTTCGGTGCGGAAAAATCGCTTTCTCCCAATGCGAGAAAAGTGTTGAAGTGGCTTGCAAAACGAAAATACTATCTCGGAATCGCAAGTGATTCGAATTCTCTGTATGGAAAAAAATGGCTTCGCGAAATCAAACTCGACAAGCACTTTCACCATATTTCAATTTCGTGCGAAGTAGGCTATGAAAAGACCAGCCCCAAACCTTTCGAATTATTCTTGAAAAAAATGCGCCAAAAACACAAAGTCAAGCTCCTGCCCGAAGAATGCTTGCTCGTGGACGACAGCCAAACCGCCTGCAAAAATGCGCAATCCATCGGAATGAAAGTTGCTCTATACGATCCATTCAGAAGGAAAAAAGTGAGAATTTCTCCCGATTATCATATTCATAACCTACTGCAAATCAGGCGAATTCTAGAAAACAAGTAAATGTAGCCGTTCTCTTTTGATTTTTTTTGCTTGTTTTCGATATATTACTTAGACTAGATTAAGGTTATTGTCAGTTCGTCATCGGCCAGTAGTCTGGATAATCAAAAGCGTTTAATAGTGGTGTAAACGGTCGAAAAATGCTTTCAATAGGTTAAAATAGGCGATTTGTAGCTGTTTTGTTCGGTTGATTATGCGACTTCGAAGAATAACTGAAAAAATTCCTTTTTACGGAAGGAAGTTGAAGGAAAAAGAGTTGATTCGAAATTTAGAAAGCACAAACGCGGCTATTCGGCAGGACGCACTTTCCACAATCGACCACCAATTGTCGAAAAGAGAGATGAAAGCCGTTATGACCCGGTTCAATGACGATTCTTTTTGGGTTCGAAAGCAAGCTGCGCGCGTTTTGGAAATATTTGGCGGCGTTCCTTTTGCGGAACTGTACGGAAAACATATTCTGGATGAGGATATGTCGAATGCGGGAAAGAAAATCGTTAGGCGAACGCAGGAAAAAATCGAAAAGAACACAATTCTACTTGGCGGAGGTTTGAAAGGCAAAGCATTGATTAAAATGATGAAAACCGAAAATGTTGCAGCATGGCTTCGTTTACTAAGCGCGGGTGTTTCTGTAGAACCTATTTTGAAAGACAAGTCAGGTCGGTTTCGGATTTACAAATTAAAAAACGGTGACTTTCGAGTTTATTCAGGTGTTTTGAAAGGCCCTACTCTGTCTGCGTTTCTAAAAAATCCTGCGAATAGAAAATTTAAGGAACGTCTGGAATCGCAGAAAAAAGAAATATTGTCGAAAGCAAAGGCATTGAATGTCGAACATGGGCACGCATATGATTGGAATTTTATTGTTTTAATGGATAAAAATTCAGAAAAACGCAATTCAGTTCCAAAACTGTATTTGTTTGATTTTGACAAAGCGTTTGTTCGAAAGAATTAATGTGATTCTTCGACGATTTTGAGCAATTCTTCGAATTGAATGATAACAAAATCAGGTTGGAAAGTGAAATGTTTGTGATTGTTCTTCGCAGGATTGTATAATGCCGTTTTCATTCCAAATTTTTTTGCATCCATATCTACGGAAAGGTCGCCGACCATTAAACACTCTTCAGGAAGAATTCCTTTTTTTGCAATTTCTTGCAAAAAGTACTCGAAAGGTTTTCCTGAGCCTTTTCCAAGTCCTATTTCGTTGGACAGTGAGTATATTTGGAAATATTTGGCGCTTCCATTTCGGTTTAATCGGTCGCGAATCCAGCTCGTATCCGTATCACTGATAATGCCGAGAAGGATTCCTTTTTCGCTCAATTTTTTAATGACGGTAAAAGCTTCCTCGTTTTTCTCTCCCCTTTTTTCGGAATATTCGGCGTGTACTTTGCCAAATTCGGCTCCGATTTCTTTCATGATTTCTTCGTTTTGAATTCCAAGAAAGTCAAGCAGCACGCACGGAAATTTGTACGGGTCACCTTTGTATTTTTTTTGCTGGATTTCTCGAGACGTCTTTTCGACACAAGCCCAATATTCGTCGGATGGAACATGAAAGCCGTGTCGTTGCAACACTTTTTGTTCGGCAAGCCGAAATGCGTCGAAATACCGTATTTCTCCTGTCGAATACAGTGTATCTCCGACATCAAATGCAACCGCTTTAATCATTGAGCATCTACTCCGGTTGAAGTTGGAAGTTTGCCGTCAAAATAGTCCCAAACGAGTTTTTCAACGCAAGCTTTTGCGAACGCGCAGTTGAGCTCGTCTGTTTCCCATATGCTCCCCTTTTGGAGCAAGGCGTTTTTGGCGCAACCGCCTGCACAGAGCCCGATTGCCGGGCAATGTCTGCACGTTTCCATATTCAATGGCATACGGGAGAACCATTCTTGCCATAATGGGTGTTGAGTCACTTCTTGTTGATAATCCACATCTATCGGGAAATATTCTTTCTTTTCTGGAGAATTTTGTAAATCAGGCCACAATCCGTGACAGACGCCCGCATTTCCTTCGGGTGTAATGACAATTTGGTTGCCATAACCGGCGCAATCGCGCCATCTCGGTTTTTCTTCTAGATATGGTTCGATTTTTCGGTTGAAAACGCGGTCTTCTCGGATTTCTGCCTGGCGGAGCATTTCTTCTCCGCGTATTGCTGCGTTGTAAATTTTTTTGGCTTCACAAGAAACGCCTTCGTTTGGACTCAAAAGGTTGAAACCCATCGCGTTTACATTGGCCTCTTTAATTTCTTCAACTGTCTTTTCGATGCTATTGACGTTGTGAGGGCCGAGTGTAACACTCAACCCCGTATTTACTTTGTTTTTTTGAAGTGTTTTGATTCCTTTTTTGATAAGGGCGAATGTTCCACTGCCGTTCGAAAGTATTCGCATTTTGTCATTGATAGTCTTCGGCCCGTCCAAACTGATTCCAACTCCAAAGTGGTGTGCTTTCAAAAATTGGGCGATTTCGTCGGTTACCAAAGAACCGTTGCAAACCATGCCAAAACTGGCGTTTGGAATTCGTTTTTCGGCATATTCGACAGCAAATTTTAAAACATCCCGACAGAGCAATGGCTCTCCTCCGTAAAAAATAATTCGAACTTTTTGCGTGTTCCGTCCAATTAAGTCAATGGCTTTTTGAGCCGTCTCTTTGCTCATCGTCTTCGTTTGTTGGAGGTGGGTGCGGGTTTCGATAAAACAATATTTGCAGCGAAAATTGCATTGGTTCGTTAAAAGTAGATAGGCCACTCTAATTGTTGGATTTGTTTCAACGCTTTTTTTAAATTGTTCAAAATACTTGTTTTCGTCAAAAGTATTTGAAACTAAGAAATTTTTCGAAATCAAAGCGCGTGTTTCTTCCAAAGGAAGCGTTCCTGCAATCATCTCCTCAAATTCGGTTTTGGAAAGATAAACGGTTTGGAGGGTTAAGTGGTGAAAAAGCGCCACGTTTTCATTTCGGCGCAAGACGCTAACAAATGGGTTCAGAATTTCCATTTTCGTGCCTTTGTTTGCTAATGGCAAGGACAATCGCATGAACCACTAGGGCATGCGCAATCGCAACTTGAATCCGAACTTGGACAGTCGCAATCGGCAGCATGTAGGCCTTTGACACTCGATTTTTTCAAGGAAATTTTGTTTTTCCACATCATGAAAATCCACCTGTCTAATACTTGTTTTTTAATGTATAAATAGGTTCGGTTGCATTTATTCTCTAAGTTTAAATACCTTGAAAATTTGTAGAAAAAAACTCAAATGAGTCTATTTTACGATATATTATCTAGACTGGTTTAAGGTTATTGTCAGTTCGTCATCGGCCGATATTCTAAGTAATCAAAATCGATTTAATAGCGGCGTAAATGGCTGAAAAGCGCTTTCAATAGGTTAAAATAGGTGATTTGGGACTAGTTTTCTATGCTGCCAGAGTTGGAGTTTAAACGGAGCCGTATTTATGAGCGGACTTTGTTGCGGTTGGCCAAGAAAGAGCCAATGGCACGCCTCAAACGGCCGGTTTTGCTCGAAACATTTGGCAATCTCGAGGCGAGAAAACCGGAACTGACAACAATTCTCAAAGAAATAACAAAAATTCTTGGAATTAATTGGAAGAGGAAAAGCATTCGAATTTATTGCCTTTCTTTCCGAGAACACGGAACTACTTTTTCCGACCCATTGACGGTCAGCTTGTGCACGAGCAAAGGACAACCTGCTGAAATCGAGAATTTGGTAGATTTAATCACTCATGAGTTGATACACAATGCATTTGAGGAGATTTCTGGATTTTGCGAGATTGTTGAACGACTCAAGAAAGATTTTCCCAATCTGCCGGAAGATGCGCACTCCCATATTTTGCTTCATGCCGTGCATTCTCTAATTTATAAAAAATTCAGTAATTTGGAACAATTTGAAGCCGATAAGAAAAAAGCAGAATCGCATTCCGAACTTGCTAGCGCGTGGAAAATCGTCGAACAAGAAGGCGCGGAAACGCTCGTTTCCAAATACTTGAAATAGTCGTTTTTATGAAGAGACCGAAATTATTCAAAGTTAAGAAAGAAATTGGTAATTTGCTGAAGACGCCAATTTCAAAAGTTAAAAATGTTGAAGAGCATCAAACTGGCTTGCTTTCTGATGTAATTTTTGCCAAGGCGAAAGGGAAAAATATTGTTTTGAAGAAAAAATTGTTGAAAAAAAGTTATCCGCAAAATACGGAAAAGGTGGTTCTCCGTTATCTTGGAATGAGAAATACAAAAATTCAACCTCGATTACTTGCCGTTTCACCGGTGGCAGAAATTCAACAAAAGGTTGGCGGAAACTTTTTTTCTCGAAAAGACGAGAAAATTATGGCATTTGCTAAAAGCTTGAAAGAACTGCATTCGTTCAAATTCGAAAAATTTGGCACTTTTGGAAAAGGACTTCCGCGAAAGAGAGGTAATATTAAAGACTTTTTTGGTCATTGGCATAGCGCATACACTAAATACACTGCCTCTTGTGTCGATATTTTTAACACTGCCAAAAATTGTTCGTTCACAAATGTTTGGCTACCTAAAATTCAAAAAGTAATACGCACACAGCCAAAAATCATCGGGCCATATCTTACAAAAGGCGACAACAGCATCATTCATCAAGATCTGCACAAAGAAAATATACTCACTAGGGGAAGAATTGCAAAACTTGTTGACTGGGATTCTGCAAAGGTCGGAGATCCTGCGCTGGACATTGCTAATTTTTTAAATAAAAATAATCTTTCGGCGAAGCAACAATCTTTATTCTACAAAGAATATGGCATTCAAAAGAACCATTTTTTCAAAAAACGTGTAGAAAGCTATCGAAGTCTAGATTTGTCTTTTCACTTGCTTACCTTTGCTCGAGCAATTAAGGGAAAATGGGGGCCAAGGGCAACAAAAGACATAATTATTCATCGAATGGCTTTTAGCTTGCGTAAGTTTTCTGAGTTAATTGAAGAACCATTATCTACAGAAGCGGCAGAAAAAATTGTGAGCGAAGTCGTAAATGAACTAGTGTAATTATCCCAATGCAATGACGTAAACGATTCCTTCTGAAAGGCCGTCAATTCCTAGCAATTTCTCTGCTTTTTGTCCATCATATCCGCAAATGGCACAAGCGCCTATATCTAATTTTGTTGCATATAACAAGACATTTTGACCCAAGTGGCCCGCTTCAATGAATGAGAACTTTAGCGATTTTAAACCATATTTTATCTGACTTCGGCCGATAACACTTGTAATGAGTAGAATAGCGCTTGCGTCCGATACGAAGTTTTGGAAGAAAATGTCTTGTATTTTTTTCTTTTTTAGCT
>JAZDMJ010000001.1:0-5131 GCA_043801115.1 Candidatus Iainarchaeum sp. | reverse complement strand
GACTTTTTCCTGCAGTTGAATCATTTGGATCAAAAAGTCTTCCGTTACGCGGATGTTGCGTGCAATCGCCGCCACCATGACGGGTCTGACTTCTTCCACGCTCTTGTCAATCAGCAGCTTCCAGTTCGACTTTTTGGTCGAAATCTTGACCGCGCCTTTTTCCTTTCCGTACGCCGCGCGCAGCGCGCGCGCGATTCCTTCCGCGCTCCACAAGTCGGGGCGGTTCGGGTCTTTGATGTCGATGACGATTTTGTCGCCATCCATCGCATCCAGTTCTCCTTTGACGAACAATACTGCCTCTTCGAGCTCTTCTTTGGAAAACTTTTTTCCGACCAGGGCTTCCAAGTCCTTTTTCGAGCATTCCACTTTCGGCATTATGGTTTCACCATTTTCGCGTTTCGCAGCCATTTCAAGTCGTCGCTGAATAATTGTCGGATGTCGTTGATGCCCAGCTTGAACATGGCCAGTCGGTCGATTCCCAGTCCCCATGCCAAACACGTCGCGTCCACATTCACCCCTTCCATGAGTTCGGGCCGGAAGATTCCCGCTCCGCCGAACTCAATCCATCCCAGTTCGGGATGTTTGGCGCTCAATTGCACGGAAGGCTCCGTAAAAGGATAATAGTCGGGGAAGAATTTCACTTTTTCCGCGCCCGCAATCTCGATGGCAAACTCTTTGAGCATTCCGAGCAAGTGCCTGAAGTTCAACTCTTTTCCCAAAATGATTCCTTCCATCTGGTTGAATTCGAGCAAGTGCGTGGCGTCCAACACGTCCGGCCTAAAGCAGCGCGCGATGGCGAAATATTTTCCCGGAATGTTCGGCCCTTCAATCAACGTGCGCGCCGAGTGCGCGGTGCCGTGCGCGGCGGGCATCAATTTTTGCGCGATGTCTTCGCTCCATTCGTACTGCCATCCCTTGCTTCCCGTCTTTCCCCCGAACTCGTGCGCTTCCTTCACGCGCTTTACAATTGCGGGAGAAGGAAGTTTTCCCTTTTTGGGCGCTTTGAGCGAATAGGTGTCGCTCCACGTGCGCGCGGGGTGGTGCTGGGGCTGAAAGAGAACGTCAAAATTGTAAAATTCGGAGACGATGAGGGGCGCTTTCATTTCTTCAAAGCCCAGTCCAGTGAGTTTGGAGCGGATTTGTTCCAAGAATTGCAAGTAGGGTTGTTTTTTTCCGCCGAAAATGGGCGGAACGGGGTCTTGCAAGTTGTACTTGCGGAAGCTCTTCTGCTTCCACACGCCCGATTCCAGAATTTCGTGCGAGAGGATGTTGATTTCTCCTTTCGAGGCCGAGACTTCGGCTGTTTTTCCAGACGCGCAGTACGAGCGTTGCACGCTTTCCTTTTTCTCCGCGAGACCGCGCTTGAGCAAAGAGGGAAGGACTTCCTGTTCGCTGTCGCTCAATGTGCTTCCGTCCGCAATTTTTTCCAGCGCGCTTTCTTCCGCGGAAGGGCTTTCCAAATATTCTTCTTCCAAGCCGCTCAACGCGATTTCGATTCCTTTTTCCCCCTTTGAAACCGTTACAAACGCTTTCTGTTTCAACGTTCCGAATACAAAGTTGAATTCTTTTCCCATTCCGAGTGCTTTTTCGAGCGCGCCCATTTCCGCCCTTCCCTTGCGCGCCTTCAATTCATTCAAAAACTTTTTCTCAGGCAGTCCTTCTTTCAATGCTTTTTTTCCCGCTTCGGAAAGCTGGAGCGCGGTTTGCGGGGTCTCCTGCACTTGCGCAAACCCTTTCGAAGAAAGCCACTGCATGGCCCTGCGCACAGAGTCCAAGGGCAGTTTGCTCTCTTTGGCGATTTCCTGTTCCGACTTCCATTCGGTTGAAAGGACTTCCAATGCCTTTCGCTCGATTTCTCCCAATGCTTCCATGACTATTCCTACACAATTTGCCCTTTTATTCCTTTACTCGAGCTTTGCCAGCTCTTTTTGCGCGCGCTTCAAGTGCTTGAAGTTCAGCTCCAGTTTCCGATTGGCGGCTTCGACTTGCTTTTTCAGAAAATTCTTTTCAACCAGCAATTTCCCTTTTTCTTTCGCCCAAAAATTCATTCCCTGGTGTCCAATCAATTCCACCATATACTTTCCTTCTTTGAAGGAATTAATGCCCGCTCTTTTCACGCCCGCCCGCTTGCATGCCTGCAGTATTTTTTGCGCGTGCTCCAAATCAAAAGTTCCGATGTGCAAAATGAACGGCTCCTGCTTGAACCAAATGTTTTGCTTACTCGGAGCATTCAGCGCCTTCCACACTTCTTCGGTTTTCACTTTCCGATGCCATTTCGCGTGGAACGCCCCTTCGCGCTTTTGCTCGTTCGCATCCAAGTCCAGCAGTACAATCCGCCCGCTGCAGGAAGAAGTCGTGAAATAGTTTTTCGAGTTCTGGATTTTCGCGCAAAACTTTCTCATCAAAGGGTCGACTTTTCCTTCTTCCATCGCTTCTTCGAATTTTTGAATGTGGTGTCCCTTCACCATTTCAAACCGAGGGTTCATTTCCGCTTCGCCTCGAAATAGCTTCCGTTCGGTTTTCTGTTGGCGGCTCTTTCGAGTGCTCCGGCTTCGATTTTGCAGACGGCCACTGCGATTCCGTTTTCGGTCGCCTTTCTTATGGCGGCTACTTTCGATTTTGCCCCGCCGAGTCCGAAGGTTGATTTTCCTTCCATGGATTGGATTTGGTCGAGCTGTCCGATTCCGTTGAGCAATTTCGCGTTTCTGTTTTTGGAGGGATTGTGCGAGTAGATTCCGCCCACTTTCGTCAGCAAAACGAGCAGGTTTGCGTTCCAGTGAATCGCGAGTTCGCATGCGAGTCCGTCGTTGTCCGAAAACGTCTTTTGTTCCATTTCTTCTACTGCAATGGCGTCGTTTTCGTTGACGATGGGAATAACTCCCAGTTCGGCGAGGCGGTTGAGAGTGTGTTTGAGATTGGCGAAGGCTTTCGCATCCGCGAACGTCCCGTTCGTCAACAATACTTGCGCGATTTTCTGGTTGTGGGCGGAGAATGCTTTTTCGTACTCGTGCATGAGCGCGCTCTGTTCGATGGCGGCCATGGCCTGCTTGGAAGGCATGTCCAATTCTTTCCCTTTCAGTTCCATTTTTTCCAGTCCCATTCCGATAGCGCCGCTCGAGACGAGGATGGCGTGGATGCCGTTCTGGCGGAGAGTCGAAACCTGCCCGGCCAGCAGTTGAATGTTCTTCCGGCTAACTTTCCCGTTTTCCATCAGCGAGTTCGTTCCCGCTTTCACCACAACTTTCATTCCGCTTTCACTTCCAGCACGTAATGGAATACGAAAGGTGCATAGCTTTTTACTTCCACGACTTTTTCGAGCGCGATTTTCCGCTTGCACGCGTGGGCAATTTCCTTCAACTGCTCAAAATGCGTTTCCGCTTCTCCTTTCCTTGCGGTGCAGTGAAAGTAAATCCGCGCCCCGCGCTTCGCGTGCTTGAGTGCGTTTTCAAACGCGAAGAAGGGGGCAGGCAGCCAACCCATCAAAATCTTGTCAAACTTTTCCGGAAGCGAGACGTTTTCCGCATTTCCAAAAATACAATTTATTTTCGTCTTGTTCGATCGGCAGTTTTTTTCCAGCGCTTCGAAGGTTTCCTTTTCCGCTTCCACTGCAGTAACCACGCTTCCTTTTTTCGCGAGAGGAATGCTCCAGTCTCCCATTCCTGCGAACAAGTCCAGCACTTTTTCCCCTTTTTTGGCTTCCGAAATTTCACGCTGGCGCTCGCTCATGTTTCCCTGCGCCCACATGCTTTTGCGCACGTCGAACTCGAACACGCAATTATTTTCCTTGTGCCACGCAGTGAAGTTGCGTTTTCCGGCCAGAAATTTCAACTGCGGCGTCCGCATTTCCCCTTTGACTCCGCTTGTTTTCACGAGCACGGTTTTCGCCTGCGGAACTGTTTTGAGCACTGCGAGTGCGATTTTTTTCTCCGCTTTTTTCAATTCGGGCCGCAAATTCAAGATGCAGATGCTTCCCAGCAATTGATAGCCGGCGGGAAGTTTTTCCGCCAGCGCGAACGGAAGTTTGAGCTCCTTTTGCAGGTTTTGCTTGAAAGCCATAAATAGTCCTTCCAACCATCCATTTTTATGCCTTCGATTTTCGTGCTCGATTCCAGCGCGTTGATCAACAATTCCGCGTTCTCGTTCGAGGGGAAAAAGTGCGCCATGACGAATTTGTGCCTGCTAGAATTGAAAGAGTGGAGCGTGCGCGAAAAGGCCGAATTCGCCATTCGCGCAAAAGAATTGGAAATCGTGGACCCGTGCCCGAACTGGACTGCAAAGGTTTTGAAAGTGGCGGAAAAAATCGGCGACTCGAAGCTTTCCGCTGCGGACATTTCCTGCCTCGCGCTCGCGGCCGAGTGGAAAGAGAAGGGGAAAAACGTGCGACTCGTTTCCGACGATTTCAGCGTGCAGAATATGGCAAAACATTTGAAGATTCCCTTTGTTTCTGTTTCCAAACCCGGAATCAAGCGAAAGCGCGTTTTTAAACGAAAAACCCTTTAAAAACACTCTTTCACGAGAATGAGTTATGTTAGAGTGGTTGGTCAACGAGCTGGTCAGCGGATTAATGGCGTTTTGGGCCTTGTTGTGGTTTCCGTCCATGACGCAAACCTTCAGCATTTTTTTCCTGATTTGTTTGACGGCCGTCTGGTATTGGGTGATCGAGTGGAAGGAAAAATGGCTCGTGTTTCCCGCCATCGCAATTGGATTGATTGTTTCGCCGTTCTTGTTCGTCCTCTTCTTGCTCTTCGCATGGGTTTTCTTCTCCCACTACAAGAACTGGCTCGAGTGGAGCTTGCTGGCCATCATTGTGTTGGGCATTTTTTGGATGGTGGCCTAGCATGGAAGACAAGGACAATAACACATTGATTCTGTTCGGAATTGCCTTTGTGCTCTTGCTCGTGTTCAGCTTGTTTCCATATTCTTCCGCCTTCCAGCCCGTGCTCGCCATTGCAGTGCTCGCGGGGTACTTGTACGGATGGAAGAGGGGCTTTGCGCTCGGCGTGGGAGCGGTACTGCTGGGCGTTCTGTTCGGAGTCGTTTGCCGTTACCAGCTCATGTTACAACTGCGAGGGGCGGGCATTGCCGGGCTGATTGGAGGCCGTGCCACTTAGGACAAAAAGTACGTGAAGGG
>JAZDMJ010000081.1:0-3842 GCA_043801115.1 Candidatus Iainarchaeum sp. | reverse complement strand
CCCGCGACGAGGTTCGGATTGTCCGAGTGGGACAGCACTTCGTTCAAATCAGCGGTAAATTCTTTGTACTCGGGCGCTACTTTGTCTAAGAGGCTTTTATTAATGCTGTCAAGGTTCTTCATGATGTATCATGATACTATCATGACTATTTAAAGGTTTTGATGTTGCGAGCGTTGTCCAAATAGGGTGAAAATTTCGCTTTTCGAACTAGTGCAGGTAGTCCAATGTGGCTTGGAAAATGCCCGGAGTCGCTCCCGGATCATAGTTGAAGTACAAGCTTTTGCCGACCAACTGGGGAGATTCGACAATGGCGGGATAATACGCGTTATTGCGTTCGTCTTGCAAGTAGGCTACTTCCTGCGCTCCAGGGGCAAGGGTTACGTCGAAAATATTCATGACAGAGAGTGTGGTTCCGGGCATGGATGGAACGCCGTCCTGGTATCCTTGCATGATGGGGTGATTGAATCCATTCGCTCCGGGATAGAGTTTTCCGCGCACGGGAACTGCCGCACTGTCCAAGCAGCTGGGAGTATTCGACATTCCTTGAGTGGTGCATTCGACGGGGACAATGTTTCCGAAATTGGCAGTCCATCCCAGCACGTCCGCTGCAGCCGGCCTGAAAATGCCCGAATTTTTGACAACGATTAATTTTCCGCCTTTGGAAACGTAATTTTGAATCGCTTCTCCCAATTGTCTAGACACTTCTTTCGACGCTTGCGCTTCCTGGTCTAAAATCACGATGTCATAATTGGCCAAGTACGCTTCGGGATTGTGTTCCAATGCGGTTTCTGTTTTAATCGTTACTGGATTGGCCAAATCCTTGCTCTCGTTCAGCACTTTCATAGTGGCAGTCGTTGGCGTTCCGATAATCAATACACTGGCGGGATTCGGCGCGAGTCCGGGCAGTGCGCACGCGACAGGGCCCAGAATGGGAGTGGAACACGTAATGACTCCAAATCGTGCGGCCAAAAAGAACGCAATAATGAGAATCAAAATAACGGGAATGAGTCCTTCCAGATTGTATTTGATTTTGCTTTTGATGCCGGAGTCCATGCTCAAATCCGGCAATTCCGAACCTTCTTGGGGATACGCCATTTCAATTCATCCGTTCATTGTATGCAATGTATATTCTTCTTTGAGTTATTAAATGTATTCGCTTCTTGGACTAAAACCCCTTTCTGGTATTTAAACGTTTGGCGGGCTTCGGCTTGGAGGGTTTGTCCTTCCGGCGCATCACGATTTGAACATAGTCTCGGGCGTTTCGAACCGGAAATGCGGAAAATTCGAGCCCCCGCTTGGCGGACTGTTTTTCGAGGAATTTCTTCATCTCTTTCGACGCCGAACCATACCCCGCAATCAACCGGATTTTTTGATGTTGGGCATAGTCGAGGGCGTGATTGGTCAGCAGTACATTGGCCGACTTCCATGCATTTCCTTCGATTCCCGGACCGTCGAAAATCGCAAACTTTTTCCCTTTTGATTTTCCGAGGTAAATTTCCATTTGCGAAACCTGCTCTCCCGTTTGCGCGTTTTTGGCCTTCAACCGCAGTCCGACCGCTTGAATGTTGGGTTGTTCGATTTTGGCGTCGCGACAAGTAAGCAGCAAGGAAACAATCATGTTTCCCGCATAGAAAGGGGTTTGCTCGAACTTGAGCTTTTGCATGCGTTAGCACCGATAGCTGCGGTACAAGTTGGAAATAAAAGTGGGATATTCTTGGTCTTTTTGTTCGAGCCAGGATTCGAGGGGCAGCGCGTAATAGGTTACTTTTTCTCCCAATCCCGTCGTGACAATGACGGGAAACACGCTTCCCAAGTCTCCAACTCCTTCGATTTGCAAGTTCGTTCCATAATCCACGCTCAGCACTCTCCGGCTTCCGATGCTGGAAGGCTCTTTGACGAGGGAAAAATTTCCGTACAATTTCAAGCTGGAAGAGATTCCGTAAATGAGCGGATGCGTGGCCGCTCCGACCGTGACCAAGTCTCCGACCATATTATCCTGGCCGCATCCTCCCGGCGCCGCGTCGCAAAAATTTTTCACATACTCGACGCTCAAATAATTTTTTCCCAGCATGACGGCTTTTCCTTCCAGTTTTCTCTCCCAAGGATCCAACAACGTGTGCGGCGCGTTGACGTCCAAATCGTCCTGGTAAAGTCGTTCAGAGTCCGGTCCTTTGCTTCCCGCGTCTCCCGTCCACACCAATTTTCCGCCCTGGTCGATGTAGTCTCCGAAGTATTGCAGTTGCTGTGCGCTCATCGTGGCCGCGCGGGTAACAATCACGATTTCATAATCCTGCAAGTTTCCCTGGTTGATTCTGTTTAAGGGAACCAAGTCCGCCTGCGTTCCGGCAATGTTGGGATTCCGGAGCGCTTGCGCGAGCTTTTCCGGGTTTCCCAGTCCATCCCCTTCCGGGCCATACACGATGGCAATGTTTCGTTTTCCCGTCAGCATTTGTTCTACTGGCTTGTACACGTCGCACCATCCAGGAATGCTGTTCGATTTGACAAATCCCAGCCAAGTAAGAACTCCCAAGAAAAACAGCACGAGGGCGATTAATAGTACGGCTTTTCCCGCCATTTCAATCGTGTTCTTGTCAATATTCATGTTCATTCCACTTGCACGTTTTTGTCCTTCAATTGTACGATCAAAATTTGCGCGTTTCCATCCATTCCGATTCCGTTCAAGTCAAACCATATAATTCCCGAAAATTCCTGGATTTCAATCCGCTCGCCGTCCAGCGCAATGTTGAGCGCTCCGCTTTGAACGCTTCCGCTCCCTTCCACAATCCATTTTTCGATGGAAACATGTTCCACTTTCAAACTCGTTCCTTCCGCCCGAATGGATTGCGGGGTTTTGAATGAAATGGTTTCTCCCGTTCCCTGCACTCCGCTCGCGCTTCCCAATGCAATTGCTCTTCCGTTGTATTCCGCGATTCCCGAAAAGTGTTCCAGCCAAAATCCTTCGCCCGTTTCAATGCGCTGGCTCTCCTGTTCCACTGTTCCCCCTTCGGAAAACGATACGAGCGCGTTGTTCAAGTCCACGTTCGTTCCCAATACTTGCAATTCCGCTTTGAGCGAAACATTGCGCAATACTTGCACGGCGTTCTGGTCTGCGGGCGGAGCAATGGCGCTTCCGAACAATCCCAAAATCGTGCTTTCCGCTTTGGCCAGATTCAGCAAGGGGGAGTCTGTGTAGGCCAAATACAATACAGCCGCGATGACGACAATGATGACCGCGTATATGGCTCCTTTCAGTGGAAAGGGTTTGGAGGGCTTTCCGATTTCGGTTTCGAAGGCCATGCTGGAAAGAACGCGGTTCTCCTATTTATTGCTTGTTCCTTTAATAGCGGAAGCGTCTTTCGTATTCTGGGTGGGAGAACCATTCAATGACGACGGAAATGATTTCGACTTCGTTTCCGCGGATGCTGTAAATCAACCGCCATCCTTTCGGCAAATCGTATTTGTAGAGGTTGTTGATGTTGTATTTTTGCACATACTCTTTCGGCCACTGTTTTTCCGGAATTCGGATGCCGCAGAAAGGGTTCGCTTTCAAGTCGGCCATTGCCCTTTCCAGAAACCGAAAGAGTTCCTTTTCTTCGAATTTTCCCCGACTCAATTCTTCAAATGTTTTTTTGAGCGCGAGCGTGGCAAAAGCGACTCCGTGGAATCGTTTTTCCCTTACCGTACAATCAGTCCTTTCCGTTTGAGTTCTTGAATGCCTTCTGGGTCCCAAATCCATACGACGATTTTTTTCTTGTCGATGACGAGTTTTCCCGAATATTCCAAATAGTCGAGAATGGTGAGGAAAGTCTGCCACATGACTTTTTTGGGCAGTTTTTTCCACA
>JAZDMJ010000068.1:0-3155 GCA_043801115.1 Candidatus Iainarchaeum sp. | reverse complement strand
CTGCAAATTTTTTTCCGAAACTGTGGCCTCCTGCTGCGCGACTTTAATGGCATCCATTTTTTTCTGTTCGACATCAGCCAGTCTTTGGGCGTTTTGGGCCGCGATTTGTTTGAGTTTCAGATTTTGCTCGCTGCGCTTTTTCAAATACCCGCCCAAAATCGGAATTCGATGAACAAATGCCATGACTATTCCCCTTTCACTTCTTTGGCGATGAGTTCCAAAGTTTTCGAATGCGGGGAAGGCTCGAGAATTTTGACTTGAACCCTTTCTTCGTCCAAGCGCGCGAGCGCGTGATGATAGGCTTTCACCAAATCGTCCAATTCCATGGAACGCTTGCGCGAGTGGCGCGCCACGTTTTCAAAATAAATAGAGACAAGTTCGGACGCGATTTTTTCGTTCGAAGACTTCATGCATTCAAACTCCAAGCGCAATGCTTTAAGGCTTTTCCAGTAACTGGGGCGCGATTTTTAAACGAAACGAACGCGTTTTTCCCTTTCCCTTCAGCGCGCCCTCGCTTTCAATCAAGCGCGCGTTTTCCAAATCTGAGAGCATTCCGAACAAGTGGCGCTGGGAAAAATCCGACTTGGACTTTTTTCCGAACGAAATGTAAATTTCGCCCGAAGTAATGCCCGGATTTTCTCCAATAATGCGCAGCATGAGCTTTTGCGGTTCGGAAAGAAAGGGAACCGCTTTGCGCGCGCTCGAAGTCTCGATTTCGGCGAACGCTTTGCGCAAGTGCGAGAGGGAAACCTTGGACGCGTTTTCGCGCTCTGCAATCCTTCCCGCGCGGAGCAACGATTCGAGCGCAATGCGGCAGTCCCCGCCCAATTTGGAAGCGTGCGCCGCGGCCACGTTCACCGCTTCCTCGTCCAGCACGCCACCCTGGAAGGCGAAGTTGGCGCGCTCTTTCAAAATGTCCTTCAACTCTTGCGGAGAATAGCGCGCGAACTCGATTTTTTGCTCAGTGAGAGAAGAACGAACGCGCGCGTCCAACTGGGAAGTGAGTTCGGAATGGTTGGAAATGAGAACAACGTACAATCGATTCGATTGGTGTTCGGAGACGCGGAGCAAGTCATACAACAAATTGCTGCCTTCCCCTTCCTGCATCAACTGGTCGAACTCGTCCAAAACAACGACGGGAGAAAACCCCGCCTTCTTCATTCCTTCGACGAATTTGGCGAAGGCTTCGTCCGTCGCAACCCCGCGGCGCGGGGAGGGAATGCCCAAAAAATTGGCCAACAGAGAAAGAATGGAGTGGCGGGTTTTGTGCTCGAAGCAGTTTACATACACGTACTTGGCGCGGTTGGAAAATTCCTGCAACTCGTTCAATACGAATTTGGCCGAAGCGGTTTTTCCCGTTCCAGTAGGGCCAAAAAGAAAAACATTCGAACCCCTTTTGCCTTCCGCAATGGGCTGGAGCGCGTGCACGAGTTCGTCGATTTGCGCGTCCCTGTGGGGAAGCCGTTCGGGAACAAAGTCCAAGTACAAGTATTTTTCGCTCTTGAACAGTTCCACGCTTTTGGGCTTTCCGAACAATTTCGACGGCATACTGGAATAACGGCTTTAGAGGTTTTAAAGGATTCGACTGGAAAAGTGGCCCGCGCGGATTTAAAGGGACAAAAATAGTCGAGCCATACGTGCAAAAGGCGGAAAGCCCGCGCAATTGGGATATCTTAAAGATATCTTTAAATATCTATTGAGGGATTGTATGGAGTGGCGCACGCGCAAGGGAGCGTTTGAAATCGTGTTCTCCAAGCACGCGTTCGATCGCGCGTTGGAGCGCAGAATCCATCCCGACATCGTGGAAGACACGATTCAGACGGGAAAAATGAAAGCGTTCGGAAAGAACAACATCCGGTTCGAAAAGCGGTTCAAAAAATGCACAGTCTCTTGCGTGGACGAGCGCATCGGAAAAACCGTCAAAATTGTAACCATCGAAGCGAAGTGGAAAAAATGAAGTGCCCCAAGCGCAGTGCTTTCATGCAGGAAGGAACGGACAGGACTCCAGAAGGGTTCAGCTACCGCTATCACAAATGCATTTCGTGCGGGGAAGAAATTGTCGACATGAAACAATTGCACGAAGTGGCCCAAAAGTACAGGACCGTCAAACAATACACGGCCAAAATTTCCAAGTGGGGAGAAAGCATGGCTATCCGAATTCCCAAACCGTTGGCCAAAGAAATGGGATTGAAGGAAAAAAAGAACGTCTCCCTCGTCCGCGAAAAAGACTCCATCCGAATCATTGCGCAGTGAACTTTTTTCTCTTTAATATATTTTGAAAAACTCCTGATATTTCTTTTCTAAGTCTTCTATTTTTGCATGCCATACGACATCCGACCTTCCGATATTCAACGACCCGTGAGAAGAGTCGACAATAATCGATGGAAGTTTGATTAGGTTAAAGCCGAGCTCTTGCGGAACGTCAAAATATGTTTTATGCAAGGTTTTTTGGGAAATTCCCGGCCAAATGCTTTTCATCAAGTTTGGGGAAGAAAAGACCATTTCTTTGATTCCCATCGACTTTGCGAGTTTTGCGACTGAAAGCAGGCCTATTTTATCAAAAGAGTCGAATTTTTTCTGCAAATTTTCGGGCAAATACCTGAACAAGTCAGACTGTATTTCTTGGACAAAAATAAAATTTCCCTTTGTTGGGAGATAAATTTTCAAGTCTGCAAAGAAAAAAGAGCCCTTCAAGTGCTCCCTGAAACCTTTCTGCCCTCTTGTAAAATTTTTCAGCTGTTCGAATTCCGGAACTTCAAAAACCAAAGCATGCCTATGCAAGGATACAATATTGCTTGAACTCGCCACTTTTCTAAGCGCCAAACCAAAGTCGAACAATTTTATTCCCTTTTGATTAAGCGACTCCAGAACCGAACTGCTTGCATTACCTGTAGAAAAGTGTTTCTCTAGAATCGGTTTGCCGTACCGCTTGTAGTCGAGCTTTCTTTTTCTTAACTTGTATGAAAGGTCTTCAAGCGACACAAATACGTGCTTTCCCTTAAAAATTTCAACTGCTTTTTCGAGGCCGTGCTTTTTTACTGCGTTGTGAAAAACATACAGCATCGTGCGCGCCTCCGGAGCATTAAAGGCCGTATTTTCCTGGAGCAAGTCGAGGAAAGCATGGGCTTCTTGAGGGTATTGAAATGCAAAATTCA
>JAZDMJ010000064.1:0-6199 GCA_043801115.1 Candidatus Iainarchaeum sp. | reverse complement strand
TGCATTCTGCTTGCACCGGAAAAGCGGCCCCGATTGTTTTTTAAAAGGCGAAAATGAATGGAATCGGCTGGCATGGAAGAAACGAACCCGGCCGGCGAAAAGGAGGAGTTGGAATGGAAAAAACAGTAACGATTAGTTTGTATCTGTTCGGAAAGCCGGAGTGGGAGTTTGGAGACAAAAAATTCGGCCCCAAAGTAATCCAATCAAAGGGGAACGAGCTCAACGCAAGACTGCATGAGATAGCGGATAATTTGCAGAAACTCTCGGCCAACGGATGGGAGTACGAATTGTGCCTTTACGATATCTCTTTGTGGAAAAACTGTTCAAAAACCGCGGCCGAAAAAGAACTGCGCAGTTTGGGAATCAGAGAAGAAGTCGTCGAACTGGAAGAAGAATAATTGGTTTGGCCTCGGCTCGCCCATCTAAGCCGAAAGATGAGGAATTGCTTACAGTTAGTATTCGTTTAGTAGTATTTTTCTTGTGTCAAGTCTCATTCTTCCCATCCAGAGGATTCTTCCCCTGTTTGTTCCAATTACTCGCCCTTTCTTGTCTATGTAGACATATCTGTGTTTTTTCAAAAAGGCGTACAAGTTTTGGTTTTTTTGTGCTTCTTCTCCAATTCCTCTTCCAACCAATTTTGTTGCCTTGTTTACTTTTTTTGCCTGGTTGGCAAACTCTTGGGCTGCGCCGCCAATTGCGCCACCGGCAGTTATAGTTGCAACCAATGACACTCCTTCCCTAAAAGAGGGGTTGTATGTTAGTGCCGCTACTGTTCCAAGAAATCCCCCTGTTTTTGAATAATATTTTGCAGAATCTTTCATTCCTTTTACTCTTTCAACTCTTTCTTGCTTTAGTCTTTCAATTGCCGCCAAACCTCTTCCTTCAATAATTCCAGAAAATCTTCTCGGTTTCAAAAACACCACTATCCTATTATACAAAACCAAGTATATAATTTTATTGTTGTTTTTAAATCAGGTTTTTGGCGTGCAGTTTTTTTGTAAGTTTTTCAACTATTAATACTGGCTTGGCTTTCATGATTTTGCTGTATTCCATGTATTTCAGAGAGTTGCCTTCTAGTGTATTTTTTATCTCGCCAGTGTATTTTTCCACAAGCATGAAATTGTGCTTAAACTCGTTTTTCGAAAAAGGGTCAATGTCTTCTATTGTGAAAAGATAATTTGATTTCAATACTTCAATATCAAGCTCTTCCTTCATTTCCCTTGCAAGCGCCTTTTCCAAAGATTCTCCTTCTTCTATATGCCCGCTTGGGCACATTAGAAAGCTAGCATAAACTTTTTTCGAATCCTTTCTCTTGTCCATCAACAGCTTTTTGCCCTTGATGAAAACAGCAACAACAGTATTATGCAAATTTTACCCCTTTAACAATCATAAAAACATTAAGCATTTCAAGTATTAAATACTAATTCTCCTAAGAGCTTTTGCGTTAGCGACTGATTGTTTTTCTTTTGGGTTATAGATAAATTGTAATTCAGTTTGAATAAGTGATGATATGAGCAAACACCCATTCTACCCTCTACATTGAGTATTTGTGTTGTAGAGGGTAGGTTTTTAAATTGTTGGATTTGTTGTATTTGTATGGTTTACGTTTATAAGAAAGTGGTTGGCGGAAAGTCGTATTATTATTTGAGAGCCTCTGCGAGAAAGGGGGCAAAGGTTGGAGTGAAGGATATAGCTTATTTGGGTAATTCTGTTCAGGGAGTTAAATCTGCTTTGGGCAAGCTGCCAAAATACAAGAAGCAAATCGAAAAGGCGTACAGGACAATAAATCTTTTTCTTGAATCTAATCATTTTTTGGAGGAAGCCCAAAAACTGAAGCTGAAAAGCGATCCTTTTTTGGGGGAAAGGCTTGCTGAAGTAGAGGCGTGCAAGTTGCATTATTCGAGAGTATTCGAAAAGCTTGATGCGTTGACAAAAAAAGAGATTTTCAAAAACTTTTTGATAGAGTTTGCTTATAACTCAACTTCGATTGAAGGAAACACTATTAGCCTAAAGGAAGCCAGGGACTTGTTGGAAGAAGGGCTTACTCCAAAAGGAAAGACTCTGCGAGAAATTCATGACTTGCAGAACACGGAAAAAGTTTTCAACTCTCTTGACTTCAAAAAAGAGCTAAACAACGAGTTTATCCAATCCATCCATTCTGGTTTGATGGAAAACATTGATCCTAGAACAGGTTATCGAACAAGAGATATACTTGTTACGCATTCTAGATTCAAGTCAACGCCTTTCCAATACATTCACATCGACATTGATTTGTTGCTGAAATGGTTTAACGAAAACAAGAAAAAAATGAACCCGTTTGCGCTGGCAGTTATTTTTCACCACAAGTTCGAAAAAATTCACCCATTCATGGACGGAAACGGAAGAACTGGAAGATTGTTGATGAATTTTATTCTAATGAAAAACACTTATCCGCCGCTAATATTTCATAAAAAAAACAGGGCAAACTATTTATCCACGCTGAATGCCGCAGATTCATCACTTCCAACCAAAGCAGAACCAAAAAACTATGAAGAATTGGTTCAATTCGCAACCCAAGAACTAACAGAATCATATTGGAGCACATTCCTGTAAAATTGGTGATTGATTTGAACAAACAGCAAGTGATTGAAAAAATTGGAAAGAAAAAGTGGAAAGCGTTTTTGAAGTTCATGAAAGGGCAAACCATACAAAGAAATGCTGATGGAAGCGAAAACTTTTACGAATGGGATGTTGAAAACTTTCTGAAAAAACCAAAAGACAGATTCTTTGATTAAAACACAAAATAGTGCTATTTAGCACTAGAAATAGGTAAAAAGTGTAAAATTAGTGCATTATAGCACTAAAAATCAAGAAGCCTCAGCCTGCCCATCTCCTTTCATCCCCTTTCGGGTCGACGTCATCGTCAGTTCGTCATCGGCCGATAATGTAGGTAATCCAAAGCAGTTTAATAGCTACTTGCAGGTGGCAAAAGTAAGTATTGTTTTAGTAACTGCTGCTTTTTGGAAAAATATTCACTTTTCGTTTTTGAGTTTGAATACGAGGATGACTGGGTGTTTGGACGTGAATGCGTATCTTTTGGGATCGAGTTTTTTGGCTTTTGCGAGTGGTTTGGGTTCTAGAATTTGTTCGATGCGAAAACCGTTTTTTGTGATAGCGGAAACGATTTGTTCCAGTGTGGCATGATACCAGCGTACTTTGAATCCTTTGCCCCAATCCGATTCCAATACCGGGTTTGAAAAATAATCGCCAATGACTTGCGCTTTTCCTGTCTTGACGTCTTTTACTCTTCCCCATACTGAAAATTTCTTGCCGTGGAAGAAAAACCTTCTTCTACCATCGTCATACGGGTTGGTGTGGGAAAAAAAGAACTGGCCGTCTTTTTTGAGCACGCGCGAAACTTGTTCCATCCACCCATCCCAATCTTTGTAGTGCATGGCCAAGCTTGAAGTAACAATATCGAACGAGTTTCTGGGAAACGAAAGCTTCAACATGTCCATTTTGCGAAAAGAAGCGTTTGGAACGCGCTTTTGCGCAATTTCGAGCAACGAATCGCTCAAGTCGATTCCTGTCACTCGAGCGCCCAATTTGACGTATTCTCTTGCGTGCCATCCGCCGCCACAGCCCAAGTCCAACAGTTTTTTTCCTTTTGGTTTGGCAGACTTTACAAGTTTGAGAATCGCTGGCAATTCGATAAATCGGTTGTCAATCGTTTTTCCCAAAGAAACGTGCTCGTCAAAGCGCTGGCCGTGCAGGGAATACATTTTGGTGGCGTTGGCCGAAATAGTGGAATCGGCTACGGAAACAGCCTTTGGCATTTTGCAGAGCAGGAAACTGAAGTTTAAAAGAGAGAGGGTTATAAACAATGACAATGCGCCCTTTCAATAGGTTAAAATATGTGATTTCGGATAAGAAGTTTCTATGAAAGAGTCACACACGTTCAGACTTTCTGGAGTTCCAGTTTCCAAAGGGCAGTTTGTTGGTTTTGTCAAGCGCGTGGATTCGGTCAAAAAAGCGTTTGCCGTCTCTTCTAATGACGTGGTTGTTGTTCGGAATAATTCGCCTCTTTTTGGAGTCGCTTTCTTGAAAGCGGGGGCGGTTGTGAGCGAGGTTGGTGGAACGTTGTCGCATTTGGCGATTGTTTCTCGAGAGATGGGCATTCCGTGCGTTTTGGAAGTGGCCAACGCGTTTGAATTGTTGAAGGAAGACAGCAAGGTTTTGGTGGATGCGGACAAGGGAGAGATTGTCATTGAACAGTGAAGTCAGGCAATGGTGTGCCATTGCGGGCGAGGATTTGGCCCGTTTGCATAAGGGAAACACGATTGGGGCGTTGTGGCCGTTCACTTTCAACGAAGCCGTTTCTTATATTGGCCCTGAGTTCATGCAAACTCTCTTCCAAGCCAACCAAACCTTGAAGCAAAGTCATTCCGCTGAGGAAATTGCGCGCCTTTTCAATCATCCTTCCAAAATTTCCAATTTTTTCATGTACTTTCAAGGCTCTCGAAAAACGCTTTCGGTCGAACAGAGAAACGAACTTGCCACAGATTTGATTGGCTATTTCAAGTTTTACAAAAGCGATTTTGGACAGAAAACGCTAAACGGCGAAAAAACGTCCGACATTCAATTCTCGTTCGATTCTGATGTTCTGCCACTCGAAAACAGAATCGTCGCTTCGATGATGTTATACCTCGAAATGGCCTATCCTACTATGATGCGATTGGGCCACGAATTCCACGGCCCATACCAAAACAATGCAATCATCCGAGACTTTTCGCCCCTGAAAGCGTCGAACTCGAACTCAAACTCGATGGCTTTCAAAAGATGCGATTGTTTGAACAGTATTCCAAATTGCCAGAGTTCGACTTTTTCAACCATGAAATCGAAAACGGCCAAAAAACCAACTTTGGAGTATTAATCGACGAAAAAACCCTTTCGTCCAAAGCCGAATTGCAAGCATTGCAGGAAAGCTTGCTCAACCAAGTAGGCCGAATCGCAGTCAATACCAAAGAGTGGGACAAAAAGAAATGGCTCGCCGCTTATGCGAAAGCCCTTTTTGGAAGCATCAAACCCTTGACCTTGAAAGCGGGAATTCCAACAGAACCGCCTAAAAAAGTGTTCAAAAGAATCGAAGAACGTGCGCACGAGCAAAATGTGCAAAAAATCGTTTCCCAGCAAAAGCAAGCCAGTTTTGAAGAAATCCGAGACATGACTCGAAAGAGCTTTGAATCCATCTTTAAAGAAACCCCCATCGAACAGAAGTGATTCAACACATGGAAAAACGAATTTCCAAAATGAACGCACTACTGCACCAATTTGGCCATTCACAAGTCAAAACAGTCCAAGAATGGAACTCGATTCCACCTTCTTCCAAAAAATCGTTGCCCAAAAACCCGCCCAAACATTTTTTCGAAATGCGCGTCACCAGTGGTTCGACCGGAGATCCACTCTTCATCTACTATTCCAAAGAAGCAGTTGAATTCTTCTTGCGCCGAACCGTAAAATCCATCCAACTCTCTGAAGTAACGCCAAAAGACACGGCGCTCAACCTTTTCACCTACGGCAGCTACATTCCGGGAAGCATGTACGAGCGTGCGTGCAATAGAATGAACCTTCCAGTCATTCCGCTGGGCGGGCCAAACACATATTCGAAAGAAAAGATGCTGTTCCTCATCCAAAAACTGCGACCCAACGTGTGGATGTCGTTGCCCAGCTATGCGTTAAACCTCCTCTCCGAACTCAAGCCAACAAATTATCCTAAAAAAGTGCTTGTCGCGGGCGAAAAACTGTATCCTTCCTACATTCGAATATTCAAAGAAAAAGGAGTTGAAGTCATCAACCATTTCGGACTGACAGAATGCCCTGCTATCGGCGTTTCTGAAAAGAACCCTTCAAAAATAAAAGTCATCGAAGAAGGCATCAGGGTTGAATCCATTGCAGAAGAATCGGGAGAAAACCTGCTGGTTACCGATTATCAAAACTTTTCCACTCCAATTATTCGATACAGAACTGGCGACATCATCAAACCCAGAAAAGTTTCAAAAGACGGTTCTATTTCCGAGTTTGAAATGCTCGCGCGAAGCGACGACTTGGTAAAACTAAGAGGCTCGTTTGTGTCAAAAAACAAAATAATCGAATCCTTACTCGATTATTCTTCCCATTTTCAAGTAGTAGTGTCGACGAAAAACAACAAAGACGTGGTAAA
>JAZDMJ010000030.1:0-21192 GCA_043801115.1 Candidatus Iainarchaeum sp. | reverse complement strand
GCCGGTTTCATTTCATGGTTGAAAACTTGGGCGCCAATAAAGAGTTCAGTTTTACAGTTTATCGAAAAGTTCCTGCCTTCTTTGGCGGGACGTGGTCTAGCACGTGGGGCTACAAAGTAACCCTTGGAGAAAACAAAATTTCAATCCGGTTTGTATTGACCAAATTCGATATTCCCTTTTCGGACATTTTGGAAGTTGTTTATGGCACGTATGCGTTTCTCCCCGGGAATTTTATTGCGTTCAAAGTCAGAAAAAAGGGAAAAACCGAAGCACACATTTTTGCGGGTCCGATTGTTTCCATTTTTGGAGGGAAAACGGACGTTGAAAGCATCCAAGAAATTATCTCGACTTTAAAGGGAAAACTCAAGATTCGAAAAATTGAAGGCGAAGTTAGTCCGCTAGACGCCGAAAAAGCCATTCTGGGAAACTCAGCTAACTATTAATTTTAGGAATTTTGAAGCGCCTCCACTGGGAGTCGAACCCAGGTCAAAAGCTCGTTGCGATTTTGGGTTTTTGATTGAACTTTTTCCCAAAAAGTTCACCGCAAGCTTTTATGCTATCCACTACACCATGGAGGCGGCCGCATACATCGGCCGGCGCTGTGGACGTCGCGGGTTCTGCGAACCCGCATAGTGCCGCTGCCAGCCTTTCGCAATAAGTTGTGGAATTGAAAGCTTTTAAACCGCGCTTTATTTGACAAGAATGTGAACCTTGCCGTCGAACAATACAATGCTCGTTTCAGACTGCGCGACAAAAACGCCCTTCCGCTCGTGCAGGACGGGATACGAGTGCAATACTTCCTTTTGCACCAATTCTCTCAACGCGATTTTGCGGTCGAACTCGGAAAGCTTTAACTCTTTGTCAATCCATCGCTCCGCGAACGGAAGCAGTTCAAAGTTTTCAATGACAAAGTCCTGCACGTCGCGCGCTTTTGGATGGCGCACGGGCCGCGGGCTTTCGAGCGAAAAAATCTCCACAGTTCCTCCCTCGCGCACGATGCCGTCCCCCGTGCACGCAAAGGGTTCAATCGCGAACGCCATTCCCTCTTCCAATTTGGTTTGAGAATGATCGTTGTAATTTGGAATCGTGGGTTCCGCATGAGTTTGTCCTTCCAACAATCCGTGTCCGGAAAGATTGCGGATGGGGTGAAATCCTTTGGATTGGATGGCGTTTTCAATTTCCGCTCCGATTTTTCCCGTCTCCACTCCGATTTTCACCACGCTCAACGCGTTCTGCAATGCAAGTTCGGAAGCTTCGACCAATTTTTCCCATTCTCCGCTGAAGTCCAATGTAAAGGCGCAGTCGGCAATGAAGCCGTCCACTTGGACTCCAACGTCCACTTTGAGCAAGTCTTTTTCTCCAACCACTCGTTCGTCCTTCACTTTTGCAGTATCATGGGCCGCGTTCTCGTTCGCGCTCAAATTGACGGGAAACGCGGGCTTTCCCTTCAGTTCCAAAATTTGGTTTTCAATGCGCTCGCAAACGTCCAACACTTTCTGTCCGGGCTTGACGCTCTTCGCCGCGTCCTTTTTCACTTGCGAAAGAATTTCGCCAGCTTTCACATATTTTTCAAATTCGCTTTTTTCCATGTTTGAAAAAGTGCGGGAAAGAGATTAAAATAGCGCCTTTACGAGCACGAACTCGAGTTCCAGATTTCGAGGGGTTGTCCTGTTGTTGCTCCGCTGGGGTTTTCGAGCATGATGACGAGGCATTGTCCGCCGTTACTGCAGTTGCAGGGCGGGCAGGGGCCGTTTTCGTTGTCGCAAATGTCGGAGGGCATGAGAGAGGTCGTGTTGTTGGTGCTCGTGCATTGTCCATTGACGTTGATGTAGGGCCAGTTGACGGCGGGACTATTGCATACGGCGTTTCCTGCTGCGTCAACGGGTTCCAAATATTTTCCATTGTTGGCCGAAACGCCGACAGTTCCGGAAAAGACGGGCACGGACGACGAAGCGGGAATGCATGCGTCATCATATGAGGAACAACCATTCGGACATTTGTATTGTTGTCGCACGAATTCTGTTCCGTTACAAGTTGCTTCAAAAATAATTCCATCTCCGCTACCGCAGTAATCCGTCTTAAAAGAGCTCGAATCGCACATGTCAACATAGCTGGCTCTGCCTGCAACATTGTACTGGTTGGGTGTAGAAGCGTCCGAGTCGCTACAGCTTGTCGTGAAAAGAGTTTCATATGGGGTTTCATTTTCTACGACAAGCACTTTTTGGGAAACCGCAGAGCCAGAAGTGGTCCAAATGCGGTATTTGTAGTTTGTGTTATAGGGGGTGCTCATATCCGCCCATTCTCTTCCACAATTCGTCGATCCAATTTGCGTCCAAGTGGAGCCGCCATCTGCTGAACGCTCGAAGAAAATTTTGGATGGAATCCCTCCATATCTTGCGAGTTCCCATTGGAAAAAAGAATAATCCCAACTTTTGCTAGAATGCCGATCGCGATCCGCTTTTTGCGGCGGGCCCAGCACGTAAACATTGACCGTGAGGCTGGAAACGGTGGTCGTTCCTCCCGTCACGCGCACGACGAGCGAGTTGTTCAATGTTCTCAACGGAACAGTCTCTACATTCCACGAGAACGAGTAAGTGGCTCCTCCTCCAGTGAATGGTTTGGTTTGGACGGCGGTATTATTGACCAACAGCGAAATTGTGGTTCCTTTTACGGTATCTCCCACATCCGCGCGAATGGTTTGCGTTCCGCTCGAAAACGTGACATTGGGAGCGGGAGAAGAAATGGCAATCGTATTCTTGGCTCCCGCCTGCCCGGAAGGATTTTCAGTACAGCCGAATGCAAGCACAACTGCGGCCAAAACCAGAACAAGCGCAATCGTTTTCGGATTGAACATACTGTAAATGAATTCTTTTCCTGTTTAAATACTTTTCTCATTTAAATACGGCCAAGCCTGTTTGCTTTCCGCCGTGCAACAAGTCGGTTTCGCTGTATCCCAATTCGCGCAAGATTTTGATGACGGAGGGAAGGACCTGGTTTTCAATGTAGTAGGAAGCGTCATAGTTGCCTTCTTTGACGAACTCTTCCAATTCGGCTTTTTCACTGATGGATTTTCCCTTCTTCGTTATGATGAAGCCGACAATGCTGCCCACTCCGATTCGTTTTCCCTTTTCGACTCCCTTTTTGGCCGCCCAAACCGCGGGATTCGCCACGTCGTACTGCTTTAGTGGCTTCTGAATTTGCGTATAGACGACCAATTCCTTGTTCAACGCCTTGCCCGATTGCAGTTTTTGGACGGCTTTTCGCACGATTTCGACGGCCTTTTCGGGCTTTCCCTCTTCCAGCACGGCTTGGATGACCTCTTTCTGCGTTTCCTTGGCAATGCCGCTCCAGTCCCGCCGAACATACTCAAAGCCCACAATTTTGAGGCTCCCGTTCTGGTCGATCAAGGCATACCGCTTTTTGGCCGCGCTGTCCTCTCCCCGTTTGGTCACGAAAATTCCGCGCTTGTAAATCTTGTCCAGTTCGAGCTCCATGGGAGCAGGAAGAGAGCGGTTGACGGACTGGACAAATTTTCGGACTTCGGCTTCGCTATGCGCTCCCATGACAATCATCATCGAGTCCGTGTCCGAATAAATGACCTGAAATCCTTCTCCTTCCGCTTTTTCAATCGCGCTCGAAATGTAGTCGCGCACGAACTTGTAAATGGTTTGCATGACTTTCGCGTTATACCATCTCGAACCCGCAAAACCCAAGTAGCCATAAACGGAGTTCAGCACGATTTTGAGCGCGTACTGCCGCGCGTCCAAAGTTTTGTACGCTTGGCTTCCTTCTTTCTGCTTTTTCATTTCCGCCTTTTCCTGCACGCGCTTTTTCAAAATGTCCTCGCACACGAGGGCCACGATAGACTTTTTCTGTTCGCAAAAATCCTTTCCCGGACAGCACGAACAATTCACAGTGTCGGGGCCGATGTTGTGCGAAATGACAATGGAAGGGTGATAGCTTTTGAAATCCAATACGGCAATGTTTTCGTGGACTCCGGGCGTGGGCTCTTTGACAAGCGCGCCCGAAAAACGGTTGCCCGAACGCGCGTCCATTTCGCTCCCGTGGGGCTTGTTGGGAGCAAGCACGTTCAACTCAAAACTTTTCAGCAATAGCATTTGCTCTACTAGATTTCCCGTCGAATGCCTTGTTACTTCTTGCAAGGGAATGCGCGTGAGCTTAGACAGTTCGACGAACATGGGCAAAAACTCGTTGGCTAATTTCCACACGGCTTTCGAGTCCTGCTTGTTGTACTCGGCGAGCTCGTGCAATTTTTTTCCGCCCTTTTCCCAATACTGTTTGAAATCCTTGTAATCCAAGTCGAGCTTTTGTTCTCCGAAAATTTTCTCGTACACAGTTTCCAAGTCGAACTTGACAAAGTCGACCGCTCCCACGCGCGCCAAAAACAGCATGACTTTGTACACGTCAATGTGGGGAATGCCTTTCGTCTCGGTTTCGACCGTGAGCCCGTACTTGCGCGTTTTGGGCGCTTCACCGAAAATTTCAAACTTGGTCCCCAGTGCTTTGGCTCTGTCTCTTAAATACGGAAAGTCGAACTGGTCCCCGTTGTAGGACAAGAGCGCGTGCGGGCTTTTTTCGGCAATCTTGCGCGCGAACGCTTCCAGCATTTCCTTCTCCGAATCGAACACTTGGCAGAAGGGAACTCCTTTCAGTCCCGGATGGTAGGAATAGACGATTTCTTCGTCGTTGTCCACGTACGAAATCATCAATATCGGATCCTTTTCCGCCCCGCTGAAAACGATTTCGTTTTCTTCCGTCCAGTTCGCGGTTTCAATGTCAATCGCCGCCCAGTTCGGTTTTTCCTTCGACTCAAAACTTTTCGCTTTTCCGTCCTTCCACTCGATTCCGTCAAACGGCCGGATTTTTTCGTCAATGAGAAAGCGCTTCACGAACGGAATGTCGTACTCTCTCCGCTCCAAAACCCCTTCCACTTCTTTCACTTGCTCTCTCGCCTTGACCAATTGCTCCGTGCTTTGAAAGCTCAATTTGTACGCATGCTCCGCGTTCTCTTTCTTTACTTTTTCCACTTTCAGCGCGCGGAAACCGCCCTCGAATTCGAATTTTTCCAAATTTTGGACGCTCTTTTCAGAGTCCAGCACAACGAAAAAGTAGGGCTTGAACGAAGTTTCTTCCCGTTTTTCAATTCCCTTCCGGCTTCGAATGTAGAGCTGGATCCGACTTTCTCCATTCTTCGTTTCATAGTCGCAATCCAACAGCATTCCCTCGGCCTTTTTCGAAAAGCCCGGGGAAAAATTGGCTTCGCCTTGCATTTCCATATAGGTTTTTTAACTCCAGATTCCTTTTAACCCTTGTATGCCCCACGACCGCCCCAGCCAGCAAAAGCCCGCCCAACGAGACGTCTTTCAGGACATCAAAAGTTTGAATTCTTCGATTCTCGTACTGGGCCAGAAAATCCAGTACATTGCGCGCAACGAAAAAATCCTCGCGCGCAATTTAATCGTCCTCAACAAAAAAATCGAGGGAATGCAGTCGGGCGGAGTGACTTCTTCTCCCGTTCAAAATTCAAACGATTCTTCCGAACTCTCCGAAAAAGTGGCCGAGTTGGAAAAGCAGTTGCGGGATTTGAAGGAAAACATTCCCACGTTGGAAGAGTTCAACAAGCTCAAATACATGATGGATGCGTTGGAACTGCCCACGAAAAAGAAAAAATAATCATTGGCAGTTTGAAGTGTTCCAGATTTCGAGGGCTCCGCTGGTTTCGTTTTGCGTGCTGATTTTGAAGGCTTCGCAGTGCGTGGCGCACGATTCCGGACAGGGTGCGGGTTCGCTGTTTTGAGCAATATCGCTGGCCATCAACGTTCCCGCAATTTGGTTGCAGTTTCCGTTGGTTTTGGCGTACTTTCCCACCCACGCGCTAACCGTATCCTGGCACACTCCGTTCCCGCTCAAATCGACGGGTTCAATCCAGCGGTCTCCAGAAATTCCCATCGTAAGGCCGACGGTTCCGGAAAAGAGCTGGTTGGCGGGAAGAGTAGCGCACGCGTTCAGGCTGAGCACGAGTTGGAATGCGGAAGTTGTTTCGCTAAAGTCGGCGCTTTCAAGCTGGTATTCTTTTCCGAAAAACGGGATCATGAAACAATTGCCGTTTGCGGATTGATACTTTCCGCTCGCGTCCAGCGGAAGGCCGGGCGAAAAGTCAAGCTGATATCGGTATCCTCCACTATCGATATTGGCAACCAAGTCTTTGACATCTGCCGAGGGATCCATTCGGGCGTCCGCCGTGATGACAAATTTTTCGTTGTATGCAACAGGATACGATTGACTGTTGTACGTTCCATTAATGCTTCCTTCTTGTTCAAGGAACGGGTCTTTGTAAACTTCAGTGGTAATTGAAGGACTTGACGATATCGAACTTCTCAAGCCATCCAAATATGTTTCCGTAATTCCTTTTGGAATGTTAATGATTCGGAATTGAACTTTCGGCGCCCCACCCCTTCCATCAGGCAATGCAATCGCAATTCCGTCATTGGTTTCGTCCAGAACAAATTTTCCGCCTGTGGCCGTGTACGCGCCTTTCAAAAAAGTTTCCTGCGTTCCTGAAATAAGATTGTATTGCATTGTTCCCGTGCTGTACGTTCCGGCAAAGTCGTACGACCAGACTGTTGCATCTTTTGTGAATATGTTCAAGTTCGAATTGGGAAACGGTCCAATGAGTCCGCCACTGCTCGAGTCCAAGTAAATTGTGGCCTCTTGTGTTGCCGCATCAAATGCGGTTTGGATGACGTCAAATACTGCGGCATAGTATTGCGCGTCGCCTGGACTTCTTGAATTGTAACCATCATACCACCAAGAACTGTCTGGCGAAAAATAACTTACAATTTTTGGATTGTCATCGTTTTCCACTCCCTGGGACAACCGCCAAATATTTCCATACTGCGCGACATAGTTTTGGTCTGCATCCAAAACCAGCCATAATCGCTTCGCTTGCAAGTCTGCTCGAATGGCATAGTAAAACGGATTATTGCCACTTCCAAGAAGATTATTGTTGCCGACAAGATTCAAATCATGCGCCCCAAAACCTACGTTTTCTACGTCCCAAGTAGAATCATTAGATAGGTACAATTCCTTTCCGCCCCATAAAAAATACCCCTGTCCTTTTGATTCGCAACCCGGTACTGCATTCAAGCAAATTTTCAACTGGTTGTCCGCTGCGAATGTCGCAAAAGGTTGGTGGTCTCCTCCTGTGCCGACGCTTTTGAACTTGAAAGAAACTCCGTCTACAGTCACTATATCGCCGATGTTAAGGACTTTTTTTGAAATAGAACTATTGTACACGCTGAGCGTCACGCGCTTGTTTGTAACATCAATGTCTGAAGTCCATTTTCGCCCGTTCACGTAATCACTTACTTTAACATTAAATTCAGCATCGTATGTTCCAATTGATCCACCCGTTCCTTCGTTGATTTTGTACCAGATTGTTTGCTCATTAAAGGAAAATGTGCTACCAGTGGAAGTCCAGTCCAGTTGCAGTGCCATTGGAATTCTATAGAACTTGTTGTCATTAGCAGTATATTCTACTTTTCCAATTGCTCTCGAATCCATGGAAGGTTCGGTTTCGTTTCCCAAAATTTTTCCAAAATAGAGCTTGGAAATGGGCATAGTGTAGTTGAAACCGTCAAAGGTTACGCTCGAATAACTGGAGCCAGGATATCCTCCTGGAATGGATTGGCCGAATGTTGCAATGGTTCCCGCATGGCCTGTCAAGGATTGTTCGCTCTGTGTGGGCCACAACATTCCCGGATTCGAATACGGTTCGGTCCACCTTTCAGCAGAGTTTTCAATCAAAATGCCGTAAATGTTCGGGTTCGAGAGCGTTCCTCCCCGAATCAGAGTGGTAGTGTAATTGTAAACGCCAGAATTATTGTTGGGATCGTACGGGTATCCTTTGCCTCCCACGAGCACGATTTTGGAAGAGGGAACAATGACGTACTGTTCTGTTGTGAATTCGGACCGAATGTTGCCCGTAGCGTCCAAAGCGCGCATTTTGTAATAGTATTGGGTTCCTTCTTGTGCTTCGCTGTCCGTGAACGAAAACGTGCCGGCGGGAAGCACTGCAATTTGTTCAGATTGTCCTGAAACCGTTCGGCGCTGGACTTCAAAGCGTTGGACTCCGCCCCACGTTGCCGCAGTCCACGCCAAAAAGGGTTTGTTGGAAACCGTGTCAATTCCAAGCGAAAACTTTTGAGGAGGCGCGAGCACGTTGACGGTGACGGTTTTGCTGGTTTTGGTTCCGCTCTTGGTCAAAGCTTTGGCCACGAGAGTATTTTGCAGTTTTCCCTGCGGGACAGTCGTGGAAGGGTCCCATTTGAATATGAAAATGGTTTGTCCTCCCGTCGGCTTTTGACTGGCAATGGCTTTGTCGTTCAACCACAATTCCACGCTTGTCGGAGCGATTTTGGAAGTTTGGACGACGACTTCCGTTCCCGAAGAAATCGTAACGCCCTGAGCGGGAGCCGTAATGACAATGTTGGGCACTGCCGCCGCTTGTCCTTCCGAAGATTCGACACAGCCGAAAACGAGCAGCAACGCCAACAACAAGGCGACAGCAACGAATTGTTTCATGTGCTTGCATTCAAGTTTTTGTAGTATTTAAACGTTTGCGTTTTTTTTTTGCTTTAAAAACGAGTCAAGTTTTGAGCCATTTTTCGTACTGTTTGTGGTTGCCAGCGAACGCGATTTTGCGAACCTTTCCGAATTGGCCGAAACAAATCCGGTATTGTCCAGCTTCGACGACGAAAAGGGGCGTTCCGTGCCGCAAGTGTCTTGCGCGGGAAATAGTCTTTAGTTGCTGGATTTTCTTCCAAATTCGTTCCTGTTCGGCCTTGTCCAGTTTGACGAAATACTGGTCCCAATCATCCGCATATTCGAGCGCATACATCGGAATCACTTGAAACCGTACTTTTTCTTGACCTGCGCTTCGCTGTACACTTTCCGCTTTCCCGTATCAACTTCCTGGAAAATCTTCTTCATCTTCCGAACAGCCAATTCGTCTTCCACGTCCTGCAAAGTCTTGAACACGCCAAACTCTTTGCCCAGTCTCAAAACGCCCGCGCGGATGGCCTCGCTGCGCGTCTTGAAAATGCCCGCTTCCGTCAGCTTGTCCAAAATCATTTCCTGCGCGCCTTCCAATCTGACCAGAGTTTCTCCCATTCTACCACCTATCAAAAGTACCACAAAAAGATATATATAGTTTTCGGGGCGGGCTTTCGGCGGAAAGGTTAAAATACTACTTTGTAGTACATAGTAGTATGGAGAATGTGAGTTTGAAGTTGGAAGCCAAAACGGCGCGCGAAATCGAGAAGGGAATGCGCGAGTTCCACTATTCGACGAAGACCGAGTTTTTGCGCGACGCGATTCGTTCCAAGCTGAGCGCGTTAGAGCAAGAGCGGAACCAGAAAAAGGCGTGGGAAAAATTGTTTGCCGCGCGGGGCTCGTTGAAGGGCAAGGGCGCGTTGAAAGAAAACGAAGAATTTTCCAAGTGGAGAGAAGCGAACGACTCAACGTTCGCCAAAGAACTCTTCAAAAACCATCATCTTCCGGATTGATTTCTTCGGGCTTGAAGGATTGAACGATTTCAATTTCCTTGAAATGATTGTCCCGCGAAACCAACACGGCGTCGTTGTCGCGGGCGACAATCGAGTGCAAAATATCGGCCAAAGGAAACCGCTTTCGATTCTTCTCCCAAAAAGTTCTTGCCTCTTCCACTTCCGCGGTTGTCGCAACGACATGAACAATCGACTCTTCGAATTCTTGAAAAATGAGTCGCACTTTTTCGCCCGAAGCGAAGATGCGCAATTCGAGTTCCACTGCATCGGAAACGAGTATCGCGCAATGCTGCGACTGGCACCATTTCAAGAACCGGAACGCGAACTCTCCCAAAGGGCGAAGTCCGTCCGAACGGTCTTCGAAATAGTCCCTCCATACCGACGTGTCCACGTAAAACTTTTGGCGCACGCTCGTTTTGGGCGGTTGGAAGGATTTAAACAAAACGAGAGCACTTTTCCAGTGAAACTCATTCCACTTTTTTGGCGAGCGGAGGGCGTACCAAAAAGCGGTACTGTTTTTGGTTGCTCAAGCGCACTCCAACGTCTTCTCCTTCAATAATTCCGAAAAAGGCGTCCGCGCCGTCGCTTAACTCTTTCGGAAAGTCGGCTTCGTGTTCCGCGCTCGCAATGTACCCCAAACCGTATTTCGCCCCCTCTTTCAAGCAGATGAACAATTCCAAGTACAAGGGGTTGAGAGAGCGCGCGAGCCAGGAGTTAAATTCGGGAAGAACGAGAAGGGCGCGCGGTTTGGAGCTTTCGCCCTGGCTTTTCAGTTTCAAAAACGTTCCCTTCACGAGCGAGTGCGTTAACAGCAAAGTCTGTTTTGCATCCAGTCCTTTCACGCTCGCAATGGCTGTTCGTCCAATCGCCCTCGCCCAGGGCTTGATGAGTTCGTTGAAATCGTTCGGCCCGTTGAAGAATGCAGGATAACGCTGTTCGAGCAGTGCGAGCAGTCTCATGCTCTGCCCTTGCACGAACGCGGTATAGTCTCCCTGCACGGTTTTGTTTTGCAAGAGTTCGCGCGCTTGCTGCAAGGAAGAAGGTTTTTGCGCGAAAACTTCCCGGATTGCTTTCACGCTTTCTCCCGCGCCCCAACCGTTCAATTCCGCCAAGCCGTCCAACTGAACCAATCCCAGTTCGGTTTTGATTTCTTTCAGCGCGTGAAACACTTGCAGTGGAAATCCGATGGGCTCGAACGATACTCCGTACTGTCTCAGTTTTTCTCGGTCCGAAGTGGGAGTGGCGAGCGCGGAAAACCGCTCCTGGTTGTCAATGCAAACAGCGGGAACGTTCGCGAGCAGTACTCCTTCCAGCAATACTTGCGCCATTTGCAGTCTTTGCGTGGCGCTTCCGCCCGAAATGCAGTTTTTGAACACCATTCCCAAGGGTTCTTCCGCAGTTTTTCCGTCCCTGTCCTTTCCCAGCATCACGCTCGCATGGGCGGAGACGGGAATTCCTTCCAATGATTTTTCCACTTTTTCCATTCCTCCTTTGGACTGCGCGTATTGCGCGCTGGCGAGCAAGGGAGCGAGCAAGGGCTGGGCGAGCAGTGCTTCCTTCTCTTTTTCGCCCGCCTTTTTCCACTCCGTGAGTTTAATATCATACGAATCAGCCAGGTTTTGCACAACGCTTGCAGTTTGGAGCGCGCCCTGATATTGTTTTTCCACTCCCGCATTCAACGCCTTTTCGTTCCATTGCGCGTACTCGGGGCCCACTCCCACTACTAAATATTTGAGCGTGCTTTCCGCGGAATGGTGCAGCCAAGCAGTGAGGTTTTTGGGCAGGGTTTCCGCAAACGATTCCACTTCTCCCTTGGCCACGAAAATCAAGTACACTTCCACGACTGCGCCCAAAGTTTTGCTTCCCTGCTTGTCGAAAATGAGCGTTAATAAAAAAGAGTCCTTGTTTTCCAGGCACTGCACTTCCTGTTCTTGGAAGTTTCCCGAAAACAATTCGTTCCAGGGGCCGTGCGCGAGTTTTTTGACTTCCATGCTACACCCTTTTAAATCCTCGAATGCTATTACTTTCACGCGTTTTGCGTATAAAAAGGTAGAGGAAAATGGACGAAGCATTGCTCTTGGAAACCGTTCAAAAAATGCTTTCTTCCGGAATTTCGGAAGAAGTTATCCGAAGTACGTTGAAAGAGCTCGGCGTTTCGGACGCGGAAACGAATTCCGCCATTTCCAAAGCCAAGCGCGCTCCTTCTCCCGCAACTCGAACTTCCGACGCGCCCCTGCACGAGCAGATTGCGGACAGGGCGGTCGAAAAAATCCAAAAACACTTGGACGAAAAAGCGGATCTTTCTTCCATTGCCGACTCTTCCACTGAAATTGCACTGCAATCGCACGGCGAAAAACTCGAAGACGTCCAGTCCAGCGTTTCAGAGTTGCACGAAAAAATTGACGCGCTTCCCGGAAGCGAAGAAAGCGCTGAATCCTTGAATGCATTGGAAGAAAGAGTCAAGCAAGTGCAAAAGGATTTGAAAGAACTCAAAGCGCAAAGCGCGGCCACGCAGGAATTGCTGAAAAAAGTGCTACAAGCCCTTCGCTGACTATTTTTTGAAAATTTCCCAGAATTCTTTCCAAAAGTTTTTGGCGCCGTCGCTCCAAGCGCCCAGCCAGTTCTTTTTCAGCTGGAAAGTTTCGGAAGGCGGAGAATACGCTTCTTCTCCGACTCTCTTTCCCGCTTCTCCCAAGTACTTGTCGAATTTTCCCTTGGGCCAGTTTCCCTTCGCGCCCTCTACCTCATTCCACTCTTTGTACGCGCCCGTTTTCAAATTCGCGTATCCCTTTTTTGCATACTTGTTCGACACGCGCAAGGTTTCATAAAAGAGGACAAATATTGCGGCGATTCCGAACACGACTGCCCACAACAACTGGCTGATGGCGACTGAAATCAACGCGAGGGCAATGAGTCCGAAAAACAATCCAGAGTTCACTATATTCCCCCGCCAAACCCTTCCAGTCCCTGCAATCCTTCCAAACCGTACAAGTCGGGCATTGCGGGCTCGGGAGGCTTTCGCAGCGAGGCAATGACTCCAAACGCGATGATTCCCACAATCACCCACAATGCGATGGAGGATACATCCGTCGGACTGCCCAGCGCGTACAAACTCACGGCCAGGCCGATCAACGTCAAAGTCGTGCTCCAATCCCTCATCGTCAGCATCATGATGGCAATGGTTCCAAACACGAGCCAAGTCTGCCCCGCTTGAAAGGCGAGAATAATGACGACCACTCCGGCGAGCAGTGAGAAAGTGTCTCCCATGCTTTCACTTTTTGTCCAGCAATCCCGATTTTTCGATGACTTCTTTTCCGAACGTGGCGAGCAAGAACAGGAATACGCCGATCCAAATCAAGTCCGGATAGGAGTAGAACGTAAGCCAGACAATGACGATGGCGAAAATGAGCGCGATTTTGGCGCTGCCCATGTTGCTCTTGGCCCATGAAAAAATCCACACGAGCGCGAAAATCGTCAAGGCAATCCAAATATTGTTGAAAATGTCCAGCATACTCTTTTTTTCCCCCGAATCCTATTTACGCTTATCTCATCCTCGTTCCGATTCCCCACACCAGCACGCTCGTAAAGCTGACGGACAGCAGCATTTGAAAGACGTACACGGAGGCGAAAATGGACGAGTATTTGAACACCAAAAAGTAAATCAAAATCGCGCTGATGATGTACGTAATGGCCCCGTCTCCAATATATCCCCGAACTGTGGAAAAGATGACAAAAATGGCGATGATGCGGAACAAAATGTCCGCGGCGGGAAACAAGTACAAGATGAGCGGGGGAAGGACTAGAATGGCGGCAAACCCGAGCAGGATGAAAACGATTACGTTCCCGGATTCGTTCACTTCATCGCCTCATCATCATATTGCGAACCATTCCCGCCGAGCGTTGGGCGGCGTGAGCGCCGTGCCGTGCTTTTTCCATGGCCTCTCTGCGTTCTTTAATGTCCATTCCGTCCACGTCGGGCTCTTCAAAGCCCCCTTGCCCCTTCTGGGGCTGTTGTCCCGCCGTAATGAAAAAGAAATCAATCAATACGGAAGAAACCCCTGCAAAGAGCAAAATGTAGATGATGAATACGGCGTAGGAAAGGGCGGGAATAATGAAAAACACGAAAAATGCAGTCACCCCAATCGTAATTACGCTCAACGGGCCTTTTCCCAAATGGTTCAATACAAAGCTCATAATAGTGAGCAGTAAAAAGATTTGGATGATGAACATCCAGTCTCCGACAAAGGACAAGGGGAAGAGCATGCTAGCAGGAAGGCTTTTCACCTATAAAAAGGTGCTTTTGCTCAAGCGATGGAAAGCGCGACTTTCTTGGAATGGAGTACGGTTTCCAGGATTTTCGAAGCAGTTTTGCTCGCTTCCAAAATCTCGATTTCCGCGACTTCGCCGCTCTTGTCGTAGTGAAGGATAAAATTTTCGACCTTGTCGCCGTAGGAGAGCCTTTTCCGCTTCAACCGAATCAATAAGATGTCGACATCCGGACTGTATTCAAATTTCATACCTTCCCTTCCTTAAAAGGTTCAAACGCTCACGCTTTTGACGACGCGAAAGGAATGCAATGCTTTTTTCGCCTCGTCCACTTTTTGAAAAACCCGCTTTCTCTCTTGTTCCGAAAAAAAGGTTTCCCCGCACGAATCGCATTTTTTGCATGAAACGTTTTGGACGGCGATTTTTCCGTCGAAAAGCTCGAGAGTCGTTTTGGCTGGAACGAGCGTTCCCGTTCCGCACAGATAGCACTTCATGGTTTCCACCTTCCTTCGGCCATTTTGATTTCTTTCGGGTTCGAATGATGCACCGTAATCACGAGCACGTCACTTCCAATTGTTCGGTATACAATCGTAAAATACTGCGTTTGAACTTTAAAAATGCACAGTCGACAGGAAGGGTTTCTTTCCGAAACACAGTGAAATCCGCCTTCGAATGCGGCCATCATATCGGCGTCGAAGCCCCACTCTTCCGAACGGACCAGCGCGTGCCGGGTAAAAACAAACCGTCGAACATGCATTCGCTTTTTCGCAAGCCAACGCTATTTCAATCCTTTCACGAATTCGACGCCTGTCGAATCAACTGCCGTATCCGATGCACGAAACGCCCGCTTGCAGTCCCTGCGTGATGGTGTGAATGTTGTTCGTGCTTCCCTGCTTGTAAATCTGTTGCGGGTTCCACCAAAACCGCGCGCGCACTCCATTGTCCGTCACGCACAACAGGTTTTGGTCGACCAAATCAAACACGTCTTTCACGCTGTAAATCGTGTCCGTGGCCCCGTTTCCCTGTCTGTTGTGTTGCATGGTACTGATTCCGTTCAGTCCAATCGTCGTTCCCTGGCCATCCGGAGAAATCAATGTTGCGGAAGAAATGGGCGAATTGATTTGAAGCGCGTTCGTGGAATCCCTGTTCGTATAGAAAATGCTGCGCAAGTACACGTCTCCCGCATAGTCCGCCTTTTCCCAGTCCACTGCATACGCAGTCTGCCAGCTCGAAACGGGATCCGCGGAAGTGGCCGCTCGGTCCGGCTTTTGCGCGAACGCTTGTACTACCGTAGTTCCTCCAAAGTCGACGCAGTTTCCCGCCCCGTCCCAGTACGAGAGCGTGTTTCCGATGTTTTTCGGAACTCCGCTTTCCGTCAAGGTGTAAAACGCGCCAAATGGCTCTTGCGTCGTCTCTGCTTGAGTCATTTTCAGCAATACGGGCGTTGCAAACGCGGGGCTCCAGTCCAGTTTGAAAGTTTGAGTCTCGTTTTTCACATCCAGCACGTCTCCCCTCGTGGAAATGTCCGCGTTCAAAGTTTTCAAATCCGTCACTTCGCTCGTGTTCAAAGTCTGGATTGCATTGCTTCCCGAATCCGCGTACGTTTTCAAGGGAACATTCAAGTTGTCGATGAAAATCACCCCATCGCTGTTTACAAACTTGGTTCCGTATCCTTGGCGGTTGAACGAAGTGCCGCTGTTTTCCACTCCCACCAAACCGTCCAACGGAACCCAGTAAAAGGGAGAATCGTTTTGCGGGTCTTCCAGTTTGTAGAATACAATCAGTGCGAACGATTTGGGCGTCGAATTCGTATCGCTTTCAAAAAACCGCCAATCGTCTCCAAAGTAGGCTTCAATGGCTACTTGATACTTTCCCGGAGAATCCAACTGGTTGCTCGCGTAATACTTTTGCGAAAACTGCAAGTAGTTCGAATCGTAATAACTTTTCCATTTCGTCGAAAACTCGGGCAAAGTGTCCGCAAAATTGACTTCCGTATAATACTTTGTAAAGTCTGTTTTGAAGTCGTCGCTGTACCCTTCCTTCATCAAATACGCGTTGAATTTGAGTGTATCGTTCAACGCCTGCTTGGACGGAATGGCCGAAGTCCAGTGTACGTTGTTTTCTCCCAATGTTTCGATGAAATAGTCAATGATGGGCTTTCCCGTCAAGTCCGCTGTGGTTCGCGCCGTGGAACAATTGTAGCCCAAAGCCGTCAACGGGTCTTCATAGTCCACGATGACAAAGTTGATGGGCTCGTTCCAAGCGTCCACGGGAGCGCTTCCTCCATATACTAAAAACCGTGCCTGATACGTGTCTCCGCTCAGCGAAAAGGTTACGCTGTCGCTTTTGGACTCTCCCGCGTTCAGTGCGTATTCGTTTTTCCTGCTGGCGGCCGTTCCTTCCACAATCTGGTCCCCGCTCAAGCTCGAATTGTACACATTCACGTCCATTGAAACAGTTGTTGCGCTGCTTCCATTGTTGACAATTGTATAGTTGAATGTAATGTCTCCCCCGCTGTACGAACTGGAAAACGAACTCACGCCCACTTTTCCCGCTTCAACGGTATGCGTTTTGCTCTGCGTGTCGGTTTCTTCCTGCGCGGTTTCCCACGCGTCTGGAGGACAGACTCCGGCAAAGTAGTTGTTGGCTACAAAGAATTCGTCCAAATCCTTCAATTTTTTGACCAATTCAATGTTGAATTGAGTGGCGTCGCAGTATACGGCGTTCGGATTGGAAACGTCGCACTGGTCTTTGGTTATTCCGTCCTGGTTGCTCCAGTTCCAGTTCAATTTCACGTTCGGGTTCGCTCCTGGCCCCGTCACTCCCAGCAAGTTCCCGCTCGAGCACGCGTACGTGTCGAATTCGACTTGCGGAATCTGCTGCGTGGTTTCTTTCGTTCTAAATTTCAAGTGGATTTTTTGCGTGCGCGTTTTTTCCGACACGGGATTACAGTCTCCCTGGTTGTTCGCGCTTCCAATCCAGTAGGTTCCAAAGTTTCCGTTGCCGCAGTCGACGGCCGCGTTTCCCCCGTGCGCAACGTCTCCGTGAATGTGTTCCGTGGCGCTGAACTCGGCAACCGCGTAAATGGGTTCGTTTTGTTCGATGCCTGTATTGTTGGTGAAGACAACTCCCACGTCCTGCTGTGTCGTGCCGGAATTGTCGTAATAGTTGGTCACGTCCAAATTCCATGCTACGGAAATATCGCTCGAATCCTTTATTTCAATGCTTTGCGCGTCTGGCGGCAAATACTTTTCCGTTCCCCCGCCCGGATCTCCCGAACCCGGCAAATTGACAATGTAATCGTACAACGTATTCGTTTGCGTGTCATCGTGACAGTCGCCGAACAAGCCGAACAAGTCGGCGAGGAAGAGCACGATACCAATAATTATTATTGTTGGGCCTAGCCAAGAAAAATGTTCAAAAATAAAGAAACCCAATGTGTTGAGTAAAAAACCAGTTCCCTCAGTAAAAGTGATGTATGCGACCCATGAGCCAACTGCGGCCAACCCAAGTCCTACTCCCATATAGTTTTTGTTTTTGCTGAAGTCTTTCCAGGCGCAGTTGTCGGCCGTAACCGCAACGGGTTCGATGACTCTGTCCGAAGTGAGTGTGGCCGAGTCTTGCGCGCTCTGGCCCAACAGCAAAAACGAATAGCGGTCGAGACAGAAGTATTGCGAAGTATCGGGCTCTACAATGACGGGATAGTCCAACACTTTTTGCCAATTCTTTCCGGGCGCTTTGGCTTCGACGACAATATCGTAATACCCTCCGATGTCCGAGCGCGAAATTTTAATATTTTTCGAATCCCCGTTCAGTGTAACTTGCTGGGCCGAGTCGAAATAAATTCCGCCCTCCGAAGTTCCGCCCCGGCAGTTCGTGTTTCCGCTGTCCTGGCAAAAGCGCACCTGCAATGCAATATCCCCGCACTCGCTCGAATCTACTGTAAATTCCGCATCGTCCGTTCCGCGCGCAATCGTCACTCCTTCCGAAGAATCGGGCGAAAATTGCAGGCACTGCTGCAAATTCGCGATCAAAATATCCGAGTCAATGGAATGGTTGGCCTGGATTTCCTCGTTTCCCGAAGAAGTGGGAGTGGTTGCGGTGAAAGAAACTTCGAATTTGGCGTTTTTTCCCGCAGTTCCGCTGTTGGGAACAAATGTGAGAATTCCATACAATTCCTGTCCGGGAGAAAGCGAATCAAACAGCACAACGGAGTCATTGTCTCTCAAAGTCTCTTGCGCGCTTTTTCCCTGGCCGTCCGACAGCATGACGCTCACGTTTCCGAACACGTTCGAGCTCCAGTCCAGTTGCGCGGCCAGATTTTGGATGGAAATGTCTTTTCCAGACACTTGACAGTTGTTGGCAATCGAAAATTCAATGGAAGCCGTATCTTCCAACGTGGTCGTGTCCCACTCGCTGATGGAGAGGGTGAGGCACTCGTCTTCGGGCGCGCCTCCCGGGCCCACTGTAACATTCAAAGGAAGGGTAAACTGCCAGTCTTTGGTCAATTCCGCATTGCTCACTTGCAGCCACGTTCTTCCTTGAACGGTTTCGGTTTTGGAAATGTTCTTTCCGAGGGCGAGTGCGGTGCGGACGGTGAAGTCTTGCGAAGTGGAAGGAGAAAACTGCAAACTGTTCTCGTATTGCGCGAGGTAGTTGTTCATTTTTCCCTCGTCCAAGTAGCCTTTAAAATCCCCCGAAACGAGCGAATCCGTCAGCTTGAGCGGAATCGCGACTTCGTTCGTTCCCTCTACATCAATGTCTTTTTCCGTCGTTGCTTTTGGGTCCAGCGAAGAGGCCAGTTCTTCGGGTTCGAATGTAATCACGTTCTGGTCGATGAGCTTGTCTTCTACTACGGGAGAATAATTGTCCTTGCTTGCTTCAAAGCGGATAATGGTTTGATTGGTGGAAGCGAGAATGGAAAAGGAAACTTTTCCCATTTGGTCGGTTTGCTGCGTGGACAATACGGTTTCGCTATTGTCGAGGATTTTGGAAATTTTCACGCTCGCGTCTTTTACTTCAAACCCTTCTTCGTCTTTCACAATTGCGTTCCCGTCAAACGAGATGAAGGCGGGGAAAAACTCGGGCTGGATCGTTAGAGAGAGTTCGTTTTCGCTTTGCACGCTGAAGTCAATGGAGCGCGAGTACGCGACTTCGTTCGAAGAAATGACTTGAATGTACAAAGTGGAGTTTTCCACTTTTTTCGGAACCAAGTCCAAGTCTACAATTAGGTTCGTTCCATTCTCGTAGTCTCCCAAATTGATGTCCGGAATCCTGTAATCGTTCAACGAATTATTTGCGTAGTTTTGCGCGCTCGCGTTTGTAATCGAATAGTTCTGGATTTCCAAAACATCCGCTTCTGAAACGCCTTCGTTGTCCGAGTTCATGATGCGCAAAAATCCCTCTCCGTAATTGGTCTGCGAGTTGTTCGTAATGACGAAGTGCACGCTGTAGGGGGAAGAAGCGCGCAAGGTATAGTCTCCTGTTCCGTTCAAGTTGACTCTTTCCTGCTGGTCGTACACTTTTTCCCCGCTCCAGCAAAAGTCGTCGTCGCAGTCGGCTGGAACGCCCGCGTAATAGAGCGAAGTTTTGGTGGAAGCGTACAATTCCTGCTTGGAAGAAGTGGTTTGGGAAGTTCCCAGTTCCGCGTCGTCCGGGTCGCGCACATATTCCCCGCTTGAATTCACGGCCCACGCCCTATAATTGAATGTTAGTTCCGTTCCCGCGACGACGGTTTCTCGAACGTAAAACTCGACTTCAATGTTGTAAATTCCTTGAACCGCACTGTTCCACGAAAGATTGACCCATTTCGCGTTCCCATTCGTCAGATTATCCAAGTCCTCGCTTTCTCCCGTTGGAGGATTGAAAGTGGTTCCCTTCAACTGAGACGCTTCCGCCACATTCACGCTTTTGATGTACAAGACATCGTTTTCGACCAATTTTTCCGTTCCCGTTCGAAAGTGCACGCCCGCCTTTTTTCCGTTCAATTCCGTGGGAATGCGCAATTCGATTCTCGCAACGTAGGATTTTCCGGACTTTAATTCGGACACCTCATGCGTGGAAGTGGAATTTTCATAGAATTTGACGGAAATTTCGGGAGTGTCTCCCAGAATGGTTTTTTCCAATACGGCATTGATGGTCAAGTCCTGGTTCGGCTGTAATTGATAGAGTTGAGAAACCCATTGCACGTAGTCCGTCGCGGTTACAATGACGTATATTTTTTTGTCGCTTTTGAGCTTGATGGTCGCTTTTCCGTTCGAGTCCGCGTTCGACGTGCACTTTCCCGCTCCGCACTCCAAGCCCGCATCATCGCGGAATTCGATTTTCGCATTGGGAATTGCTTTTCCATCGCGGTCCTTCGCGCTGACGATAATGTTCGACTTTCCAATCGTGAGTTGGACGGTTTGCGCGTTTTCCACTTTGGGGTCTATCGTAAAGTTTGAACTTGTTTTTTCCGCCGGATACTTGAATACTTTGACATAGTATTCTCCCGCGGGCAAGTCTGAAAAGCGCGCGATCCCATTTACATCCGTGCTTTGGGGCTGGATGCCCGGGCTCAAAAATCCTCCGGCATCGTACAAGGAGACAGTCGCGTTTTCGACTTTCTTGTTCTCCTCATCTTTAACTGTAATGACTAAAATTCCGCAATTGTGCAAACTGTCCTTGCACTGCGCGAGCTCCGCGGTAATGGAAACGTTTCCCGTGCCGTCAATGTTGAAGTCGCGCGAGTAGGCCAAATAATCCGCGTGTCCCACTTGGAGTGTGTAGTTTCCCAAATCTACAAATGCGAACACCAGATTGTTCGCGTCGTTTCCCGTATCCTTCGTTCCCACTACTTTTCCCGTACTGTCCAAAATGCGCGCCTGCGCGTTCGGAATCTTGTCCCTTGTTTCAATATCAATGACTTCCAAATTCAGTTTTCCGCGCGTATTCCTGCTTACGGTAACGTCCAGTTTTTTTTCCTTGTTTTTTTCAATTACAGTACTGCGCTGGGCGAGTCCGTATTTTCCCGTGCCGTCCGTTACGCTTACATTAATGGTTCCTACTGGAACGCTTTGAAACTCCGCTTCTCCCCTGTTTCCAGAGTGCAAATAATTCAATTTTGTATTGCTGCTGTTGAAGATGGAAATTTCAAAGTCGACGTCCGTCACTCGGGCTCCGCTCTCGTCGAAAATTTTCACAATCAATGTTCCCGAATCCTGTTGGACTTCTTGGAGGGAAATTTTTCCCCCGTCGGAGAGTGGAATTCCCGCCGCTAATTGATAGCCGTCCGCGCTCGCTCTCGCCGTCAAGGTTCCGCAATTCGCGGGAACGGTTACCGAAAAATAGCCCTGCGAAG